>CAXBOY010000001.1:0-83854 GCA_963977405.1 uncultured Gammaproteobacteria bacterium
CCGTGGGGCTATGGCCGGCCAGGTTGGCATATCGAATGCTCTGCGATGTCGACTTGCTGCCTCGGTGACTCCTTCGATATACATGGTGGTGGCACAGACTTGGTTTTTCCGCACCATGAGAACGAGATAGCGCAATCCGAGGCTGCGACGGGCAAGCAATTCGCCCGTTACTGGCTGCATAACGGGTCGGTTCGTGTCGACAATGAAAAGATGTCCAAGTCTTTGGGCAATTTCTTCACCGTGCGCGATGTGTTGCAGAAATACAGTGGCGAGGTCATCCGCTACCTATTGATCTCTAGTCATTACCGTAGCCCAATTAACTATGCGGAGCAGGGCCTGCACCAAGCTTCGGTGGCATTAGAGCGTTTCTACACCGCCCTGCGCGGGCTAGACACTGCTAATGCTCGTGAGTTAGTGAATTCGCGCTTCGAGAAGGCCTTCTGCGCCGCTATGGACGACGATTTCAATACCCCGGTAGCTTTAGGGGTGATGTTTGACCTTGCCCGTGAGATCAACCGACAGCGTGAGGAAAACTCAGACCTTGCCGCACAGTTGGGGCGGCTGCTCATCAAGCTTGGGGGAGTTCTAGGCTTCTTGCAAGGCTCACCAGAGACTTTCCTGCAAGGGCAAGATGACACAGAGGTGGATGCTGCCCATATCGAATCGCTGATTAAACAAAGGCGTGAGGCACGGACGAACAAGGACTGGGCATTGGCCGATGAGATCCGCGATAAACTGGCTGCCTTGAAGGTTGTTGTCGAGGATTCGGCTGATGGCAGCACTTGGCGTATAGAGCGATAAGTCACTGTGCTGAATATTAGTCTTTTTTGTCACTTTGCGATTGACTGGTAAAGGCGCCGTGAGTATTATGCCGACCCTGCATTACGATGCAGGGTATCGGGGTATAGCGCAGTCTGGTAGCGCGCCTGCTTTGGGAGCAGGATGTCGGGAGTTCGAATCTCTCTACCCCGACCAACTCCATCTAGACTTGGTTGTAAACAAAGTTCAATGGTGATCGTAGCTCAGTTGGTAGAGCCCCGGACTGTGACTCCGGTTGTCGTGGGTTCGAGCCCCATCGGTCACCCCATTTCCTCAGTTACTGACATCCGCTTAGTGCTGTCTTGTTCGGACCTTTTCCCTGGGGGTATAGCTCAGTTGGATAGAGCAACGGCCTTCTAAGCCGTGGGTCGCTGGTTCGAATCCAGCTACTCCCACCATTATTCTCTACTGCCCATTTGACTCAACGGCTTCCAATATTCTGGCGAAACGCTCGTTTACGGGATAGCTGCCCGAAGTCCACCCCAAACGCACTATGACTGCTTGCAGCGATGGCACTACCATTAGGTATTGCTGGCGGTTGCCCGTTGCTGCGAAAGTATCGTTGGGCAGATCTGGCCAACGCAGCAAACTACCGCCTTCATTGAGCCACCACTGATATCCATAAGCTTTGTTGTTCTCTGTTGAGTTTGTTGCCTTCGATTGCATTACCCATTGCCTACTGACGATGCGTCGACCATTGATCTCGCCCTCGTTGAGCATTAACTGCCCAAGGCGCGCCCAGTCTCGCGCCGATGCGTAGAAATAAGAACTGCCAACGAAAATGCCAGTGGCATCTGTCTCGAAGATCGCGTCTTGAAAACTCAGGGGAATGAAGATGTTCTCGATATAGTCGTCATATGCGGCCTGCAAGTTGCCGCCAGTGTGTTCGAAGTAGAGCCTGCTCAATAGGTTGGCCGTGCCGGAGCTGTAGTTGAAATGGGTGCCCGGCGGATGAATGAGGGGCTTGGCCAGAGCGTAGGTCGAGGCCGAGGGCTCAGTGAAGAGCATGGCCGTCGCATCGTCCCCCGGATTGTACTCCTCAGAGAACGCTAAGCCGTCGCTCATGTGCAGCAAGTCTTGTAAGTGAATGTCGCGGCGGGAGTCGTTCGCCCAACTCGGGAACAAAGGTGCGTGCTGCGGGTCTATTCGGCCCCGTAGCGCCAGATTACCCAGCATTACCGACATCAGGCTCTTGGCCATCGACCAACCTAATAGAGGGGTGTTAGGGCCGCTGCCTTGACCATAGGCCTCGGCAAGTATTTGTCCGCCTTGCACTAAAAGCAGTGCGCGGGTATTGAGCCCCAACTGATTGTCTTGCGTAAGTATCTCCTCTAGCAATGCCTGCATGGACGCCTGTGTCGTCTCGACTCGATTACCATGTGGCCAATGACTCGCTAGTCTTGCGACTTCATTATTTGATAGCGCCTCGCGGTCATGCACTTGATCAAACTCATTAGCACAGCCAATGCCGGGCAGGAAGTGTGCCTGGCTACTTGCAAGGCCGAAGAAAGAGGTACTGACTGTCTTAAAGTCATCGTCATAGTCGACGCTCAGATATTGTAGGGCAGGGGAGTACTGAACGAGGTCATCGAAGGCCTGTTCCGCAGAGAAGCTACTGACATAGCGTGCGCTGCACAGTAATTTGGCTCCGATGCCTGTGGCCACGGCTGGGGTAGCAAGTACATAGCGAGGCGTGATGCCTAGCAAGCTGCCTACGCTCACCAATAAGGCCAGAACAAATAGTACTGCGATAAAAACCTTACGCATGTCTCTTCCTCTGTAGTCGAAGCCTAAGCTTAGCGTATCTTGCCATGGGTACCGGAAAATTCTACTGATGCACTAGAAAAATTTGCATGCTAAGGACAGCAAGTGTCGGGAAATTTTTACTTTAGAAAAAAGGCATTGCAACTTGAAGGTCGCGACAGCGCTGGGATGCAGGAGTGTTTTAGAAAGTTGGCACGCTTATCGCTGAGTCCTTAGCGAACAAGTTAATTATCACCCCAAACGTGTTGCGTAAGGAATGTGGAAATTAGCTCCCACTGACAAAAGGATACAGGAGGTAACGCTATGTTGAGTTGGTCGATTACATTTTTCATCATCGCGATTGTCGCAGCTCTACTTGGGTTCGGCGGGATCGCTGGTGCAGCAACAGGGATTGCAAAAATTCTATTCGTTGTTTTTATCGTGTTGTTCCTCATCTCTTTACTTGCAGGAGCAGTACGCGGCAAACAGCCGCCCTTATGACAAAGACAGATATGATTTTTTGCTAAGTTTTTTCAAAAAGCAGTACTAAGGAGAAGTGACATGAAGTTACAAACAATTGCAGCAGTTCTATTTTCAGTATTCATGCTAACCGCTTGTGACGATGGACCGGCAGAGCGAATGGGCGAAAACATCGACAACGCAGTAAACGATGCTGGTAACGCTATCGAAGATGCGTGTGAGGATGTTCGCGATGCGGTAAATGCCGCAGATCGCAACTGCTAAGAAAGACGCATGAAAAGGCGCCTCGAATGGGGCGCTTTTTTATTCCAATTCGAAGTCTTCGTACTTCTTAAGTTTGTTATAAAGAGTCTTGACGCTAATACCTAAGCGTTCCGCAGTTTCGCTCTTATTGCCATCGAGTTCCTTGAGGGTCTGCAGAATTAGTTGTTTCTCCATGTCCTCTAGCGATGAGTAGTCATTGGACAGTGGTGTGAGAGTTTCGTTTCCTTCCAGAACTAGGTGTTCTAAGCCCACTACATCGTCGGCTAGGATATAGGCGCGTTCGATGGCGTGAAGTAGTTCGCGCACATTGCCTGGCCAGTGATAGGTTCTAATTTTCTCCAACACCTCTGTAGTGATCTCTTTAGATAGCCCTTCCTCGGCGTTGCGATAAGCTAGAAAGTGTTTTGCAAGGCCAGTGATGTCATCTTCGCGCTCGCGCAAGGCAGGCACGCGTATAGGGAAGTGCGCAATCCGAAAATACAAATCTTCGCGTAACAAGTCCTCGGTAATTGCTACGCCTGGTTCGCGATTTGTAGCTGCAATGATACGCACGTCTGCCACTTGCAATCTGTCGCTACCAACGGCCTTGAACTCCCCCGTTTCTAACACACGCAGCAACTTAACCTGATGATCCATTGGCATCTCGGTAATCTCATCTAGAAAGAGAGTCCCGCCCTCTGCTTGCTCGAAAACACCTACTCGATCCGATGTTGCACCCGTAAATGCGCCCTTAATATGTCCGAACAATTCGCTTTCAATGAGTTCCGTGCTGATCGCGCCGCAATTGATCGATACGAATGGCTTGTCTGAGCGTGGGCTCATTAAGTGCAGGGTGTTGGCGACGAGCTCCTTGCCTGAGCCGCTCTCCCCAATGACTAGGATGCTGGCATCAGTGCGAGAGGACTTGCGTACGATGCGATACAGTTTGCGCATTGCCGCGGAGGAGCCGATGAGTCTGCCAAATTGACTCAATTCACTCGCCACTTGCTCCTTGGCTGGAGTGCGAGCCTCGACTAAATCGGCGTGCAATTCGCTCAGGAATTCTTGCAGAATTTCCGCATCTAGTGGTAAGCGCATGTGGTAGGAGACGCCATTGCGCATCGCATTATCGATATAGGAATTAGGCTCACCATCGCTAATCAGAATAATGTCCATGCTGATAAGTTTCTTGGTGGCGATGAGTCGTTGTAGATCTTCTTTTTCGAAATCAATCAACTCAATGATCGCGACATCCGCATTCTCGCGCTCAAGCGCGCTTATCCAATCCTCATTGGGCTTGGGGGATGTCTGGCTATAGAGTGAGAATGCGTCCAACGCAAAAACTTGCTCTTGTAACTTGGGTGTGACAATCGCTGTCAACAGTTTTGCTTGAGCCATTCGTAGCTCCTTCACTTGGCTCTAGAGGAGGCAAAATGTAGTGGAAAATTGTAAAACTGACAAGCTTAACTGTAATTGTTTCCCAAACGTTTCGTGAAACTGCGATTCAAGTACCACAGAACCCTTTGTTTTCAGCTTTTCGGGCTTGGCACGGGAATTGAATTGTACTTACTTAATAGTACTCAATAGGAATGTGCTTCAGTGCAATTTAGCCTGTAAAAGGGATCGAGAGTTAAAGATGCTTACGCAAGATTTAAAGATAATTAATGATGTTAGGTTGCTGAGTCTGAATGCTCGAGAAGTTTATGAAGAGCTATCCAAACGATTGTCAAATCAACAGGCTCGTAACGTATTAAAACGCCTAGCCAAGCATCGCATGGAAATTGTGACGGCTATCGCTAATGAGGGCAATAGGAAGGCTCAGTTCGATCAATTTTCCGAATCCGTCCCGGAGAGTATACGTAGCGAGAATACACATTTTAATCTCGATGATGACAATCTAGGTGAATCGATTCCAAGCCTAATTGCAAGAGAGCGACGTGAGATTGTGTTTCTACGCAATGAGGTAAAAAGAATTAAGAATTACACTTTGCGCTATAGGCTGTCGTCGTTCGTTGCAACTTTGCAAATGGATTTCGATCAACTTCAGTCACTTGCAGCAGTCCAGAAAACTGGCACCAAAGGAGATGGCAATGAATAAGATAGATATTAAGGACAACACAAATTACGCGTGTTTACGCAGTCTAGGACGCACTACGATTGTCGCAATGGCTGTCCTGCTTTTGGCAGCATGTGCCAGCAATCGCTCGCCCTACGCACCGGCATCTGAGGACGGTGAGGTTGGGTACACAGAGAGTCGCCTGAGCGAGGCGCGCTATCGTGTCGTATTTAAAGGAGAATCAGGAACCACCCTTGAAACTGTACAAGACTATGCACTGCTTCGCGCCGCGGAGTTAACTGTCGCACAGAACTATGACTGGTTCGAGGTAGCCGAACGCACGTCGACGCCTATAGTGGAACAGCGCAATAGTGCTCGTGCCGCAGTGCAGGTCAGCACTGGTACTACACGGCAAACACGTTGTGGTTTGATCGGGTGTACGACAACTGAGGTACCTTCCGCACCCGCCTTCCCGCAATCCGAGCTTGAGTTCCAAGAACGAGAGCAGGGCTATGTTGCCAGTGTCGAAGTGTTGATGGGGGAAGGGGAGCACGAACGCTCCGCCGATATCTACGATGCTCGTGACATTATCGCGTCGATCAGAGGGAAGTTATAATTAGCGATTTAGTTTGGATAGATAGAACGTGCACGCCGATTCGCAAGGTTACTGCGGATCGGCGTTTTTCGTTTTTAACTATAGTTCTCCACGGCGTGCCGACTGAATGATATGGTCGGCAGCGCGAAAGGCCAGTGCCATGATAGTCATCGTGGGTTGTCCGCGTCCTGAGGTCACCATGCTACCGCCATCCACCATATACAGATTTGGCACTTCGTGGGAGCGGTTGTAGCGGTCTACTACAGAGGTCGATGGATCATTCCCCATACGGCAGGTACCCAATAGGTGAACTCCGCCGCGCTGACCCTCTTCAGAGAATCGTCCCGCTATCTGCACAGCTCCCGCTGCCTCCATCAATTCCATCGAACGATCGTAGAAGAACTTCATGGTGGAGATATCGTCTTTGTGGTTCATGAAGGTAGTTCGTAGCGCTGGGCGGCCCCACTTATCTTTTACATCGGGGTCTAAGGTCACATTATTCGTTGACAGTGGCAGAGAGGTGGTATGACCATTGAAGGAACAGGCGTGAGAGAACTCAGTTGCTATTGTATCCTTGTATTCTTTACCCCATGACTTGCCGTTGAACAAGCCACTGCCCATCGCCGCTGCCATGGGCAAGCCACGAGAGAGGGAGCGCTCGTCTATACCGCCACCACCATAGAAGCCATGTTTAGGGTCGATGCTATAGAAATCGTGAATTACCCTTGTCGTCGCGACACTCTTAAAGGCATTGACCGGTTCGGCGAATAGACCTGCAACACGGGAACTTCCGTTGAACATCAGGTTCTTGCCGACCATGCCACTGCTGTTGGATAAACCATCGGGGTGACTCGCGGATGCGGAGAGTAGTAATAGGCGTGCGGACTCTGCGCCGTTGGCGCTCAGTACTACGGCCTTGGTGCGTTGTGCCTGCTCCGTGCCGTCCTCTTCCCAGTACACTACTTCGTTCGCTCGGCCGTTAGCATCGGTGTTGATTTTTGAAACGGTGCAGCCAGTACGAAGCTCGCAATTTCCGGAGGCCTGTGCCAGCGGGATCATAGTGACAGCTGTGGAAGATTTAGCGCCTACCTCACAGCCGAAGCCATTACAGAAGCCACAATGAATACAACCTGGGCGTCCATTGTGAGGCTGGGACAAGATCGCATGGGGTTCTGGGTAGGCAGTTAGACCTAGCTTCTTTGCCGCCCGCTCAAGCAATACACCCGATGATTTCACAGGAAGAGGCGGGCAAGGGTAGTCTCGAGAGCGGGGTGGGTCCCATGGACCCTCTACGCCGGATAAACCAATTTCCCAATCGACCTTGGTGTAATAGGGTTCAAGCTCTTCATAAGTAATTGGCCAGTCGACGAAATTAGTGCCGGCAATTGGCCCAAGCACACTAGCTTCCATGAAGTCGATTGGGCGTAGGCGCCAGAAGTTGCCGGAGAAGTGTGCACTACTGCCGCCGACATTATGGGCATAGCCGAGTGCCGCGCCATCGACGATCTCTGCCTTCTCGTGCTCGTATCGACGGAAGGTCTGTGGATGTCCTTTACGCCGTCCCCAGACCAGGCCTTCATTCTGCGTGTAGTCCCACTCGTCGTGTTTAAAGTCTCCGGGTTGTAGATGGGGTCCTTGCTCTAGGACGACTACCGAGAACCCTGCGCTCGAGAGTTCCTTTGCCATGATACCGCCGGCAGCGCCGGAACCGATGACCACGAAATCAACCTCTTCACGTGTTGGATATGATGCCCAAGCCATACTTACTCTCCTTTTGCTGCGTAGTCAGCGTCGTAAAACCCGTAGGGGGGCATCCACATGTGTCGATCTTCGAAACCGATCATTTTCCAGCCAATCTCGTCGCGATTACCGCCGTACTCGGGCAGCGTAAAGGTGCCAGCGATGGTCATGAAACGCATGTTGCGAAAAAACGCGTCATCCTCGATTTCTGTTAACAACAGATCCTGCTGTTGCACGGTTAAGTTGTGAAATGTGGCACTAGAGTAGCGACTCTGCGCGAGTGCCTGAAGACTCAGCAAACCGTCCTGCATGTTCGGCAAGTAGTCTTTGTGGCTGCCGCCCAGGACCGTATCCATGAAGTAGACGGCGCCGGCCTCCGTGGCCCCCGGAGTCTCATCGCTAGGAATAATGCGGGCCGCTATCGCCGCAAATTCTGCGGCCTCCTCAGTGGAGAGTGTGGTGAATTCAGCCTGTTGCGCTTGTGCAGCACGTGCCTGCGTGCTCGCACTCAAAATCATAGGCACTGAAAGGGCGATGATCGAGGTGCGCGCGAGGAATGCACGCCGGGAAAGAGTGGTGTCGCTCAAAGGATAACTCCTCAAGAATGAGACAGGTGGGAAAGCGCGGAGGCGCCTTATGTCTCATGAGTCTAGGAAATAGCGATCAGGGAGCACAACTTCCTTTTCTGGTAAATTCCTCCTATTTTTATACGCGGCGTTAAGGGAGGGGTGAGTGGGCAAAAAAGGTGCAATCCGCCACTTGTTGGGGCAAGCAAGCGCACTCTTTAAATGCGCTTATGCGAAGTGGAGTGGTGAGTATAACTATCTGAAATTTAAGTAATTAGTCGCGCTATAGTTGGAATTTGGCACCAAGCCACGCGGCCCTTGGGGCGCCAATGCCTAAGAAGAGTGGGCGATTATCGAGCAGTCCAGGAATCAGCTCACTTGGATCTTCACCCAGTAAACCAAAATTTTCATATTCGCTATCTAGGACATTGCTGATCTTGATGAAGACGGAAAAATTCGACGCGAAAAGATAACTCGCCTGTGCGTTTAAGATGCTCGCCGCGCGCACCTGAGATAAGGCATTGCTCTCGTCGCCGCGTAATACTTGCGGGCCATTGTAAACGACTTCCGCACCCACATTGAAAGCATCGCTGAAGGCATAGTCGACCCCAAACTTGGCGATGTGCTCTGGTACTCCCGGTAAGCGATCGCCCGGCCTAACAGCGATCTCCCCATCGGAGTTAGCGTTGGGATGATTCGGACTGAGTGCTAGAAAATAGTCATCGAACCGTGCCTGCACGAAGGAGTAGGAGCCAAACCAATGCCAGTCGCCCATACGCTTTTGCGCATTAAACTCTACACCCTGACGCACTGTGGCATCGACATTGGCGAACAAGCCTGTCGAGCGTCCGGTGGTCTGGAAGAGGATGTCATCCCGATTGCGGGCTCGGAACAGGCTGAACTGATACTTGGCGCCATACCAATCGCCTCGTAGACCCAGCTCTAGACTCTTGGTGACTACATCGTCTAGGGGAGGGTCGGCTAGGAATGCGTTCGGGAGGCGGCATTCGAACTCGACATCGTCGGGGTCCTCTCCCTGCGCTAGGGCAAAACCTTGCGCGAGTTCGAATACCCCCTCATTACAGGCCAGCTCTATGGGCGTAGGCACACGGTTCGCTTCGCTATAGGAACCGTAAAGAGTAAGGGATTCGTTGGGGTTCCAAGTAAGCCCAATGGCTGGGTTGACGCGAGCGAAACGATGCTGGCCATTGAGCTCGGGGCGCTCGCCAGAGCTGTCACTGAGAATGACTTCAGTGTGGTTATAGCGTGCCGACAGCGTGAGTGCCCAGCGCTCGTTCAAGTCGATTGTATCGGTAAGGAAAAGACTATAAGTATCGGTGTTGGTGCGTATATGGGTGGCTGCCGTGTCAAAGTAGGTCCCTACGCCAAGGCCTTTAGCACTGCGGGTTATGGGGTCGAGGTCTGATAATTCGAGGGTAGAGTGGAAGCGGGAGTCACCTAAATGGGCACTGAGCCCGGCTATGAGTTGATTGCTCTTTCCCGCCAAAGGCTTGTTAAGTGCGGCTTGCACACTGAAGCCACGCGAGCGCTGACGACGTTGGCTGCGATTGATGATGGCGTCATCGGCCAGCACACCCGTGCCACTGAGATCATCGGTGATATTCTCTATCTCGAAGTCGTCAGGATCTAGTCCGGCGGCCATCGCTCGGCGCTCGATATCGCTGACCAAGTCTGTGAAGCTTTGGTAGCGCGGGTCGCTACCTTCACAGATTGAGTCCAGTGACAGACCCAAAGAGTCCTCTAGAGCGTCTTCGATCTCATCGCTCTCTTCGAATAAGGCTTGTGCGCCCCCGGCGAACTCGCAACGTTCAAACTCAGAGGCATCCCCATTGAAGGAGTGCGTTTGGTTGTCGCGCCAATATAGATTAGTACTGACCTCAAGTTCAGGAGCAATTTGGTGCTGCGCGCTAAGTGCCAGCATCTGCATGGCATTGTCCGTAATGTCCGGAGCTGTAAAGATGCTATCGCGGGCTTGTTTTGCTAATCCTACGGGCAGTGCCCCGTTACCAATCAGATTGCTATCGCCGCGCTGGTAGACAAGGTCAGCGGCCGAATCTGCTGATGGCCGCCAACTAACGCTACTGTATAAATTCAACGACTCGGAGGAGGACTGTTGGCGCCAACCATCTTCATCGAAATGACTGAGATTGAGGTAATACCCCCATTGCCCATTGTTGCCGCCGCTCTCCAGCGTGGCGGTGTTGCGCCCCCAAGAGCCGGTGCTGGCGCTCAGGCTTTGTGAAGAAAAGTTGAAACCATCTTTCATCTTAATGGCGAGCGCGCCGCCTAAGGTGTTGAGGCCGAACACTGGGTTTGCTCCGCTGACCAAGTCGACACGATAGATCGCCGCTTCGGGTAGCAAATCCCAGTTCACGGCATCGCCTAGGGGTTCGTTGATTCGTACGCCGTTCTGATACACAGATAGGCCTTGCGGAAGCCCAAGTAGGGGAGAGGCGGTAAAGCCGCGATATTGTAGGTCTGCTTGAAGGGGGTTGTTCTGCGCGGAGTTGATGTTGACGCTGGCCATCCGGCTATTCAAGTAATCGCTAATATCGAGGGATTGTGCGGCCTCTAGTTCAGCATATGATGCGCTATGTACCGCGAAAGGTATGCGTTTGATTGATTGCAGGGTATCGCCACTTGGGGTGATGCCAATGACTAATATTTCCTCGCTAGCGTTTTGAGCCTGAAGTGGCATCGCAGTATGAAGAAGGGTAAGTGTCGAAACTAATGCTATCGTGTAGTAGTGCTTCTGCAATGCTCTCTCCAGTGGCGCGAAATGCCCCAATCCTTGGCTTTGGAATTAGGCCTAGATACTAAGCAATAACTCGTGCGCTTTACAGTGTTAATCAAGCTGCCGCTTGTTGGTCTGGATTTAATATGCTAACAAGTGCGCTGGAGATTTACACGGAAGTACTACCCATACTACCTAGCAAAAACAACTACCCAGAAGAACTACACAATAAAGGTCCAAGTCATGAACAATAAACCGTTTACCGCTTTCCTGATTCTAGTATTTTGTGCGTTCGGCAGCGCCGCTTCCGCGCAGAGTCGCAATGTTATAGATGCTGGGCGGGGAGATATACCTTTAGTGGTGCCGAACACCTATAACAGCGAGCTGAGTGCACCCCTGATCGTGTTGCTGCACGGCTATGGCTCAAGTGGAGAAGGCCAAGACAATTACATGAAGTTTAGCGAGCTAGCGGACCGCTACGGCTTCCTACTCGCGACCCCTGATGGCTCCGTGGAGACCGGCGGCGAGCAGCGTCGTTATTGGAATGCATCCAAGGCTTGCTGCAACTTCTTCGAATCACAGCTAGATGATTCGGGCTATGTGATGAATATCATCAAGGTCGTGAAGGGTCAGTACAACATCGACCCGCGCCGCATCTATTTAATAGGGCACTCCAATGGTGGCTTCATGTCTTATAGGACTGCCTACGAGCACTCCGACGTAATCGCTGGTATTGCGAGCTTGGCCGGCGCCGAGGCAACAGTCGCGATGCCAGCCCCCGCCAACCCCGTGCACATTCTACAGATCCATGGCACCGCCGATGGCACCATCGCCTATGCTGGCAGTGAGATTCGGGGCAATGTTTACCCCGGGGCCGAAGAGACGGTCGCGCGTTGGGCTTCCTATAATGGCTGCGAGGCACAAGGGAAGGTTATTGGCACGCTAGACTTAGAGCGCAATCTTGAAGGCTTGGAAACAACGCGCACGAGCTACGCGCAGGGCTGCGCTATCGGTGGCTCAACAGAACTCTGGACGATTGCTGAAGGCTCCCACATACCGGCGATATCAGACAGCTTTAGCGAGGAAGTAGTCGAGTGGTTGCTAGCCAGACCCAAGGTGCTCGCGATGCAAAATAGCACTGCGGATTAATACTTACGCTTTAATCTGTATGCAAAAAAAACGGCCTGTCAGAATTCTCTGGCAGGCCGTTTTTCTTACTAGCTTTATTATAGGCTTTGGATATAGGCGCCAATGTGCGCGATATCTGTTTCGCTCAGTGGTGCAGCAACACCCCACATCAGGGCACTCTGGGCGCCGCGTGTGCCGTTTGCCTTGTACGTGTTAAGTGCATCGATAATAAAGGCAGAATCACGTCCGGCCAGTTGTGGGCCGACGCCACCTTCAGCACTTGCGCCGTGGCATGCTTGGCAGGAGACGAATGCTGTCTTTCCTAGTTCTGCAGGGCTCATCGCGGCGGCCGCTTCTGCCTTTGCTCGCTCTTGGTCGACAATAGTGCCGTTTGCGGCGACATAGGCTGCATAGCATTCACCGATGCACTTATTCGCACTAGGGCGATCCTGGATCTCTAAGCTAGAGGTGCTGATGGTAGTAACAATGATGCCAGCGACGACAAAGATGGCGGCAGCGAGAAGGTTCTTCATAACAACTCCTGATGGATGAACACTGGTTTTACGTAGGAGTCAGCCAAATAGATGAAGCTAACTCCAATTGCGGTATAAAACGACTTCGATCGCAGGCAAACACTTTCCAGTATCTGCGGCATGCGCGAGGCCATAGCTTTGGGCGAGGCAGCTTACCATTAAGAGGGTTTTTTGCAATGGAAAATTGCACTATAAGGCGCGTTTAGAGCCTTGTCTCACTCTTCTTGACGGGCTTTATAGCGCGCAATATGTGGGGCAAGTATCTCTAATCCCGTCTTGTCACAGGGGGGGAGGTCGGCATCGCTAAAGGCCAGTGGGGTAATGCGCTCGCCCCACTTTACTAAGCCGGCACCCCAGGTCAGGCCTGCTCCGAAGGTCGCCATCAACACGTAGTCACCAGGTTTAATGCGGTCTTCTTCTAGGGCTTCGGCAAGTGCTACGGGTATGGTGCCCGCCGAAGTGTTGCCGTATTTTTGTACGTTGACCATGATCTTATGCTCGGGGATGCCGAGGCGTTTGGCCAAGGCGTCGAGGATCCGTTGATTGGCTTGGTGTGGCACCATTATATTGACGTCGTCGATGCTAAGACCTGTCTGGGCAAGAACCTCGCCGCAGGCGAATGCCATGGCTTTGATGGCGCGTTTGAAGACTTCTTGGCCCTCGAAATTCCAGCCATTGAAGACGAAGCCATTGTCGAGCCTACTATAGGCGCTGCCCAAGTTCGTAATCTGAATGGCGGATGTAGTATCCATCTCGCAGCCGATTTTGCAGGCCAGTAAACCGGTGGGTTCTGGGCTAGCCTCGATCACTACGGCACCGCAAGCGTCTCCAAATAGCACAGCAACATCGCGGCGGGACCAGTCCATATAGTGGCTAATGAACTCACCACCTATGACGAGTACTTTGCTGTGGGCTCCGGTTTTAATGAGATTGGTCCCAATGTGGAGGCCATATAGAAAACCGGTACAGGCGGAGTTGATATCGATAGAGGCGGCGTTGTGCGCACCGATGGCGTTCTGCACGATGGATGCGGTGTTGGGACACAGCGAGTCCATGGTCAAGCTGCCGAGCAAGATTAAGTCGATCTCGGAAGGCTGTAGATTGGCCGCAGCGAGTGCGCGTTGGGCTGCCACGATGGCCATATCGGAGAAGTTGCAATGACAGACTCGACGCTCTTGAATGCCTGTGCGAGAGGTAATCCACTCGTCGGAGGTATCCATAAATGTCATCAAATCGGTGTTGCTAAGCACAGCTGGTGGGACACATTTACCCCATCCGGTTATCTGTGCATACTGCATAAGCTTCTCCTTAGTCTGGTGGGGCAACTACCAGACGAACTTATAAATTTTTTGATTGTAATGTAGGGGCTTGAGGATACTGCATTCTGACAATGTGCGGTAGTCACCTATAGCTTCGGTAATGATCATTCATCCTTCCGCTAATAGTGAGATCGAGCATGGAAAAACAAATAGAAGAACTGGTCACACGCTTCGAGAACAAGGGCATGAGTAGGCGCGATTTAGTTCGCTCGTTACTGGGACTCGCAGGCACAATGTTGGCGTCGCCATTGCTAAGTGCACAGCAGGTCGCACCCGTAGCCCTCGGTAGGTCTATGAACCATGTCTCGCTCTCGGTTGCCGACGTAAATCGCTCGGCGGATTTCTATTCCCGTGTTTTGGGCATGCAGATCATTAGCAGGCCCGCCAACGGTGGATTGAACATGGGGCTAGGGGCGGAAAGTTTTCTAGGCCTCTATCAGTTCCAGAATCCTGGCTCTATGCATCATCTTTGTATCGGTGTTGACGACTACGACGCCGACACTATGGCGGCCCGATTGGAGCAGCACGGCATTGCAGCAAGTGTCAGTCGGGATCCCGCAAATCGGACCAGCGGTGGCGACCAATTGTACTTCAACGACCCAGATGGGATTCGCGTGCAATTGGCGCAGCATGGCTATCTAGGGTAGGCGCTCGCGTTCATCATGCTGTCATGAATTTTGTTTAGGCTGACGAGAGTATTCAAATCTCCATCTCGTCGGCCCACGGAGCACTATCATGACTGAATCTTCCAACTCTTTAACGCGTCGTCGTTTTCTAGCCACTGCCAGCCTTTCACTTGGTGCGCTTGCACTTCGTGGTTATCCAGTTCAGGCAGCCGCACTGGCCCATTTCACTCATGGTGTAGCAAGCGGCGACCCTCTTCAAGATCGCGTTATATTATGGACACGAGTCTTGCCTGGGTCGGGGCTAGAGCAGGACATTGCGGTGCAATGGGAAGTGGCCATCGATAAGAACTTCGCACAGATAGTGGCCAAAGGAGAAAGTAGTACAGGCCCTGAGCGCGACTACACGCTGAAGATTGATGCCACTGGGCTGCAAGCTGGCGCGCACTACTTCTATCGGTTCATTGCGCAAGGCGAGAGTAGTGTGATTGGACGAACCCGAACTTTGCCTGTTGCAGGCGTAGAGTCTCTGCAACTGGCGGTGTTGTCATGTTCCAATTTTCCGCAAGGCTATTTCAATGTCTACCGAGCCGTGGCGCAGCGTGATTACGATGTGGTCGTGCATCTTGGTGATTACATTTATGAGTATGGCTTAGGGGGCTATGCAAATCCGTTGATGGCAGGGAAGGGACGTGAAGTGCGACCGGAACACGAGATAGTCTCCTTAGAGGATTATCGAATGCGCTACGGACTCTATCGAAGCGACGCGGATTTACAATTAGTGCATCAGACTCATCCCTTTATCTGCGTTTGGGATGATCACGAAATCACCAATAATACATGGCAAACTGGCGCTCAGAACCACAATGAAGGTGAGGGTGATTTTGCGGTTCGTCGCTTGGCGGCGATTCAGGCTTTCTATGAATGGTTGCCGATTCGCGAGAGTAGCTCCGTGGCGGAAGGCATCATTTATCGAAGTTTCGACTTCGGCGATCTCGCCTCACTAATCATGCTCGATACCCGGCTGGTAGGTCGCGACGAGCAACTCAGTCATGAGATGGGAATCGACACGCTACGCAGCGAGCTGGCGAAGCCGGCACGCAGTATTATGGGGAGCGAGCAGGAGAGTTGGTTCGAAGAAGAGCTACGCAAATCTAAGCAATCGGGAATTACCTGGCAACTAGTTGGACAGCAGTTGTTAGTAGGCAAATTATTTCCACCGCAGTTCGCCGATGAAGTGTTTGACCCGGCACAGCGCGAAGCAATTGTGAATGGCCGCTATGGCATGCTGCGAGCACGTGGACGCCAGGGCTTTCCGTTGAACTTAGATGCCTGGGATGGTTATCCAGCGAATCGCGAACGTTTCTTCGACTCTATCCGCAAGCATGCAAACAATGCCGTAGTGCTGGCAGGCGATTCTCATAGCTCATGGGCGTTCGACTTGAGTGATGCCGCGGGCCAAGCGATAGCGGTGGAGTTTGGCACGCCGAGCGTTACCTCTCCCGGCTTTGAAAATTTCCTACCGCTTCCTGAACAGCAGGTGGAAGAGGCCACACTCGCCGCGAGTCCGGAATTAAAGTATATGAAGGCGAATGGTCGCGGCTGGGTAGAACTGAACATCAGTAATGAAAAGACCGTCGCCACTTGGCAGTTCGTGTCGACGATTCTAGAGACTGAATTCACGGTGACCCCAGGAGCCACTTTGGAGACCTACGCCGGCCAGCATCGTATTAAAACCTAGGCTAAGACTAAGCCTTAATATTTTTCAGCGGCAGTAGGTCGCATTTCTCATCTGGGCAAGCGATCACATCGTCTTGACCTCGAGATTGCAATACGTTCAGAGGCACGATCTTGTACTCGCCCGAATAGCGACTTTGGCCGTCACGGCGACGGTCTTTAGTCCCGTCCGCTTTGCGCTTATCGAATGTGAAAAGTTGATAATTCTCGGGCAAGTGTTTTCGCAAGTCGTCGATGTTTTGAAAAGATAACGACTGGCCGTAGGTCAGTTCGCAGACGATAATCGGGCGGGTGCTGCGCAAGCTTTGCTGCAAACCTTCTATCGCCAATTTCTCGAAACCCTCCACATCGATCTTCATGAGGTCGATGCGCTCGATGCCTGCAGAGGCAAAATAGTCATCTCCTCTAATGAGCTCCAACTCGCCGATGCTGACATTGCCTTTGCTGGTCGTGCCAGCATCGAAGGAGCCAATACCCACATTATTGCCAGTGGGGGCGAAGAAGGGCAGACGGGTGTTTTCGTTACTGAGGCCGAGCGGATGAACTGTAATAGTCTGCAGATTATTCGCGGCGATTTGCCTTTGCAGTTGCGCACGCACGGGTTCGAATGGTTCGAAGCTATGTACCTGGCTGCCGTGAGCAGCCATAAACAAGCTATGTTGGCCAACGTTTGCGCCAATGTCTACGAATACAGGCGTGGAGGGGGCGAGCTGGTTCATAGTGTCGCGTAGGAAAAACAGCAGGGGCTTTTCGAAGGCACCGTAATAATAGATATTGAAGTCGATGTTGCAATTCAAGTTGCCGTGATACTGCAATCCGAAGAAATCGCGTACGAATGGGGCATCTGGTGCATCGCCTAGTTTTCCAAGGCGCTTATAGAGGTTGCGAGAGAAACGCTCCGGCACCCATTTATGGTCCCAGAGGAAACGATAGAAAGAATAGCTCAGACTCACTTATTTACATCCTGTGGTGCGGTGTTTTAGTAAATGCTCGCCCAATAGAGCTTAGCGCAGGCATTCTAACCGGGTATTTTTGTGATTTGTATTCCATTTTTAACTATTGTCGTCCTCAATTCCTAGACAGTGGCGCTACATGGGCCATAATCGATTCAACTCCTCGCTAAGCCTTAGTTGGCTCGCTTGGAAACCCTCTAAACCGGAAGAGACTATTCTTCCGGTTTTTTTATGGGCGCATTTAAACGGGCCTGTTCACCAAGGTCCGCCCTCAGTATCTCCAAGTCTCCAATGATCTGTTTATTCAGCGCGATAAGGTCGTCTAAACGCTTGGTTTCGCATTCGCAGAACTGCAGGAAGCGCGGCTCTTGTGCGTACTCCATCTCACGCTCTAACTTGTCGAGCAAGAAGCGATAGCTCTTCAATCTACTCTTGTAAGCTTCGATCAGCTCTTTCAGCATCATTTTTGTCCGGGGCTTGTTGTCGGCTCGAGGGTTTGTGCAGATCAGTAAGGTCTATCTCGGGGTAATGACGATCTACTTGGCGAATTACCGAGGTGATTAGGCTCTTCATGCTTTGTGCAGAGAGAGTTCTAGATTTCACCAGGTGCACCAAACTTTGCTGCATCTTCATGATGACTTGTTTTGGAAATGGCTTCTGCTCGCTCGCGTCAGACTCGCTGCTGGATCGTCCACTTAGGAGTTCGGAGGCAGGGGCTGTGATAGTGCCAGGGTCTTTGCGTAGGCGGCTCAAGAGTAGCTTGCGCCAGAACAGGCTGAAGGAGCGTCGAGTTGGTTGGGCTCTATAGATGTTCTCAATGCTGTCGGCCAGCGCTTGGAATCGATAGCTGGCCTGCGAGCCAGGGTAGCCGATAGTCACGGGGATCTGCTTCTGCACCGATAGTCGCACGTATTCGTCACGCGGCACATAACCTAGGTAATCCAAATCGGTGTTGAGATAGCGGGCTGTAGCGCCGGACAGGCGTTTATAGATGTCCACGCTGTTGAGATAGTTGTCCACCATATTGGTCAGAATATGGATCTTGCTCTCACACTTTTTCTGGCGCATGACCTTCATCAAGGCAAAGGCGTCGGTCAGTGAGGTCGGTTCTGGCGTGACGATTAATACGCAGTGCTCGGTAGCCTGCAGGAAGGTAGTGACATTGGCGCTAATGCCTGCGGCCGTATCGATTATCAGATAGTCGAAGCGCTGCTCAAGGACTGTGAGTGCGTGCAATAAGGTTTTCTGTTGAGTGACATCTAGGCTAGCGAACTCGGCGATACCCGAGGCTGCTGGAACAATGGTAATGCCACCCGGCCCCTCTACGAGGATATCTTCGATCTTCTTGCTGCCATCCAATACCTGCTCGAGTGTGAACTCGGGGCTTAGATTCAGCAAGATATTGACGTTCGCGAGGCTGGTGTCGGCATCGAATACGCAGACGCTACGCCCTTTCTTGGCGAGGGATATAGCGAGATTGACGCTAATATTCGTCTTGCCGACCCCGCCTTTACCACTACTAATGGTAATAACGCGCCCGCGATCTTGGCTGTTGGAGGCCGTTTTCAAATCGTTTGTCCCTGTGTCGTTTGTGTCCTAAGTATTGTACCGCTGTTCAGGTGCATGGCACTCCCTACAGCGGGTATACTCGCAAGGATACACCAGAGCAAAGGAAAACAGCATGATTGGCGTGATCGGCGGCACGGGGCTCAGTGAGCCCAAGTTTCTCAGCGATGTGCAAAAGCAGCAAGTATCAACTCCCTTTGACCAGAAGAAGGTCCAAATTTTGACGGGCTCGCTACAAGGCAAAACCGTAGCATTTCTCGCACGGCACGGCCAAAGTCATACAGTTCCGCCACATCGAGTGAACTACCGAGCTAATCTATGGGCACTACACTCTATCGGAGTGCGGGCAGTAATCGGCGTAAACGCGGTGGGCGGCATACACCCAGAGACAGGCCCAGGTAAGCTAGCGGTGCCGAATCAGATCATCGACTACAGTTGGGGGCGCGAACATACCTATTTCGCCGATGGCTTGGATGCCGTTACCCATATCGACTTTACCCATCCCTATGATGCACGGTTGCGGCAGTTGCTTATCGATGCCGCGCAAGGGCGAGCGCTGTGGCCGCAGGGAGTGTATGGCTGCACTCAGGGCCCAAGACTGGAGAGTGGCGCCGAGGTACAGCGTTTGCTACGCGATGGCTGTGACATGGTGGGCATGACCGGTATGCCCGAGGCTGCGTTAGCGCGAGAACTCGGCATGGCCTACGCATGCTTAGCTTTGTCTGTGAACTGGGCCGCTGGCCTCAGCGATGAGCTGATTACGATGGATGCGATAGGGCAGGTGTTGAGTACAGGAATGGTAGACGTGCTCGATGTACTGCAAAAGGCGATAGTCGCCTTCGACTAGGGTACTGGACTGCCGTTTGTGGCGGGCAAATCCAATGGCGGCAACGGCAGTGGTGGTAGGGTATAGGGCGACACCTGCACCAGCAAACCCATGGCGGGGTGGTCGAGGTAGTGAAACTCACGCACGCGTAAATCGCGATTCTCTTGAAACTGAATGATGCGATTAACGAAATACTGTGTCTGCTCGGAGTCCTCTTGTTCGGACGGTTCAACGAGGATCGCCGGCAAGACGGGCAAACTCCAAGCACTGTCCGCCTCTGGCTCCGTGCCAAAACGGTTTAGCCAGAGATTGCTCTCTAAGATGACGCGATCGCCACTATTAGTAAGGTAGAAGTTCAGGCTGCCCTCGACTTCTCGGCGTTCATTGAAATATCTGCCCCCCATGACTGCGACAGCCCTTGCGCCACCGCGACGAGTCAGTAATTGTCGCCATGCCCCGTGAAAAACGATGCGATGCGCGGCAGACTGCGTTATGGCGCGGTTAGTGCCCAGAAAATCCTGTGCCTCTGGTGGTAGTTGCAAGAAGGCCGTTCTAGCAATGTCTGGAAGGCGAAAGCTGATCTGTGCCGGTGCATAGGGTGGTGGTCCCACTTCAGGGATCTCATCAGTCTCAATCGCTTCGAGTGTATTCGTATCTATTGGGCTCAGTGGGGCTGGCTCTAGTACCGACCAATCCGTCAATTGCAGCGAGTCGCTTATTTGTTGCAAGCGTTGCAGGCGTTCAGGAAACGCGACGCTAAGTCGATTGGGTGACCAGTTCTCCATTTCGAGGTTGGCATTCTCATACAGAAATACCGTCACCTCGATCTGAAACCAGTTATCGTCGCTGACCGCTTGTGCATAGGCGGTGCTATGCGCTGCGAAGCTAAGCAGTAGAGCAAGGAGCGATTGTCGACGAAGTAGTGCGTTCATGTCAGAGTATCGAATCAAATAGTCAACGCGCAGAATAACGCTTTATTGTGGATTGTCCAGCCGCACTCAGTTTGCTTTGGCGAGTTTTGATAGCATTTGCTCGATGAAAGATATCTTCGCATCGGCATTACTCGCATTGTGAGTAAACTGTAGCTGCGTAGGGCCTGTCAGTTTATAGACTTTGGGCTGCTGTTGCACAAGCTGCACGATCAAGCGAGGGTCCACCTTAGTGTGTTGCGAGAAAGAGAGTTTGCCAGTTACCGCGCTTGCGTCGATTTTACTTACACCCATGGCCTGTGCCCGCAGACGTAAGGCAGTCACGCGGAAAAGGCGTTTGCTCTGTTCGGGCAATAGGCCGAAGCGGTCGATCATCTCCACCTGAAGTTCACTCAACTCTTCGTCATCCTTTGCACCCGCGATGCGCTTGTACATGATCAAGCGTGTGTGCACGTCGGGTAGATAGTCTTCGGGTATCAATGCCGGAATGCGTAGATTCACCTCGCTTATATTGGACAGGCTCGCATCAATGTTTGGTGAGCGGCCTTCGCGAATTGCCTTCACGGCTTCGTCTAGCATCTCTGTGTAGAGTGTGAAACCAATCTTTTGCATATGCCCGGTTTGTTCATCGCCTAAAATCTCTCCAGCGCCACGAATCTCGAGATCGTGACTAGCCAGTGTGAAGCCGGCACCGAGGGTACTGGCGGCGCTAATCGCATCGATGCGTTTGACGGCATCGGCGGTCATATTATTTTTGTTAGGCGTCAATAGATAGGCATAGGCCTGGTGGTGTGAGCGACCCACACGCCCCCTTAGCTGATGCAATTGTGCAAGGCCGAGTTTATCAGCCCTGTCCATGATGATGGTGTTAGCGCTAGGAATATCGATACCGGTCTCGATGATGGTGGAGCAGACGAGAATGTTATATCGCTTATGGTAGAAGTCGGCCATGATCTGCTCAAGATCACGTTCCGGCAATTGCCCATGGGCTACGCAGACTCGGGCCTCAGGGATTATCTCCTGTAGGTGCTCGGCTGTCTTGTTGATCGTCTTCACCTCGTTGTGAAGATAGAACACTTGGCCCCCTCGGAGTAATTCGCGAAGTACTGCCTCCTTTATAAGCGCATCTTGGCTTTCGCGAATAAAAGTTTTCACCGATAGGCGTTTAGCTGGCGGTGTGACGATCAGCGACAGGTCACGCACACCGGACATCGCCATGTTGAGCGTACGTGGGATCGGTGTGGCGGTGAGCGTGAGGATGTCTACATCGGCACGAATGGATTTGAGTTTCTCTTTCTGCGCAACCCCGAAGCGATGTTCTTCGTCGATGATGAGCAGGCCGAGGTCTTTGTACTTAATAGTGTCTTGCAAGAGCTTGTGCGTGCCTACGACGATATCGACTTTGCCATTGGCAATGCGTGTAAGCGTCTCTTGCACTTGTTTAGCCGAACGAAAGCGAGAGATCAGCTCTACTTGCACTGGCCAATCCGCAAAGCGATCGCGGAAACTCTCATAATGTTGTTGGGCGAGCAGGGTGGTCGGCACGAGTATCGCGACCTGTTTGTTGTTCTGCACAGCTATGAAGGCGGCTCGCATAGCCACTTCGGTTTTGCCGAACCCTACGTCGCCACATACCAATCGATCCATGGCCCGCTTGGAGCTCATGTCCTTCGTAACCGCCGCAATGGCGTCTTGTTGATCGGGAGTTTCCTCGAAGGGAAAACTGGCAGCGAAATTGTCGTAATCGATGTCTGTGTAGCGGTACTGAAAGCCTTGGCGTGCCTCGCGACGCGCGTAGATATCTAATAACTCTGCCGCTACATCGCGTATCTTCTCCGCGGCCTTCTTGCGTGCCTTCTGCCATTGATCATTGCCCAATTGATTCAATGGGGCGAGATCGGGTTCGGTGCCACCGTAGCGGCTGATTAGATGTAGGGAATATACCGGCACATAGAGCTTGGCATCCTTGGCATATTCCAGAGTAAGGAACTCTGTGTCTTGCCCCTCTATGCTAAGGGTCTGAAGTCCGCGGTAGCGCCCAACGCCGTGTTCTAGATGCACCACTGCGGCGCCGATATGCAATTCATTCAAGTTGCGAATCAGGAATTCGCTATTGTCCTGCGTCTTGCGCCGTCGGCGTCGCTGCGCAACGCGCTGCCCGAATAACTGGGTCTCGGTAACGAGGGCTCTTGAGGGGTCGTCTAACCAGAGGCCTCGGTCAAGCGGCGCCACGGTGATGTTGAGAAGGTCTTTACCGTCGAGAAACTCCTGCCATGTATCCACTGCATGGGGGCTTAACTTAATGCTCTTGAGTAGCTCTAACATGCTCTCGCGCCGGCCTGCAGTTTCTGCACAGAACAAAATGCGACTCTCAGGATGGTTGCTCAATAGTTTCTGCAAAGCGATCAAGGGGGTTTGCGCGGCGCCTGCGTTTAGATCGGGCGGGCGCGAAACGGCCACTGGCAATGCTTTGTTCGACTTGGCCTCTTGGTGTAGCTCTATGCTGGGATACTCGCGCAGGCGCGCGAAGGCCTCATCGGGACTTAGGAAGAGTTCACTAGGATTGAGTATGGGGCGCTGACGGTCGTGGCGTCGATCCTCGAAACGGTTCTTGATATCGCTCCAGAAGCGTTGGCCGGAACTCTCTAGATCTCCACTGCGCAGTATCAGCGTGTCTTTAGGGAGATAGTCGAACACGGACTGCAGTGCGTCGAAGAATAAGGGGAGATAATATTCGATGCCAGCGGAATGGAGTCCTTGGCTAATGTCTTGGTAGACGCTGCATTGGCGCAAGTCCATGTCAAAGCGATTGCGGAAATTACTGCGAAACAGGGCGATGCCTGCCTCATTCATCGGGTATTCCTTACCGGGGAGAAGCTGAATCTGCTTAACCTTATCCAAAGAGCGTTGGCTCTCCGGGTCGAAAGTGCGCAGGCTCTCGATCTCGTCGTCGAACAGGTCGATGCGATAGGGTACATCACTGCCCATTGGGAAGATGTCCATGATGGACCCGCGAATCGCGAATTCGCCATGCTCATATACTGAGTCGACACATTGATAGCCTGCGCTTAGCAAATTATGGCGCATGGGTTCGATCTCGAAGCGAGCCCCGACATTGAGTACGAGACTGTTGCCCAGAACATATTCCTTCGGGCTGAGTCGATGCATCAGGCTAGTCAGGGGCAGTATTAGAACGCCGCGCTTTAGGTTTGGTAGATGGTAGAGCGTGCTGAGTCGGTCGGAAATGATGTCTTGGTGCGCAGAGAAATTGTCGTAGGGCAGTGTTTCCCAGTCGGGCAGAGTGTGCAGGCTAGCCGCTTCGGTAGCCGCACAGAAGAATCCTAACTCGCGGCGCAAGACATCCGCCTCTTCGGTATTGGCGGTGATTAATACAACAGGGCCCTGATGGTTCTGGGCGATGTTGGCCACGGCCAAACTGAGGCTGCTGCCATGTAAGCCAGACCAGCGTCTGAGGTCGCCAGCTGCTGAGGGAAGCTCGGGTTTAAATAGATCCACTGTTTGCATTGTTCACGGTTCTGAATTCGCGGGGGCGTGAATTCTTGCATAAATACGGGTGACTTGTCAGAACAAAGTGCATAGTAAAAGTACTGCCTAACTTGCTACAGGGCACGATTGTGGGGTGCTTTTGGTTGCACGAGCATGACAATACAAACATAATACCGCACTCCTCTAATAACGGTTTTTCAAAGGTGCAATCTGTGAGTCGACCCAGTTTGGATGATTATTTTGGCGATTGGAAACAACGCGAAGCATTAGCGCAGGAGATGATCCCGGTAGTGGGTCGTCTGTATAGCGAGCGCAACGTTGTGATTTTTATCTACGGTCGTGCGCTGCATAACCGCTCTGTTGCCAACATCATGAAATCCCATCGTTTCGTTCGCCAAGTCGGACGCAACGAGATGTCTGAGTTCGAGAGCCATCCGGTTCTCATGGCACTTGCTAAGCTCGACTTAGCTCATGTGCATATCGATTTGGGCAAGCTCACAGTGAAGTTCATGGAACAGCAGAACGAGCTAGGTGATGCGGCATTAAAAGTCGAAGAGTTCGTGATTCGCGAATTGGGCTATATGATCGGCGTGAAGACCAAGCCGATCGAGCAATCACAGGATATCGTCCTGTTCGGCTTTGGTCGTATTGGGCGCTTGATCGCCCGCCTGCTGATAGAGCGCACTAGTACCGGTGAGGTGATTCGCCTGCGTGCCATCGTGGTACGCCCGGGCAAAGAGGGAGATCTGCAGAAGCGCGCCAGCCTTTTCACAGCGGACTCGGTTCACGGCGCCTTCCAGGGCACTGTGCGTATCGATGAAGAGAATAAGTGCCTCATTGCCAATGGCAATGTGATCAAGATCATCTATGCCAATAGCCCAGAAGAGATCGACTACACTCAGTATGGTATTAGTAATGCGCTAATTATTGACAATACTGGCAAGTGGCGCGACGAGGCGGGCCTCTCCAAGCACCTGCTAGCGAAAGGGGCTAGCAAAGTTGCCCTAACGGCGCCAGGCAAAGGCGATCTGAAGAATATCGTGTTTGGTATTAACGATAATCAGATTAAGCCCGAAGACAAGATCATCACCGCAGCCTCGTGCACCACGAACGCGATTGCACCAGTGTTGAAGATGGTCAATGACAAATTCGGTATTCAGCATGGTCACGTCGAGACAGTCCACGCTTATACCAATGACCAGAACCTTATCGACAATTATCACGAGGGTAATCGTCGTGGTCGCAGCGCGGCGCTAAACATGGTCTTGACCGAGACCGGTGCGGCACAGGCGGTTGTGAAGGCCATACCAGAATTGATGGGTAAGCTCACCGGTAACGCAGTGCGAGTGCCGATTCCCAACGTCTCCATGGCGATTCTGAGCCTGCACTTAGAGACTGCTACAAGCAAAACCGAACTGAATGAGTTCCTACGTCAGATCGCCTTGCACTCGAATCTACAGAATCAAATCGCCTATACCGAAGAGCCCGATGCCGTGTCTAGTGACTTCGTTGGTTCCCGCGAGGCCGCCATCGTAGACTCTACTGCGACCATTGTGCAGGGCAATAATTGCGTTCTCTACCTCTGGTATGACAATGAATTTGGGTATTGTAATCAGGTAGTGCGAATGGTCTATAAGATGATCGGAGTCAATTATCGCTACTACCCGATGGGGGAATAAGCGCTTAAAGTGGGCCGGATGCCTTAGAAACCGTTGGCAATCCGGCCCTCTAGTCTCTATAATTGCCGCGCTTAAACAGCCGGTTCCCTAAAAAATTCCTAATAATAAAACCGACGTCAGAAACGTTGTATGTGATTTCTGTGCCCGTGGCGTTGCTTATGCCTATAGGTGCGAACGGTTCCTCGTGCAAGAATTGCTTTTTGCGTTAAGAAACTCCAGTAATTACTAGGCTTGGCGAATGATCAAAATTACCCGCGGTTTGGATTTACCGATAGCTGGTGCACCAGAGCAATCCATTGAGAATGCACGACCTGTTCGTTCAGTCGCCATCCTTGGGCATGATTATGTGGGCATGAAACCCACCATGGCCGTTAAAGAGGGCGATCGAGTTAAGCTTGGACAGGCCTTGTTTGAAGACAAGAAAACCCCGGGTGTTATCTATACCGCTCCAGGGGCAGGCGTTGTGCGCGAGATCAATCGCGGCGACCGCCGTGTGTTCCTATCCCTCGTCATCGAACTCGATGACAACGAAGAGCAACTCGAATTCACGAGCTTTGCGCCAGAGGCATTGGCGACGTTGCCCCGCGAAAAAGTCGTTGCCAATCTAGTCGAGTCCGGTCAGTGGACTGCCCTGCGAACGCGTCCCTATAGCAAAGTACCTGCAATCGATGCCACGCCGCACTCCTTGTTCATCAACGCGATGGACAGCAGTCCCCTAGCGGCTAACCCTGAGGTTATTGCGCGCGAGAGCTCCGACGACTTTATCAATGGCGTCAACGTACTCTCGCGACTCACTAACGGCAAAGTCTTTCTGTGCCGTGCTCTGTCCAGCTTCGAGGGTATCGAGAAGCAAAGTCTTGCAGAGAATGTCCAAGTCGAGACTTTCGCCGGGCCACATCCGGCTGGCCTGACTGGTACTCATGTGCACTTCTTGGACCCAGTAAGTCTAGCGAAGCAGGTCTGGAGTGTTAACTATCAAGACGTGATCGCGATTGGCAAGCTCTTTACAACAGGTAAGATCAGCACCGAACGTGTGATTGCGTTGGCCGGCCCACAGGTCACTAAGCCGCGTTTGTTGAAAACTCGTTTAGGTGCCAATCTCGAAGAATTGTGCGCTGGTGAGTTGCAAGCTGACGAGAATCGCGTGATCTCTGGTTCTGTGCTCTCCGGGCGTGCAGCGCGTGGTGTGGAGTCTTATCTTGGACGCTACCATCTACAGATATCTGTTTTGAAAGAGGGGCGTGAACGCGTCCTGCTTGGCTATCTATCGCCAGGCACGGAACGTCATTCGGTTTTGGGCATCTATCTGTCCAGCCTGTTCAAGGGTCGTAAATTTCCGTTCACCACCACTACCAATGGCAGCAATCGCGCCATGGTACCAGTCGGAAGTTACGAACGCGTAATGCCGATGGACATCCTTCCAACACAGTTGTTACGTGCCCTGATTGTTGGTGATATCGAGTCCGCTCAGAATCTTGGCGCCTTAGAACTCGATGAGGAAGACTTGGCACTTTGTACCTATGTATGTCCTGGCAAGTACGAATATGGTCCCATTTTGCGCGACAACCTGTCTCGCATCGAAAAAGAGAGCTAGTGGATTAAACGACTATGGGTTTGCGCAGAATACTCGACGATATAGCACCGCATTTTGAGAAAGGCGGCCGATACGAAAAATGGTTTGCCCTCTATGAAGCGGTAGACACTATTTTCTACAGCCCCAGCAATGTGACTGTTTCTCCTGCACACGTGCGCGATGGGGTCGATCTTAAGCGCATTATGATCACCGTATGGCTCGCAGCATTTCCAGCGATGTTCTATGGAATGTATAACGTGGGCTATCAAGGCATCACGGCCATGACCAATATGGGCCTCACCACCACCGGTGACTGGCACGGCTATTGGATCGAACTATTCTCCTCTTATAATCCCAACAGCATCTGGGATTGTTTCTGGTTTGGCGCCGTTTATTACGTGCCTATCTACGCTACAATCTTCATCGTCGGTGGTTTTTGGGAAGTGCTTTTCGCAAGTATCCGTAAGCACGAAATCAACGAAGGCTTCTTCGTTACCTCTATCTTGTTTTCCCTAATTGTGCCGCCTGATCTGCCGCTATGGCAGGCAGCGCTCGGTATTAGTTTCGGCGTAGTGGTGGGCAAGGAAGTATTCGGTGGTACAGGGAAGAACTTCCTGAACCCCGCATTGACGGCGCGTGCTTTCCTATTCTTCGCCTACGCGCCTCAAATGTCCGGTGATGCGGTATGGACCGCGGTGGATGGCTTCAGTGGCGCTACTTCTTTAAGTCAGATTGCCGCACAGGGCCTACCTGCATTGACAAGCACGACGGGTCAGGAGCTGACTTGGCTCGACGCCTTTATTGGGCGGGAGCAGGGCTCCATTGGTGAGACCTCCGCGCTCGCGATCTTGATTGGCGCCGTGATTCTTTTGGTCACTCGCATCGCCTCTTGGCGCATTATGTCGGGAGTCTTCCTCGGCATGGTGGGATTCTCCCTACTACTTAACGGCATAGGTTCCGACACTAATCCTGGTTTCGCGACTCCTTGGTACTGGCATTTAGTGCTCGGCGGCTTTGCGTTCGGCATGGTGTTCATGGCGACAGACCCAGTCTCAGCGGCAATGACCAATACGGGTAAATGGATCTACGGCGCCCTGATCGGCGTAATGGCTGTAATGATCCGCGTACTCAATCCTGCGTATCCCGAAGGTGTGATGCTAGCGATTCTATTCGCCAACCTCAGTGCGCCTTTGATCGACTATGTCGTCGTTCGCGCGAATATCAAACGGAGGCTTGCTCGCAATGTCATCTAAAGATTCAGTCGGCGGAACGCTCAAAGTTGCATTGTTACTGTGTGTAGTTTGTTCGATTTTCATCTCGAGCGCGGCGGTTATCCTCAAGCCACTACAACAGGCGAATAAGCTGCTCGATCGGAACAAGAATATCTTGGCTGCCGCGGGTATGTATGATCCAGCGATAACCCCCGAGGCAGAGGTAGTAGAGCTTTTCGCACAGTTCACGCCCCGTATTGTCGACCTAGACTCGGGTGAATTCCTCACGGACAGCGAACTGAGTTCATTAGGGATCGACCCTGCGACCTATGATCAGCGTTCGGTACAAACTGAACCCGAATTCTCCGATGCGCTTAGCGGCGACGAAGATATAGCGGGTCTCAAGCGCCGGGTGCGCTATGCCACTGTCTATATATTGCGCGATGACAGTGACTCGATTCAAGACATCGTCCTGCCAATCAGCGGCTATGGTCTGTGGGGCACGATGTATGGCTATCTCGCTCTAGAAGGCGATGGCAATACTGTTAAAGGTATTGGTTATTACGATCAGAAAGAAACTCCCGGTCTAGGTGGCGAAGTGACCAATCCGCGCTGGAAAGCGCAATGGCCAGGCAAAGAAGTCTACGACGATAACGGTGATGTCGCATTGAGCGTCGTCAAGGGCGGCGGCCAAGGGGTTCATCAAGTGGATGGGCTTTCAGGTGCATCGCTTACCAGCCGTGGTGTCGACAATATGATCGAGTTTTGGATGGGACCGATGGGTTTCGGTCCGTTCCTCGAAAATCTCACCAACAATTAAGCAAGGGTGAATCAAAGTGTCAGCTGATACGAAAAGCATATTGATCAAACCAATATTCTCGAACAACCCAATCGGGCTGCAGATACTCGGCGTGTGTTCGGCGCTGGCGGTGACTACTAGCCTGAAAGTCGCGCTCGTGATGTGCGTCGCATTGACTGTGGTGACGGCTTTCTCGAACTTCTTCATCTCCTGTGTGCGCAACTACATGCCGAATAGTATCCGCATCATTGTGCAGATGACTATTATCGCCTCGCTGGTTATCGCGGTGGACTTGATTCTACAAGCCTTCGCCTATGAGATTAGCAAGCAGTTAAGCGTGTTCGTCGGCTTGATCATTACCAACTGTATCGTGATGGGGCGAGCAGAAGCCTTCGCGATGAAGAATCCTCCGGTGCTAAGTTTTATGGACGGTATCGGCAACGGCCTAGGTTATTCGATTGTGCTGATTGTCGTAGGCACTATTCGCGAGCTGTTCGGTTCCGGCTCGTTATTGGGAATTTCAATATTCCCATTGATCTCTAATGGTGGCTGGTACCAGCCTAACGGTTTGATGTTGTTGGCACCAAGTGCCTTCTTCATTATTGGTTTCTTGATATGGGCACTGCGTTCAGTACGCACTGAGCAGGTAGAGAAAGATGAGTTTCGTATCGCCGCTCACAATGTTGCGGAGGCCTCGCACTAATGGAACACTATTTAAGCCTATTCGTCCGTGCTGTGTTCGTGGAGAACATGGCACTACAGATGTTCTTGGGAATGTGTACCTTCTTGGCGGTGTCCAAAAAAGTTGAGACGGCAATTGGTCTGGGCATAGCGGTAGTAGTCGTGCAAGCCATTACCGTGCCGGTGAACAATCTGCTTTTCCAATACCTTCTTAAGGATGGCGCTTTAGCATGGGCTGGCCTGCCAGAGCTCGACCTTAGCTTCCTTGGTTTCCTAGTTTATATCGGCGTTATCGCGGCGATCGTGCAAGTACTGGAAATGGTCTTAGATAAGTATATGCCTGCCTTGTACAACGCACTGGGCGTGTTCCTACCTTTGATCACTGTGAACTGCGCCATCATGGGGGCATCGCTGTTTATGGTAGAGCGCCTCTATACCTTCCCCGAGAGCATAGTCTATGGCACTGGCGCGGGAGTAGGTTGGGCTTTGGCGATTGCGGCCATGGCCGGAATTCGTGAAAAACTGAAGTATAGCGACGTGCCTCATGGCCTGCGTGGGCTTGGTATTACTTTCGTAACGACGGGCTTAATGTCTTTGGGTTTCATGTCTTTCAGTGGTTTGTCCCTGTAGCAAATAGGATTCAGTAATGATTGATATTGCAGCGATTATTGGCGGCGTTGTCATGTTTACCGCGGTGGTGATGATCCTCGTGGGCATGATTCTGGCTGCCCGTGCCCGTCTAGTTAGCACAGGCAACGTCCGTATCGAGATAAATGGTGACCCGGAAAAATCAATCACAGTGCCAGCAGGTGGCAAGCTCCTCAATACGCTTGCGGACCAGGGCATCTATTTGTCATCTGCCTGTGGCGGTGGTGGAACCTGTGCGCAGTGCCGTTGCCAGGTGATCGATGGTGGTGGCTCTATGTTGCCGACCGAAGAAGGCCACTTCACCATGGGTGAGGCGAAGGCTCATTGGCGTTTGTCTTGTCAGGTTGCTGTTAAGCAAGACATGAAGATCGAGATCGAGCCGGAGTTTTTTGGCGTTAAGCAGTGGGAATGTACCGTCGTCTCTAACGATAACGTGGCTACCTTCATTAAGGAGTTGGTACTGGAAATTCCCGATGGTGATAGCGTCGACTTCCGTGCCGGTGGTTATGTGCAGTTAGAGGTTCCGCCCCATGAGGTGCGCTATAAGGATTTCATAATCGGCGAAAAATTCCGTGGCGACTGGGAGAAGTTTGGCCTTTTCGAGCACGTTTCTAAGTGCGACAAGACCACAATTCGTGCCTACTCGATGGCGAACTATCCAGACGAGAAGGGCGTTATCAAATTCAATATCCGAATTGCCACACCTCCGCCCAAGTCTAGTTTTCCTCCGGGCGTGATGTCCTCCTATGTCTTCAGTTTAAAGCCGGGTGATAAGATCAAAGTATTCGGACCCTTTGGAGAATTTTTTGCCAAGGATACCGATGCAGAGATGGTCTTCATCGGCGGCGGTGCGGGCATGGCGCCGATGCGTTCACATATCTTTGATCAACTGCGCCGCCTCAACTCCAAGCGTAAGATTAGCTTCTGGTATGGGGCGCGTAGCCTGAAAGAGATGTTCTATGTGAAGGACTACGACACACTCGCTGCAGAACACGATAATTTTCAGTGGCATGTGGCGCTTTCCGATCCTCAGCCAGAGGATAACTGGAATGGTATGACGGGTTTTATTCACAACGTCGTACTTGAGAATTATCTAAAAGATCATCCAGCCCCGGAAGATTGCGAGTTCTATATGTGCGGACCGCCCATGATGAACGCCGCGGTTATTAAGATGCTCAAAGACCTCGGTGTAGAGGATGAGAACATCGCCTTGGATGAATTCTCCTAAGGTGAAAAATATCAGGCTTATGACACACAGTCATGAGCCTGAGCTGTTTCTGGGGTACCACAAGTCTTAATTGAAGTTTTATGGAAAACGCTTTCGATGAAAGAATTTTTGAAGCGTCATAGTGTCTCTTTAGGCTTCCTCGTAGTTCTGCTGGTTTCATTGTATTTCTTGCAGTCAGGGCCTAGCGCCACTGCGATCCACGAGTTTGGTGGCGCTACGATGGGCACGACATACAGTGTCAAAGTAGTCGACGATCGTGAGAGTGCAGCTGCGCAGTTGTTGGCGTTAGAGATCGGGGAGATGTTAAAGACCCTTGATAGAGAAGTAATGTCAACCTACTCGCAAGATTCTGAACTTAGCGAAATTAATAAAGCGGCTATCAACGAGAAATTAGTACTTTCGACCGAGATGGTCGAGGTCTTGTCCTTAGCACACGATGTGAATGCACTCACCGAGGGTGCCTTCGACGTGACAGTGGGGCCACTGGTTAATCGTTGGGGTTTTGGGCCAGAGCAGCGTCATCCAAGTCGCATCCCGGATCAGGCTGAGATCGATGCCCTGCGCGCACGTATCGGCTCGCAATACCTTGAACTAGACAGATCAGCCGCAACCTTATTAAAGAAGGCGGATGTTTACATCGATCTGAGCGGCATTGCGAAGGGCTATGCGGTTGATCAATTGGCGAATTATCTAGATGGGCGAGGCTACTCGAGCTATTTCATCGAAGTAGGCGGTGAGTTAAGGATAAAGGGTCACAAGCCCGGAGAGCAGACTTGGGTGCCAGCCATCGAAACACCGATGGATACAGCGCCGCAAGTTCATAACATCTTCTATGCTAAGGGCGAGTCGATCGCCGTCGCCGGTTCTGGGGATTATCGCAATTATTTCGATCTAGACGGCGTACACTATTCCCATGAGATCGACCCGGCAACGGGGCGACCGGTTACTCATAGTCTCGCCGCGGTCTATGTGATCGATGCCTCGGCGGCGCGAGCGGACGCCTTGGCCACGGCATTTATGGTGTTGGGTACGCAGCGCGGGTTCGCATTGGCTCAGCGCATGGGGTTGGCCGCGTACTTTATTTCGAAGCGTGAGGGGCAGGAGGGCTTTGATGATCTGTATACGAGCCAGTTTGCTCATTATTTGAGTCCTAATTAGTATTTAGGCAATAGTAGCTAAAGTTTTAACGGAGTGAACATGACAACGGTAATAGCGAGTTTCATAGTGTTAGCGCTCATAATCGCTGGGATGGCCATAGGCGTCATCATGGGGCGTGCGCCGATCAAGGGTACCTGTGGCGGTTTGAATAACGGCAGCGCGGATAGCGGGTGCTCGCTGTGCGGGGGCAACCCGAGTAAGTGTGAAGAGAGCACGCAATAATTCATGGAGTTTTAAGCAGTGATGCAGAAGTTACATTACGATATTGTTGTGATCGGTAGTGGCCCAGCCGGCGAATCAGCAGCGATGAATGCCGCGAAAAAGGGTAAACGCGTAGCCGTGGTCTCGGACCGCGAGGAAGTCGGTGGCAATTGCACCCATCTTGGCACTATTCCGTCGAAGGCACTACGACAGAGCGTAAAGCAAGTCATGCAATTTAGCTCGAACCCCTTGTTGAAAGAGTTCGCAACGCTGCGCAAGCCTAGTTTCCCCCAGATCATGCAGCACGCTAATCGTGTCATCCACGAGCAGGTGCATCTGCGCAGTGGCTATTATCAGAAGAACGGCATCGACATCATTCACGGCCTTGCCGCCTTCGAGGATGCCCACACAGTAAAACTAGGTAATCGAGGCCCGATTCTTACCGCGGACTATTTTATCATCGCGACCGGCTCGCGTCCTTATCGACCCGACAGTGTCGACTTTACCCATCCGCGTATCTTCGATAGCGATACTATCCTGAACCTCGATCACTCGCCTCGCAAAGTGACGGTTATCGGCGCAGGTGTAATTGGATGTGAGTATGCGTCTATTTTCGCAGGCTTAGGTGCGAAGGTGGAATTGATCAATCCGGCGGAAACGCTGCTGTCCTTCCTAGACTGGGAGATATCTGACGCGCTGAGCTATCACTTGCGCGATGCCGGTGTGCGCAGCCGCCACAACGAAGAGTATGAAAAGCTAGAGTACTTCGATACCCATATAGTGACTCACCTGAAATCCGGTAAGCGCATTAAAAGCGATATAGTGTTGTGGGCCAATGGCCGCACCGGCAATACCGATCAGTTGAATCTTGCGGCGATTGGCTTGGAGTCAAACTCCCGAGGACAGCTCGAGATCGATAAAACCTATCGCACGGCGGTGGAGAATATCTATGCAGCAGGGGATGTAATAGGTTGGCCGTCTCTGGCCAGCGTCTCTTACGATCAGGGCCGCTCTGCGTCCAATGCCATCGTCGACCCCAAAGCCTGTGTCGAGATCGATCGCTTCGCCTCGGGCATCTATACTATTCCAGAGATCAGCACCCTCGGTAAAACTGAGCGCGAGCTTACTAAAGAGCGCGTGCCCTACGAAGTGGGCAAGGCATTCTTCAAGAGTACCGCACGTGGTCTAATTACGGGCGAACAGGTGGGGATGTTGAAGATCATCTTCCACTTCGAGACTCTAGAGGTTTTAGGCATCCATTGTTTTGGCGATCAAGCGTCCGAGATTGTGCACATTGGACAGGCCATCATGCTGCAAGAGGGCAAGGCCAACACGCTAAAATATTTCCTTAGTACGACATTCAATTACCCCACGATGGCTGAGGCCTACCGCATAGCGGCGCAAGATGGGTTGAATCGAGTATTCTAAGCGCAGCACTGGAGAATAAAGCATGCCTATGAGCACTGTATCCGTACTAGGGGGTGGCAGTTTCGGAACTGTTATCGCCAATATCATTGGACAGAACGGTTACCGCGTAAAGTTTTGGATGCGCAGTGAAACCCTCGTTGAAGAAGTAAACACCAAGCACGAGAATTCTCAATATCTACCAGGTTACATCCTCCACGACAATGTTGTGGGGTATGCCGATATGCAGGCGGCAGTCGAGGATAGCGATGTCATCTTCGTGGCAGTGCCGAGCGCTTATTTCCGCAGCGTTGTAAAAGACATGCTGCAATGGAGCAAGCCCGATGCGATTCTTGTAAGCACTACCAAGGGCATCGAGCCTGGCACCTTTAAGCTAATGAGCCAGGTACTGCGTCAGGAAGCGCCCAATGCGCGCATCGGCGTTATGAGCGGGCCGAATCTTGCCAAAGAGATTGCCGCCAAGAATCTCACCGGCACCGTTATCGCCAGCGAACATGTCTCCGTTCGCGAGGTCGTGCAAAAGGTGCTCAAGTCCGAGTACTTTAGGGTCTACACCAATGATGATATGTTTGGGGTAGAGCTGGGCGGGGCATTGAAGAATATCTATGCCATCATCGCGGGTTTAGCTGACGCAATGGGCATGGGGCATAATACCAATAGCATGTTAGTGACCCGCAGCCTCACCGAGATGGCGCGCTTCGGGCGTCGCTTAGGCGCAGACCCTATGACTTTCTTAGGGTTGTCCGGAGTCGGCGATCTAGTTGTGACTTGCTCCTCACCCCTGTCACGTAACTTCCGCGTAGGCATGGCGCTCGGTAAAGGGCTTAAGATCGAAGAAGCAGTGGCCGAAGTCGGTCAAGTAGCAGAAGGGGTCAATACCCTGAAATCAGTCTACGAAAAAGCCGAAGAGTTGGAGGTATATATGCCTTTAGTGAATGGGCTTTATCAGATCATCTACAATGGCAACTCTGTGAATAACATCGTGGCCTCGTTAATGCTGGGCGAACAAGCGCTTGACGTTGAATATGAAGCCAATCAAACCAAAACTTTGAACCCTAAGGAGTGAACATGTCCGACGATATCGTTGAAAATCTCAAGGAGCCTTCACAGTGGTTACGGATTGCGTTCATGATCGCGCTCGCAGTGGCTCTCTATGTGGCCGGCGTTGTGCTCACCCTGCTCACCATCGCGCAGGCTGTGTTTAGCCTGCTCACAGGCAAAGACAATGAAAACTTGCGTGCCTTGGGCAAAGATCTCAGTACTTATGTGCACCAGATTCTTGAGTTCCTAACCTATAACAGCGAGCTCAAACCGTTCCCTTTCTCTCCCTATCCGGGCAGCGAAGAAGTGATCATCGTTGAGCCTGGTCCTGCTCCAGCTCCAGCGCCGGCGGCGACTCCGGAGGCGAGCGTTGCACCAAAGAGGGCAGCTCCTAAGAAAACAGCAGCGAAGAAACCTGCCAGTAAAGCGGCAAGCACCCGCAAATCGGCTGCAAAGAAAATGGAAGAGAAACCAATTGCAGATGACGATTTGAAGCCCGAGGTTTAGGGCTATGTTGATTGGACTCCGCGTTATTGCGTGCCTAGCCTTGGCGAGTCTGGGTGTTTCGGCGTGGGCACAACAGGATGGTTCTGCCGTAGACCATGAATTGATTCAGCGCTTTCCAGGCGCGGAGGTCGTCGACTATCGCATCCCAGGAGTCACGAATTACCGCTTAGCTCTAGATCGCATGCAGCGCGTCAACGGTCGCGTGTCCGCTGGCCGCGAAGAGCGAGTCAACGGTACGTTAACCCGCATCACCTATAAAATCCCCGAAGGCTATTCGAGTGCCGATGTATTCGGTCATTACTCCACACAGATGCTGGCAGTGGGCCCGGAGTTATACCGTTGTCAGGGGCGCGGATGCGGCAGTAGTAATTTCTGGGCGAATGATGTGTTCGAGAATCGGATCCTCTATGGCCCGGATGCAGATCAGTACTATCTAGTTAGTACCGTGGGGAGTGATGAGCGGCATATCAGTGCTTATCTCGCCCTCTATGTTATTACGCGGGGCAACCGGAGTGTCTACGCCCATCTGGATATAATCGAGCTTAACGATGTCGTAAGCGATGTCCCCACCAGTAGCCCTGAGGCCTTAGCGCTGCAGATACAGCAAGAGGGCAGTGTGACACTGCAAGGTGTCGAGTTCGATGCGCAGGATGAAATGCTCGACGAGGGTGGTTTTATCGTCTTGCTCAATACTTTGCGAAATGCGCCGTTGATGCAGGTCTATATAGTGGGGCATCTCAGCACGGATGGCTCGCTTGAAGAACTACTAGAGCGTTCTGCTAAACGCGCGCAAAACCTAGTGGATCGACTTGTTGAGGAAGGGATTAATGAGTCGCGGGTCATAGCGCAAGGCGTTGGGCCGTTGGCACCTTCGTGCCTACAAGCCCCATGTTCGCAGCGCGTGGAGATCGTGCTGCGCCGCTAAGTTACTTGCTTATGAGAGACAGAAACTCGTTTCGTGTGCTCTGACTATTGCGGAATGCTCCCAGCATACACGAGGTAGTCATGATGGAATTCTGTTTTTCGACTCCTCGCATCATCATGCACATATGCTGTGCCTCGATAATGACTCCCGCCCCAGTTGCACCAGTCTTGTTGACGATGGTCTCGGCGATCTCCTTGGTCAAATTTTCCTGAATCTGCATGCGCCGCGCGAAGATATCCACGATGCGAGCGATTTTGGACAGCCCGATTACTTTGCCTTGAGGGATATAGGCCACGTGGCATTTGCCGATAAAGGGCAGCATATGGTGTTCGCACATGGAGTACAGTTCGATGTTCTTCACAATCACCATCTCTTCCGCACTTGAAGGGAAGAGTGCGTCATTGATGACTTCGTCGATATTTTGACTATAGCCGCGCATGAGAAATTCCATCGCTTTGGCGGCGCGTTTAGGGGTATCTGCGAGCCCCGGGCGATTGAGGTCTTCACCGATCGCTTTGATGATATCCTTATAGGCTTTTTCTATTGTCTGTGTCATGGCAAGTCTATTTGATCCTGGCAATTAGAAGAGGCGCTTACCCTACGCCACAGAGCGGGGCTGGGTAAAGTAATTTTTCGAGGCAATGATTGGTCGCAAGCCCACGTTGTACCTCGCCTGAGGAGGTTTGATTGAGAAATAGTAAGGCGGAGACACTGGCGCAATGTGTCAGGCGTGTTAGTGAACAATTAGAGGCGGCCGATTTGTTTTACGGTCATGGCACCGACAACCCTTGGGATGAGGCTGTATATTTAGTGTTCACTGTGCTCGGAGTTCCTTTCGATGCGGAGGAGGCGCAGATGGAGCGCGAACTCAGTGTTAAGCAAAGTAGGCGCTTGGACGAGTTACTCACGCGTCGCATCGAAGAGCGCATTCCAGTCGCCTATCTGGTGCAGGAAGCATGGTTTGCAGGTCTGCCATTCAAGGTTGATGAGCGGGTCCTGATCCCTCGCTCGCCATTGGCGGAGCTAATTGCACAGCGCTTCGAGCCGCTACTAACGGAGGCCCCGCAGCGCATTCTAGATTTGTGTACTGGCAGTGGCTGTATCGGTATCGCGACTGCACTAGCCTTCGAGCGAGCACAGGTCGATCTTGCGGATATTTCTGCCCATGCCTTGAACCTTGCGCGAGAGAATGTTGAGCGGCATGCATTGCAAGCACGTGTACACGTCATCGAGTCGGACCTGTTCGCCAGTCTAAAAGGAAGGTATTCACTGATCCTATGCAACCCGCCTTATGTATCCCAGAGCGAGATTGACGATCTGCCGCCGGAGTATGCCCACGAGCCCGTGTTGGGGCTTTATTCGGACGAGGAGGGGCTAGCAATTCCTCTGCAGATTCTGCGTCAGGCAGCGGACTACCTCAATGAAGACGGAGTGCTCATCATGGAAGTCGGGTATTCCCACGAGGCCTTAAGCGAGCGCCTGCCGGATATGCCCTTCCTGTGGTTGGAGTTCGACAATGGCGGCGAAGGCATCTTCGCACTCACAGCTCAGCAACTGCGCGATGCCAAAGCCATTCTGGCGTTATAAGTTGGCGTTTGGCTATTCGTAAGATTGCTCGTGATAGTGTACAATTTCGCGCCTTTTAAACGCTTTTAGAACAGCCCACTATTTCCGTTAGAAAGACCGGGTTCGGTTGGGCTGTCCGGGCGATTATCGACCAGTACATACTCAAGTAGGTGATGCATGTCCGGAAACACGATTGGCAAGCTTTTCACAGTGACCAGCTTTGGTGAGAGCCATGGCCCAGCGCTGGGCTGTGTGGTGGATGGCTGTCCTCCCGGATTGGCAATCAGTGAAGAGGACCTACAACGTGACCTCGATCTGCGTAAGCCCGGCACTTCGCGCTTTACCACGCAGCGCCAAGAAGCGGATGCCATCAAGATATTGTCAGGCGTGTTCGAAGGGCGCACTACGGGTACGCCAATAGGATTGATGATCGAGAATACTGATCAGCGCTCCAAGGATTACAGCAAGATTAAGGACCAGTTCCGTCCTGCACATGCGGATTATACCTATCACCAGAAATACGGTGTGCGCGATTATCGTGGTGGCGGGCGCTCCTCAGCGCGTGAAACTGCAATGCGTGTGGCCGCAGGTTCGATCGCGAAGAAATACTTGCTCGAGACACACGGCATACAGATTCGCGGCTATATGAGCCAGCTAGGCCCCATTAAGATCGAGAGCTTCGATTGGGATGAAGTGCATCGCAATCCCTTCTTCTGTCCCGACGCCAGTAAGGTGGAGGAGATGGAGCGCTATATGGCGGCCCTTAACAAAGAGGGCAACTCCATCGGTGCTCGAATCAATGTCGTGGCCTCGGGTGTGCCCGTCGGGTTGGGCGAGCCAGTTTTTGATCGCCTCGATGCCGATATCGCTCACGCGTTGATGAGCATTAACGCAGTCAAAGGGGTCGAGATCGGTGCGGGCTTTGCCTGCGTAGAGCAAAAGGGTACCGAGCACCGCGATGAAATAACACCTGAGGGCTTCCTTAGCAATAATGCCGGTGGCGTTCTTGGTGGTATCGCCTCAGGCCAGGATATTCTCGCGAGCATCGCACTGAAACCGACCTCGAGCCTGCGTATCCCGGGCCGTTCTATCGATGTACATGGTGAACCGACCGAGGTCATTACCACCGGGCGACACGACCCCTGTGTTGGCATCCGAGCGACTCCAATCGCTGAGGCTATGCTGGCAATCGTGCTGATGGATCACTTACTGCGTCATAGAGCGCAGAATTTGAACGTGACGACGAGCACGCCAATTCTAAAATAGGCCTCTTGCCTATTACTAATTTCTATATAAAGAATAAAATAGTTTCATTTTGGTTATGAGTGGAGGGCGCGTATCCTCCTCTTACTTCAATCGTGACAGCTTTAAGGTGTTTACATGACTGGCAAAACTTTATACGACAAGCTTTGGGATTCTCACTTAGTAACGCAGCGTGAAGATGGCACTGCGCTGATCTATATCGATCGGCAGTTGATTCATGAGGTCACCTCTCCACAGGCATTTGAAGGCCTGCGTTTGGCGGGACGTCGACCATGGCGCGCAGACGCTAATTTCGCGACCCCGGATCACAATATCCCGACCACGCGGGACGAGCGCCGTCAGGGCCTGGAAGGAATCCGCGACCCAATCTCCCGTATTCAGGTGACAACACTCGACGAGAATTGCCGAGAGTTCGGTATTTTCGAACTCGACATGAATGACGAGCGTCAGGGCATTGTGCACGTAGTTGGACCAGAGCAGGGCGCTACGTTGCCGGGTATGACGATCGTCTGTGGCGACTCCCATACTTCTACTCATGGCGCACTCGGCGCTTTGGCCCACGGCATCGGCACCTCAGAGGTCGAGCACGTGATGGCAACGCAGTGTTTGATGCAGACCAAGATGAAGAATATGTTGATCCGCGTAGATGGACGTCTGAACCCCGGCGTAACGGCAAAGGACATCGTATTGGCCATCATCGGTGAGATCGGCACTGCCGGCGGCACCGGCTTTACCATCGAGTTTGGTGGCGAGGCGATTCGCTCCCTAAGTATCGAAGGACGCATGACTGTCTGCAATATGGCTATCGAGGCTGGTGCGCGCGCAGGTCTGATCGCCGTCGATCAGACCACTCTGGATTACATCAAGGGCCGTCCCTTCGCTCCTAAGGGCGATATGTGGGAGAAGGCCTGTACGGCGTGGCGTGAGATGGTAAGCGATGAAAATGCGCAATTCGATCGCGTCGTCGTGATCGATGCCGCGGAGATCATTCCGCAGGTCACTTGGGGAACCTCTCCCGAGATGGTGGCCCCAATTACAGGTGAAATTCCAGACCCGGAGCAGCAGAGCAGCCCGAGTCGTCGCGACAATATGCGTCAGGCTTTAAAGTACATGGGTTTGACCCCGGGCATGAAGATCACGGACATACAACTAGACTGTATCTTCATCGGGTCTTGCACTAATTCTCGTATCGAAGATTTGCGCGCCGCTGCTGCCGTGGTGAAGGGGCATAAGGTAGCCTCCACTATTGAGATGGCGCTGGTTGTACCTGGCTCGGGTCTAGTGAAGAAGCAGGCAGAGGCAGAGGGCCTGGACAAGATATTCATCGAGGCGGGGCTTGAGTGGCGTGAGCCTGGCTGTTCTATGTGCTTGGCCATGAACGCGGATCAACTAGGTGCGGGCAAGCATTGTGCGTCTACCTCGAACCGCAATTTCGAAGGCCGGCAGGGCTTTGGTGGACGTACGCACCTAGTAAGCCCGGCCATGGCAGCGGCAGCGGCGATCAACGGCCATTTCGTTGATGTACGGGATATGCTATTGACCTTGGATAGATAGTTTAAGAATCGTACCTAACAAATTGAATATGCTGAATAAAGAGTATGAGTTATGAGAAAATTTACTAAAGAATCTGGGCTGGTGATGCCTCTGGATCGTAGCAACGTCGATACCGATTTCATCATCCCCAAACAGTTTCTGAAATCGATTAAACGTAGCGGCTTTGGTGTGAACTTGTTCGACGAACACCGCTATTTGGATAAGGGTGAGCCGGGACGCGACAATAGTCAGCGTCCCTTGAATACGGATTTCGTATTGAATCAGCCACGGTATAAGGGTGCGACAGTGCTGCTGGCGCGTGAGAACTTCGGCTGCGGTTCGAGCCGAGAGCACGCACCTTGGGCGTTGGACGACTATGGTTTTCGCATCATTCTTGCGCCTAGTTATGCCGATATTTTCTTTAATAATTGCTTTAAGAATGGAATATTACCCATTGTTTTAGATAAAGAAATAATTGATAGTCTGTTCGCGAAGGTTGAGGCGCAAGAAGGCTTTAGCCTGACTGCCGACCTTGAGGCGCAGCAGATTGAGTTACCAGACGGCGAGCGCATCCCATTCAACGTGGATTCCTTCCGTAAGCATTGCTTGATCAACGGTTTGGACGATATTGGCCTAACCTTACAGGATGCAGACAAGATCAAGGCATTCGAACAAAACTGGCGCAACACCTCACCATGGTATTTCGGTGTACAGGGTTGAGCTAAGGCGGGGCGCCTAGCGCCTTGCAAACTCATTGAAACTAGCAAACTGCCCATAGGGCAGACAGGAAGGAAGCGATGAAGACTTATAATGTGGCAGTGGTTGGGGCAACTGGAGCGGTAGGGGAAACCCTGATCAGCATTCTCGAAGAGCGTAAATTCCCCGTAGGTCAGCTATTTCCGCTGGCCAGCGAGCGCTCAGCCGGCACCAAGGTCATGTTTCGCGGTAAGCCAGTAACAGTGCAGAACCTAGCCGATTTCGACTTCAGTCAGGTCCAGATTGGCCTGTTCTCGGCGGGCGGCAATATTTCCGCAGAATATGCGGAGAAGGCCGGTAAGGCAGGATGTATCGTCATCGACAATACCTCCCATTTTCGCTACGACGATGACATTCCTTTGGTAGTGCCAGAGGTGAATCCAGAGGCAATCGCTGATTACACGAATCGTAACATCATCGCCAATCCTAATTGTTCGACTATTCAGATGCTTGTCGCGCTGAAACCGATTCGAGATAAGGTAGGGATAGAGCGCATCAATGTTGCGACTTATCAGGCCGTTTCGGGCACTGGCAAGGAAGCGATCGAGGAGTTGGCTAAGCAAACTGCGGATCTGCTCAATGGTCGTACTCCGGTCGCCAGTGTCTATCCCAAGCAGATCGCATTCAATGTTCTACCCCAGATTGACGTGTTTCTAGAAAATGGCTATACCAAAGAAGAGATGAAAATGGTCTGGGAGACCAAGAAGATCTTCGGTGACGAGAGCATTGGCGTGAACGCAACCTGTGTGCGCGTGCCAGTTTTCTACTCTCATTCAGAGGCGGTCCATATTGAAACTCGCGAGCACATCACGGTTGAAGAGGTCCGTGCCTTATTGGCAGATGCGCCTGGCGTGGTTCTCATGGACGAGCGAAAAGATGGAGGCTATCCAACTGCTGTGACCGAATCGGCAGGAAAGGATGGTGTCTATGTCGGACGTATTCGCGAGGATATTTCACATCCTAATGGGCTAAATTTGTGGATTGTGTCAGATAACGTGCGAAAAGGTGCTGCATTGAACTCGGTGCAGATAGCCGAAGTGTTGATAAAAGACTATTTATAATGAATACTTGCGCACGTAATTGAATAGTATTTCGCAAGAGTTTGTGGCGCTAAGGCTGCAAGCTCTTGTGAATCGACATCAAGCCCTTCCCGTGCCAGCGCATGACAGCGGTTTAAGCCATTAAGAAGGAATGGAATATGGTTAGAAAGCTCGTGGTGGTGTTCACCTCGGTAGTGCTGTTTGCTGCTGCTCACGCTAAGGCCCTTGGGCTTGGTGAGATCGTTCTCGATTCTGCCCTGAACCAACCCCTTAATGCTCAAATTGCGCTGCTGCAACTCGGCGATGTGCGTCCTGATCAAATTAGTGTGCAGATTGCTGACGAGAGCGATTTCGCACGTTTCTCCATTGAGCGCGAATCCTTCCTTAGTTCTATCGAATTTAATGTTCAGTCTCGCGGTGCGAATACCTTTGTTCAGCTCAGCACCCTAGAAGCAGTGCGTGAGCCCTATTTGAGTTTCGTGCTCGAGACGCGTTGGCCGAGCGGTCGTTTGCTCAGCGAGCACACGCTATTATTAGACCTGCCGGCCTTTGCGGCCACTGGCAGTGCGGCCCCAATTCAGCAGCCTGTACAGGCGATACCATCTGACCAGCAAATTATTCAAAATCAGCAGGTTGCAGGTCAAACCTCTAGTGCTGCATCTGCTGCTCCTGCGCGCCTCGCTGCTCCTGCGGAGCCCGAGGAAGAAGTACCCGCTATAGTCGAAACGCCTGCGCCAGTAGAAGAGCCTGCGATCGAGCCCCCAGCGCCAGTTGCCGCGCCAGAGCCAACTCCTGAGCCCGCACCGAGTGCATCACCGCGTAGTGCCAATACCAGCGAGACCATCAGTATTGGTACCCAGGACACGCTGTGGGACATCGCGCTGCAGATCCGCCCTGATAGCTCTGTATCCGTACAACAGACTATGCTGGCGCTGCAGAGCCTGAATCGTGAAGCCTTCATCGCTGACAACATCAATATGGTGCGTCGCGGTCAAGTATTGCGAGTACCGACTTTAGAGCAGATCCGCACCCTCAGCGCACGTGAGGCCATGAGCGAAGTGGCTCGCCAGAATCAACTGTTCGACAATCGCCGCAATGTCCCCTTAGCTGCACAGCCAGTAACAGCTCAGCCGCAGACCACCGCCGCTACTGCGCCGGGCCGAGGCGAATTGAGCGTGGTGAGCGTAGACAATGCAGAGCCAAGTGACGCCTCGTCCGCTAGCGCTGCGCAAAGCGCAGAGCTTGATGCGCGCATCGCTAGTCTCGAGGATGCACTCGCTGTGCAACGCGAAGAGGCTGATCGTGCGGCGCGGGTCAATGCCGAGCTAACTGCTCGTCTCGGGCTATTAGAAGAGCAAATTAACTCCGCGCAAGAGATCATCCGCCTGCGCGATCTAGAATTGGCGCAGCTTCAGCAAGCGCTTGAGCAGGCCGCTGCGGCAGAGCCTGAGCCTGTGGATCCACCTACTGTCATTACGATGGCGCCAGAGAAAACCCTCGTTCAACAAATTCTAGACACCCTCGTTGCGAACACTTATGCCTTGATCGCACTGATTGGTCTGGTCATAGTCATGCTCGTGTTTGTGCTGCTGCGCCGCAATCGTGCTGCAGACCAAGCGGCCCTAGCTGGCATAGACGGCATGGAAGTGGAAGGCGACGCTAATAGCGCGAACGAGCAACCCGAGGACGATAAAGAGATTCCTGACGGGGACTCCTCTATTAGCGCCGATCTGTCCGAAGACGAGATGGACGAGATCTTGGATATCGCCGGTTCGGCCGATGCTGAGCTCTATAACGACGATAATTTTGATGATGACGAAACGGTAGATGAGAAAGCAGACCCGGATGAGGTCGCTGAAGAACTCGCTAAAGCCGCAAAGCGCGCTGCATTGCAGAAGCCTTTTCCCCCAGTCGATCTCCTCGAAGAAGCGGAAGCGCTTATTGCGTATGAGCGCTTTGACGATGCCGAGAAGATGCTGCGCGATGCGATAGTGGCAGAGCCCGATCGCGTCGATCTGCGCATGAAGCTCCTTGAGGTGTTTGTCGCCAAGCAAGACGCGGTGGGGTTCAAGTTGCAGGAAACTGAAATTCGCGACATGGGCAAACCCAACGTCGAGGCTCGCATCGCGACATTGCGCTCGCAGTTAGCCAGCGAGACAGATAGTGAGATATTGGAAGAGGGTGAGGAAGATTTCTTCGAAGAGCTCAATGAGCTTGATGATATGGAGCTAGCCCTAGATCTAGAGGCAAGTGCAGAAGTTGATGATAGTAAAGTCTTGGCCGGTAAGCCTGAGGATGAGATCGAGATTAGCTTCGACGATGAAGAAGACGATGAAATCGATTTCGAGTTTGCTCCTGACGAAGACGAGCCAACTACACGAAATGAGAGCGCCACCCAGGCAGTAGAGGCGGATGAGGACGAAGATGTTGAAATAAGCTTTGCCTCCCCAGAGCCGGGCGCAGTTATTGAAGACTTTGACGAGTCCGAAGACGACAGTCCAGATCTGGATGCCGCGTTTGACCTTTCCGATGACGACGAAGAAACGATCAGCTTTGAGGTTGAGGACAGTGCACCCGAATCTGAACAGGCAGAGATAGAGCCTGTTGAGGTAGAAGAAGACGACAACGCCATAGACTTTGAGTTCTCTATCGATGAGCCTGAGGAAGAGGTGGACCCAGCGGCAGTCGAAGAGACTGTGCTAGAGGTGGAAGCCGATCCTGAACATGAAGTGGACTTCGATTTCGCAGTCATAGATGACGAGACTGAAGAAGACACGAAAGCCGAGATAGAAGTTGAGGAAATAGAAATACCCGGCATTGATATTGAGGAAAGTTCAGTCCCGAAAGCCGAAGTCGCAGAGGCAGAAGCTGACGAGTCTGAGATCGAGTTCGACGTCGATGATGAAGATGCGGAAATTGAATTCCTTGATGATGACGAGGAAGAAGAGGCTGATTTCGCTTTCGACGACAACAGCTTCGATCTTGCCGCTGATGACGACGTGGAGATTCTAGAACCAGAAGCTCAGCCAGAAGTTCAGCCAGAACCAGCGCCAGAAGCGGAAAGCCCCTTCGATGATTTGCAGTTTGTGGATGACACGATAGAACCTGCGAATGATTCTGCAGGAGAGGACGACGACTCCGATGACGACGATTTCGACTTCCTATCCGACGCGGACGAAGCGGCGACTAAGCTCGATCTCGCTCGCGCGTATTTCGAGATGGGCGATCACGACGGCGCTCGTGAGATCCTCGAAGAGGTGCAGAAGGAAGGCAATGAAGAGCAAATCAAAGACGCTACCGAATTGCTCAGCAAGTTATAAATTCGCCCCAGAAACTTCCGTAAGAGTTTGATTTGACAAACGAAAGCAACAAGCCGTGTCGTGTCGCCCTAGGCGTCGAATATGACGGTGCGGCGTTTCACGGCTGGCAGCGCCAAGGCGACCCTCAGCTCCCGACTGTACAAGGTGCAGTGGAGAAGGCACTCACCAAAATCGCCGATCACCCCATCGAATTAGTCTGCGCCGGTCGCACCGATACTGGTGTGCACGCCACTGGCCAGGTTATCCATTTTGATTGCGCCGTAGACCGCGGCATCAAGGCTTGGGTGCGGGGTAGCAATAGCTTATTACCGCCCTCGGTACGAATTACTTGGGCACGCAGCGTCGGCCCCGATTTTCATGCGCGCTTTACGGCGCAGTCACGTCGCTATCTCTATGTGATCGATGACAGTGAGGTCGAGTCAGCCATTATGGCGAAGCGCCTAACTCATACTCGATTGAAACTAGATATCGAGGCGATGCATGAGGCGGGTCAGCACCTGTTGGGTGAGCGTGACTTTAGCGCGTTCCGGGCCGCAGGTTGCCAATCTCGCACCCCGTTTCGCAATGTCATGCATCTGCGCGTGTCGCGTCATCATCGCTATATCGTATTGGATATTCAGGCGAATGCCTTCCTGCAGCATATGGTACGCAACATCGCTGGAACGCTGCTGGAGATAGGCGCCGGCAAGCGCGACCCGAACTGGACAAAACAATTGCTGGAAGGGCGCGACAGAGCCGCCGCGGCCATGACCGCAAGTCCCCATGGTTTATACCTTGTGGCCGTAGAGTATCCTGCCACTTCTGGGCTCGAACTGGGCTTATTAGGGCCAGGATTTTTACAGCCTTTTCCATAGGTAAAGCCCTGAAATTTTTGCTAGAATCGCTCCCTTTTGAAAGTGCCGGTTAAAACAATGCTGCGAACCCGAGTTAAGATCTGTGGATTAACCAACGTTGAGGAAGCCATTGTCGCCGGCACCCTTGGCGCCGATGCGGTAGGTCTAGTGTTTTACCCGCGCAGCAAGCGCGCGCTAAGCATTGAGGCTGCGGTCTCGATTCGCGAGGCTCTGCCCGCTTTCGTCAGTGCAGTAGGTTTGTTCGTGAATCCTACAGAGGCACAAGTCGAGACCGTCTTGAAACAGCTGCACTTAGATTGTCTGCAGTTTCATGGCGATGAGACTCCCCAGTTTTGCGCCTCTTTTGGACTGCCCTATATGAAGGCAATCAGGGTGCGCGAAGGTCTCGATGTAGAGAGAGAAATGGCAAGATTTACAACGAGTTCTGCAATACTCCTAGACAGTTTCGACAAAAATTCCGCAGGGGGTACTGGAACGAGTTTTGATTGGGAAGTCGCCGCCCGAGCCGTTAGCGCAACGCAGCAGCGTATCGTTCTAGCCGGAGGACTCGACGCTCAGAATGTGGCCGCAGCGATTAGGCAAGTCCAGCCCTACGCGGTAGACGTAAGTAGTGGAGTAGAGTCCGCGCCGGGTCGCAAGAGCCCCGAGCGCATGCAAGCTTTTTTTAATGAGGTGAATAGTGTCTGAATTGAATCGCGTGAACGAGCTCGGCAGTCGCGAAGCAGAGCAGCCAAACGACCAATTTAGCGGTCCTGATAAGCAAGGCCATTTCGGGCGCTATGGTGGCGTCTTCGTGGGTGAGACGCTCATCGCGGCCGTCGAGGAGCTAGACCAAGTCTATACTCGCATGGCGGCAGACCCTAAGTTTTGGGCCGAGTTCGATCATGACCTCAAACACTATGTTGGCCGACCTTCTCCTTTGTACTTCGCCGAGCGCCTCACTAAGCATTATGGCGGCGCGAAGATCATGCTCAAGCGTGAAGACCTCAACCATACCGGCGCACACAAGATTAATAATACGATCGGCCAAGCTTTGCTCGCAAAATTCATGGGTAAGCCCCGCATCATTGCCGAGACTGGTGCCGGACAACACGGCGTGGCGAGTGCGACTATAGCCGCGCGGCTAGGTCTGCAGTGCGACGTCTATATGGGCGCAGAGGACATTCAGCGACAGTCCGCCAATGTCTACCGCATGAAATTGCTAGGGGCCAATGTTATCTCCGTTGAGTCTGGGTCACGTACCCTTAAAGATGCTCTCAACGACGCGCTGCGAGACTGGGCGACGAATGTCGATAATACCTACTACATCATCGGCACTGTTGCCGGACCGAGCCCTTACCCGCGCATGGTGCGAGATTTCCAGTCCGTCATCGGCCGTGAAGCCCGTGCCCAGTCATTGGAGCAATTCGGCCGTCTTCCCGACGCCTTAGTCGCCTGTGTAGGCGGAGGCTCCAACGCCATAGGCCTGTTCCACCCGTTCCTGCGCGACAGCGATGTGGCGATGTACGGAGTAGAGGCAGGCGGCGATGGAATTGAGACAGGTAGGCACGCAGCACCTCTTAGTGCAGGGCGCCCTGGCGTCTTGCATGGCAATCGTACCTATCTGATGAGCGACGATGCAGGTCAGATTCTTGAGACCCACTCGGTCTCAGCGGGCTTGGATTATCCTGGGGTAGGGCCAGAACATTCATGGCTGAAGGATATCGGGCGCGTACATTACGTGGATGCCACCGATACCGAAGCCCTGACTGCATTCCGCGACTGCACGCGCATGGAGGGGATTATTCCCGCTCTAGAGTCCAGCCACGCGATAGCTTATGCAGGCAAACTGGCGGCCACTATGTCCCCGGAGCAGATTATCATCGTCAATCTTTCTGGCCGAGGCGATAAGGACATCCATACCGTCGCTGATATCGACGGCATTAAAATATAACACTGGGTAGCGAGCTGGAAATTCATGAGTCGTATAAGCGAGACTATTGCTTCTAAACAAGCGCAGGGCAAGAAAGTCCTGATTCCCTATATCGTCGCGGGTGATCCCGGTCTGGAACTGACGGTGCCTCTGATGCATGCCTTGGTGGCAAATGGCGCAGATATTATTGAACTGGGTATGCCGTTCAGCGATCCGTCCTCGGATGGTCCCGTTATTCAGCTAGGCGCGGAGCGGGCCTTGCGCGCTGGTACTACTCTCAAGCACATCTTCGCGATGGTGCGTGAGTTTCGTCAGCAGGATAAAGATACACCTATCCTGCTGATGGGATACCTGAACCCTATTGAGACTATGGGTTATGAGGCCTTCGCTTACGAAGTTAACGCGGCCGGTGCCGACGGCTTGCTAATCGTTGATTTGCCTACCGCTGAGTGCGAGGAGTTTTACGCAGCTGCACACGCTAAGGGTTTAGACACTGTATTCCTAGTGGCGCCTACCACGAACGAGGCGCGCTTAGATTCGATCTTTAAACATACTAGTGGCTATCTCTACTATGTCTCCTTGAAGGGGGTGACAGGTGCGGTTATCTCCGACAAAGGCGAGATCCGCGCAAAGATCGATCATTTGCGAACAATTACGGAGCTGCCTATCATCGTTGGCTTCGGCATTAAGGACGCAGAGTCTGCGCGGAACATGGCAGCTATAAGCGACGGTGTTATAGTAGGTAGCGCGATAGTAGACAAAATAGGCCACTTGCAGGCAGATATGAGCTATTCGAGTGACCAGCTTGTCGCAACAGTTGGTGTTATTGGCGAGATTCGCAGCGCAATAGACGCGCTCTGATTAGCGCATTCATCAAAACAACAGTATTTACGGGAACCTTTTATGAGCTGGATTAATAAAATCCTCCCTTCGATTCGCAGTAATAGCACGTCTAGCAAACCAGGCGCGCAGGGCGCCGACGGCAAGCAACGCACGAGTGTGCCCGAAGGGCTATGGAAGAAATGCCCGCGTTGTGAAGCAGTCCTCTACAGGCCTGATCTTGAACGCAATCTCGAGGTGTGCCCAAAGTGCGACCACCACCTGCGTATCACGGCGCGCCGCCGTCTAGAACTATTCCTCGATCCAGAAGGACAGGTTGAGCTCAATGCCGACATGGAGCCAGTGGATCTGCTCAAGTTTAAAGATCTGAAGAAGTACAAAGATCGTCTCTCGGCCGCGCAGAAGAGCACCGGCGAGAAAGACGCCTTGATCGTCGTGCAAGGCACCGTCAACTCAGTGGAATTGGTAGTGGCAGCCTTCGAGTTCGGCTTTATCGGCGGCTCTATGGGCGCGGTAGTTGGTGAGAAGTTCACCCAAGCTGTGAATACCTGTATTGAGAATCGTCTGCCGCTAGTGTGTTTCTCTACAAGTGGTGGAGCACGTATGCAAGAAGCCCTAATCTCCCTGATGCAGATGGCCAAGACCTCAGCGGCCATTGCGCGCCTACGCGAGAATGGCTTGCCCTATATCTCTGTTTTAGTAGACCCAGTCTATGGTGGTGTATCCGCCAGCTTGGCCATGCTTGGCGATATCAACATCGCAGAGCCCAACGCGTTGGTTGGTTTCACCGGCCCAGACGTAATACGCCAGACCGTAAGAGTGAAGCTTCCCGAAGGTTTCCAGCGCAGCGAGTTCCTACTCGAACATGGCGCTATCGATATGATCGTGCATCGTAAGGACATTCGCGGCCGCGTATCCTCTTTGCTCTCTAAGCTGATGCATCTATAAGCAGCAGCATCTGTAATTAGCCGCCGCAAGGCGGCAAGGCGATCGATTGAAACCCTTTTTAAATCAACGTAGTGGCAGGGTCATCTAAATGGATCTGTCAGCTTGGTTGGAAAGAATACAAGCCCTCCATCCTACTGAGATCGAGCTTGGCCTGCACCGCGTACGTGAGGTGTCGGCTCGGCTTGGGCTGAGTCGTCCTGCACCCATTGTGATCACCGTAGCGGGTACCAATGGCAAGGGTTCCACGGTAGCCATGCTGGCCTCTGTCCTTAGTGCAGCGGGTTACCGGGTCGGGACTTACACATCACCTCATATTCTGCGTTACAACGAGCGTGTCAGTATCGCGCAAGAGACAGTCTCGGACGAGGCACTCTGTGCGGGTTTCGCAAAGATTGATGTGGCGCGCGGCGATATCTCGATTACTTATTTCGAGTACAGCACACTCGTGGGTTTGCTCCTACTAGAGGAGGCTAGGCTCGACGTGGCGATTCTGGAGATAGGCCTGGGGGGGCGTCTCGACGCCGTGAATATGGTCGATCCTGACTTATCCATCATCACTAGCATTGGCTTGGATCATCAGGACTGGCTGGGGGATACCCGGGAGCTGATTGCCATCGAGAAGGCTGGCATCCTGCGCGCAGGCGTGCCGGCAATCTGTGGTGACCTAGACCCTCCGCAGAGTCTACGTAACGAGGCGGCTCGTATAGGCGCTGCTATGGTCTACCAGGGGCAGGACTATGGTTTCCGCGAGGGGGCTGATTCCTGGGATTGGTGGCACAAGGATGGGGCGGGTCAACAATTACAAAAGGGGGCGCTGCCAATGCCCGGCTTAGATTTACTCAATGCCGCCACTGTTGTCGAGGCATTGCAGCATCTGCCTGTGCAGGTATCGCCCGCGCAGCTTGAAGAAGGCCTTAGGCACCCCAAGATAGAAGGGCGTTACCAGGCCTTAAAAGATACCCGCAACGGGCTGACTCTTCGCGTGGATGTCGCGCACAATCCACACGCAGCTAATTTACTGGCTCAGAAACTGTATAGAGCTAGGGCGCGCGGTGAAATTCAGGGTAAAATTCGCGTTATCTTGGCGATGATGAATGATAAAGATCACGCGGGTTTCTACACAGCCTTAGAATCTGTCGTCGACATTTGGTATATTGCCGCATTCTCTGAGCCGCGTTGTCTGAACGCAGAACAACTATACGAGATTCTGCGTCAAAATGGCGCCACCACGAGTGGTCCATTCACCAGTATCGCGGCTGCCTATGCAAGGATTTGTACCGATGCAAGTGCAGACGATTTAATCCTAGCAACAGGCTCGTTTGTAACAGTGGCAGACACCTTGAGTCTTGTCGCACAAGAGCGCACACGTTAGACAAACCATCGCTAAACAGGCAGTGGTTGTCGTCAAAGAGGGCGGGACTGGTTTGGACCAGAGCACTAAACAACGAGTCGTCGGTATCGCGGTTATCCTAATCGCTGCAGTGGTCTTATTACCGGTGTTGTTTGACGGGCAGGGGAGCTATGAGCTGCCAATCGAGAGCCGTATTCCAGAGCCCACTCCATTTCCCACACCGCCTCGCATTATTCCCGAGCGTCCTGTGATAGTGGCCGATGGTGAACCTGTCTCCGCTACTACAGATGTTCCCGCCGAGCCCGCAGAGCAGGCAGCGGCAGCGCCAGATTCAGTAACGCCAGACTCCGTTGCCAGTAATCAGGATGCCGATCCAGTAGAGCCCCCCGCGACCACAGATGATAACAATGCTCCCATGAGCATCGACGATATTATCGCCTCACTAGATCTCGATTCTGCGCAGAGCGAAACTACAAGCAACGATACTGCCCCAAGACTTGACGCCGATGGCCTGCCGGAGGGCTGGAGTGTGCGCCTAGCTTCCTTTTCCAGCGAGAGCAATGCGCGCAATCTTGTCGAACGCCTCAGCAACGCCGGGCATCGCGCTTATACCAGAGTACTAGAGTCCTCTCAGGGACCGCTAGTCGCTGTCTTTGTTGGGCCGGGCGTGGACCGCGCGGCGGTGCAGCAGTTGCAACAACAATTGCAGGAACAGTTCCAGTTAGCCGGCATCGTTGTACGCTACGAAATCGAAGAGCTTTAGCAGCCTGCCCGCGGGGCGGCCTAAACGCAAAACACAAAGCAGAGGGCAATAATGCAATTGGATTGGGTAGATGTCTCCATTTTGATGGTTACCGGTATTTCCTGCATGTTTGGCCTATGGCGAGGCTTCGTACGAGAAGTACTGTCTTTGTTGGCTTGGATCGCAGCGCTGTTAATCGCCCGAGTCTATAGCCCCGATCTCGCTCCGTTGTTGGGGTCTTGGATCGCCAGTGAACCTATGCAGAAGGTGTTTGCGTTCGCAGTCTTATTCATAGTGACCTTGATCGTTGGCGCAGTGGTCAATCATTTGGTCGCCAAGCTGATTAGCATTTCAGGATTGAAGTTGACTGACCGCCTCCTAGGCGGAGTGTTCGGCATCGCCCGTGGCGTTGTCATACTGATGGTGTTTGTGTATTTCGGCGCGAGCTTTTTCGCGACAGAGTCATGGTGGATTGAGTCTAGGTTTATTCCCTATGGTATTGATTTACTTGAGTTAACGAGAGTGTACGTTGCGGATGTAAGCGATTTCACAGAAGTTACATCACCGCCTTTGTGATATTCGCGTGTGTTGGGGTGGTTCTTTGTTCTTAATTATTGGAGTGTATTGAATGTGCGGTTTAGTGGGTGTCGTTGGCAAATCAGATGTTGCTGTTTGTTTGTATGACACATTGACGGTGTTGCAACACCGCGGGCAGGATGCTGCGGGTATCGCAACCAGCGATGGCGGAAAGCTAAACCTCAGGAAAGACAACGGTTTAGTGAAAGACGTATTCCGTACACGACACATGGAAAGGCTGGCAGGCAAGATGGGCATAGGCCACGTACGCTATCCCACTGCGGGCAGTTCCAGCCCCGCGCTTGCGCAACCCTTCTATGTAAACTCGCCTTATGGCTTGAGCCTCGCGCACAACGGAAATCTGACGAATTCCGCTGAACTTAGCCGTGACCTGTTCAAAGAGGATCTGCGCCACATCAACACAGATTCCGATTCTGAGGTACTCCTCAACGTGTTCGCTCACGAGCTGCAGATGCTCGCAAAGATGCAGCCTACCGCCGAGGACGTCTTCACAGCGGTGCGAGGCGTGCATCGGCGCTGTAAGGGCGGCTATGCGGCCCTCGTCATGTTAGGTGGCTATGGCATCGTCGGTTTCCGTGATCGCAACGGTATTCGTCCTCTCGTCTTCGGCAAGCGCGAGCGCAGTGGTTTCACCGAGTACATGCTGGCCTCCGAGAGCGTAGCGCTAGACTCACAAGGCTTCCAGATCGTGCGCGATGTCGCACCGGGTGAGGCGGTCTATATCGATGTGAAAGGGCAGATTCATACCCGCGTGTGTGCTGGCCCTGCTGAATACACGCCCTGCATATTCGAGCATGTGTATTTCGCTCGCCCTGATTCCTTGATGGATGGGATCTCGGTCTACAAGGCAAGGCTGCGTATGGGAGAGAAATTGGCAGACAAGGTTAAACGTCTGCGCCCAGAACACGATATCGACGTGGTCATTCCCATTCCCGATACCTCCAGAACCTCGGCACTCGAGTTGGCCAACCGCCTTGGGGTGAAATATCGCGAAGGCTTCGTAAAGAACCGCTACATCGGCCGTACTTTCATCATGCCGGGCCAGAGCCAGCGCAAGAAATCCGTACGCCAAAAACTCAATGCCATCGAGCTCGAATTCCGTGGTAAGAATGTTTTGCTTGTGGATGACTCGATCGTGCGGGGCACCACTTGTAAGCAAATTATCCAGATGGCAAGGGATGCGGGTGCAAAGAAAGTGTATTTCGCCTCAGCTGCACCTGCGGTAAGGTATCCAAATGTCTACGGTATCGACATGCCGTCGGCTAGTGAGTTAATAGCCCATGGCCGCACAGACGAGGAAGTTGAGACCTTAATTGGCGCGGATTGGTTAATTTTTCAAGATCTTAGTGATCTTATCGCGGCCTCTTCCGAGGGCAATCCGGAGATCACAAAGTTTGAATGCTCGGTCTTCGATGGCAACTATATTACGGGCGATGTCGATGCTAAATATTTGAAAAAACTTGAAGATAGTCGCAATGATGCCGCTAAGAAGGTAAGTAAAGTAAACAAGGCAAACAAGAAAAGTGGTGAGAAGGCCTTAAAGGCCGTGGGTGGCTAAGGCTAAGCTTCCTTTACAAGCATTGCCTAGAAAATTAGAAGTTAAAGGGGTTCTATGCAGCAGAGGATTCAAGCGGCGGTCGACGAGATTGGTACGGTGTTGTTGGGGAAGGAGCAGCAAATACGCTTAGCGTTATGTTGTTTGATTGCAGGAGGGCATTTACTCATAGAAGACCTCCCAGGCATGGGCAAGACTACTCTGGCCCATGCATTGGCGCGGGTTTTTGGATTGGACTTCAATCGCATCCAGTTCACTAGCGACCTTTTACCGGCAGACATCCTCGGCGTCTCCATCTTCGAGCAGCAAAGTGGAGCCTTTACCTTCCATCCCGGTCCGATCTTCCGTCAGATGATTCTCGCCGACGAGATAAACCGCACCACACCTAAGACTCAGAGTGCACTACTGGAGGCTATGGAGGAGGGACAGGTAACGGTAGAAGGGGAAACCCGGCCATTGCCATCGCCCTTCTTCGTTATCGCCACGCAGAACCCTGTGAGCCTTTCCGGCACTTTCCCACTTCCCGAATCTCAGCTCGATCGCTTTTTAATGCGAATCGGCATCGGTTATCCGGACCCAAAGGCTGAACGGGCCTTGTTGGAGCGTAGTGCCGAGTTCGACCGTGGAGATTTTATTACCCAGATGATGAATGTAGATGATCTCATTGCAATGCGCAGTGCTGCGAATCAGGTGAGCTTAAGTCCGCTCTTGCTAGATTATGTACAACGTATCGTTGCCCATACTCGAGGCAATGAGGCGTTTCATTTCGGACTTTCGCCACGAGGCAGTATTGCAGTGGTCAGGGCTGCAAAGACATGGGCATTTTTGGAAGGACGTGAGCACGCGGTGCCAGAGGATGTACAAGCGATCTTGCCCGCTGTGGTCGAGCATCGCCTTCGCGCGAGCACAGATGCCGAGGGCCGGACAGGTTCTGCACTAGCGCACCGCTTAATGAGCGAGGTTGACGTCTTTTAAGGGAAATCATGAATCCTATCGACGCGGTGAAGCCATGGTTTTCCTCTAGAGTCACGCGCTGGCTCGAGCGCAGAATGCCTGCCGTTCAAGAGATTTCCCTGCATCGTAAGAATATATTCATCCTGCCTACGGGTCCGGGTCTGCTTTTCCTGAGCGCGACATCCCTCATTTTTGTCACCGCAATCAACTATGTCTTGAGCCTCGCCTTCGGCCTAGCCTTCTTAATGGTGAGCTTGTTTATTTTGAGCATCTTGCACACCTTCCGAAATCTGCAGCATTTGAGTCTGCGTGGCGTTGGTGCAGAGCCGGTTTTCGCTGGCGAGGATGCAGCATTTGTAGTACTGCTAAGCACGCAGTCGAATCAAGAACACGAGATGCTGGAATTACGCTTTCCTGGCTGCAATTGGAGCCAGGCCGATGTTTTTGACAATGAGCAAGAGCGTGTGAAGGTGTTTTTGCCCAGTGCGCGGCGCGGGCTACTCAAGGCTCCTAGGTTAACTGTGCAGACTCGCTTTCCACTGGGCCTGTGGCGCGCTTGGTCCCATGTAGACCTCGCTATGAGTTGCCTCGTATATCCGCGCCCGCTTGAAGGGGCACTCCCTGGGCTAGTAGGGGGCTCGACATCCGGAAAGTCTGAGAGTGTGAAGTCTGGCGTCGACGACTTTCATGGCCTTCGCGCCTATCAAACCGGTGATTCCTTGAAGCAAATCGCGTGGAAGAGTCTTGCCCGTGGCCAGGGTTTGAAAGTGAAACAGTTTGTGGACGCCGTAGATGATCAGCTAATGCTGGATTGGGAGATGTTCCCTGGCATGGAGTCTGAGGAACGCCTGTCGCGTCTATGTTACTGGGTGTTGCTATTGGCACAGCAGGATATCGACTATGGACTGCGCATTCCCGGCCAGGAGTACAGCCTTGGACGAGGCGATGCTCATCGCGTCAAGTTGCTAAGCGCTCTAGCGCTATGGCAAGGAGGGGCCTCGTGACGGATAAGCAGGCTCATATACCTCGCTTAACCATTTGGTGGATGTTAGGCGCATTGGCCCTAGTCGTTTCGCCTCACTTACTACGCCTGCCTATATGGATCAGCGTACTCATCGTTGCCTGCGTGATTTGGCGTATTTTGATTTTCATCGGGCGCGTGGGCTTTCCCAATAAATTCCTCAAGATCATCATCGTCTTCCTAGCGCTGCCGCTTACGATCGTTGAGTATCGCGGCTCCGGTGCGGGCTTGGATGCCGCCGTCTGTTTATTGATTCTCGGTACGGTATTTAAGTTACTAGAGATGCGCCAGCGGCGCGATATGCTAATCGTCGTGTGCTTGTGTTATGTCCTGACGATGGTCGGCTTTATCTATTCGCAGACCATTCTCGCGGCTCTGCATGCCTTGTTAACCTTTATAGTGATTACTGGCGCTTTAGTCACGTTGCAACGCGATAATCAGCGTAGTTCACTGAAAGGTAACGGCAAGTTAGCCTTGCGTCTCGTTGTACAGGCCATACCGCTAGCCATCATGCTGTTCGTATTGGTGCCCCGCATTGCCCCTCTGTGGACGATGCCTGTGCCGGTATCCTCGAATAAGACTGGCGTGACGGATGAGATGAGCCCCGGCAATATAAGCAATCTTAGCCGCTCTGCCGAACTCGCATTTCGTGTGAGTTTCGAGAACAACGCACCGATGCAAGATCAAATGTATTGGCGTGGGTTGGTACTCGATTTTTTTGATGGACGCAGTTGGCGTAGAGCCGGCTCTGCCTTTCAATCCTATGCGATGATCGAGCGCTTCCAAAATCGCCTACAGGGCGAGATAAAGGGTGGCGCAGTGGACTACGATGTTATTCTCGAACCAACCCAGCAGACGTGGATCTATGCACTGCAACTAGCGGATTTCGATGCCTCTGATATTCGGCAAGACCGCTACTACACCTTACACACCGAGAAGCCGGTGACGCAGCGTTATCGTTACAAAATGCGTTCCCATTTGATTAATGAAACAGACCTTGAACTGTCTGGCGTCTTGCGTTCTCGCGCACTGCAACTCCCAGAATCGGATGGCAACCCAAACAGTCATCGGCTCGCTGAGCGCTTGCGCGCTCAGTCATCGGGAGACTTGGATTACGCCAATCGCGTGATGCGCTATTTCCGTGAGCAACCGTTTTATTACACGCTTACGCCACCGGAGTTGGGCGAGGACTCTATCGATGACTTTCTGTTTAATTCCCTCCAGGGTTTTTGCGAGCATTACGCAAGTTCCTTCGTCTATTTGATGCGTGCAGCCGGAGTGCCCGCACGTGTGGTGGTGGGCTATCAAGGGGGCGAGACTAATCCTTTCGAAGGCTACACGATGGTCTATCAATACAATGCGCATGCATGGGCCGAAATCTGGCTTGAAGGGCAGGGCTGGGTGCGCATGGATCCGACTGGGGCCGTTGCTCCCGAGCGCATCAGTGAAGGCGCGCAAGCGGTACTAGGCGATCAACCGGGTTTCCTAGATGACTCACGCTTCTCGATGATGCGGTTTCGCAACACCGAGTGGCTTAATACGCTGCGTTTACGACTGGATGCCATGGACTATGCATGGAACCGCTGGGTCGTAAGCTACGACGAAGACTTGCAATTGCAGTTGCTAGAGGCGGTCTTCGGGGACAGAGCGAAACAAGCCTTGCTCTACGCACTCGGCGCTTCAATATTACTGTTCTTCATCATTGCGGCCTTCTTCTTATTGGGCGGCAGGAAGCGTGATATGCGCGATCAGGCGACTCGCCTCTATCTGCGTTTGTTAGTTGATCTTGCGGGCAGTGGCCTATCGCGACGAAGAGGAGAAGGGCCGTTGGATTTCGCTGATCGTGTCGCGGAAAGTCGACCCGATATAGCGGCCGACATGACGAGAATTACGACCCTGTACGTACGCATGAGCTATGCGCAGGATATACAGGAGAGGTCTTTCGAGGAGTTGCAAGAATATATTCTTGCGCTACGACTACGCTTGAGCTCGCGATGGCGCCGTGTAGTGCTGCGCAGTTTTCCAGCTCTTCGAACTTAGCCGCCAGCTAGTTTCACTTTATAACCGGCTTCTTGGAGAAATGTCGCGAGGAATTGCCGATGGTCGCCTTGGATCTCGATGGTGCCATCTTTGATTGTGCCGCCGCTGCCGCACTTATTCTTGAGTGTTTTCGCGAAGCTGCTCAGCGCTTCTGCTTCCATTCCTAGTCCGTCGATCAGAGTGACTCCCTTACCCTTACGCCCCTTAGTCTCACGACGCAACCTGACGACTCCGTCACTTGGAGTCACGCTGCTGCGTTTCTTGCATTGGCATTGAGCACTAGGGTGCCGACAGGCAGGGCACATTCTGCCGCTGTCTGTCGAGTACACTAGAGAAGAGTTGCGTGGCATGATTTTAAGACTTGTACAGCGGCGGCAGAGAGTAATCCTGATCTTTGACGGCCTTAGTCTGTGCCAACTTATGCTGTGTGCGTAGGTCCGTGATCAACGCCTGTAGACGCTGAATATCGCCCTGAAGACTCTTCGCATCTTGGCTGCTTTCGCCATAGAGTGCTTGTTGAATCTTGATGCAAATAGCCTTGATCTCTTTGTCGCCAGTGCGCTGTGCGAGCTCGTCGAGATTGTGCAGATCCGCATCTGCGAAATACTGACGCCCCCAAGCGATCAAAGCTAGGCGTAAGGCTGGAAGATGATTCTGCGAACAAGCTTGCACGAATTCCTTAAAGGCAACGCTCTCGGACTCCGGTGCAATCTGTTGGCGGTACATAGGCGCGCCGACGGGTGTTGCTTTATTGGCGCGGGCTGTCTCGCCGCGACGACGATTCACGGTGTGGACTGTAAATGCCAGCAACAACGCAGTTAACGCTGCGGCGAGTACAAGAACCCAGAGAGGTGTCTGAGTACCACTAATTAGTGGCGTTTCGGGAAGTGCGTTAGCGTTCTGTGGGGAGTCACCAGTAGCTGAGTCATCCAGTGCCGAGCCGCCAAGTGACATAGGCTCGTCCTGACTCGTTGTGCGCACAGGGCCGACACGAACTGCAGTATCTTCGACAGTGGCGTACTTCACCTCTTCGGTGTCTATATCAAACCATGGCAATGTGACACCAGGCACGCGAATAGTGCCGACTTCGGTTACAACCATAGAGTTCTGTTGAATACGTTCGCCTACGATATTACCGCCCACATAAGAGCGACTGATCTCGGGCGGTTCTGGATAGGTGTTCACAGAAGCGATGGCAGGGAAGGTAATAGGTGGCAGTGCAGCGCCGTCGAGACCATTGGCCTCGAACTCTATGGTGCGTGTTAACGCGTCACCCACACGTACGTTGCTGAAGTCATTGTCCCAAGTCTCGCGAATCGAGATGTTACTAGCGGGCAACCACACGGCATCGGCCGGATAATCTGCTGGCTTTTCCTTCACATCGATCGCATATCCCTCGGCATAAGAGGTAATAGTGCGAGTGTTGAGGTTACGGAATACGTAATTACTGGAGCCATCCGTAACTTCGCCGCGGAACATGATGTCGGGAATCTCTAGAGTGCCGCTGCGCTGTGGGAATAGGGCATATTGCTTCTCGTAGACGCCATAGCGCACGCCATCGACCAACTTCTCGTACTGATTCGGCGTACCGATCATCTGAATAACGGTGTCTGGCATTTCGAGTTCCGTGAAGATCGGATTGCGAATGCCATTGATGGTGTAATAAAGGCGAATGGTAAAGAGCAGCTGCTCTTGTACGTAGATGCTGTCTTTGTTGATCAGCGCCTCCATGAAGAGGTCTTGCCCAGCGATAGTGGTCTCCGTTTTCGGGTCCACGTGTATACCTAATTGCTGGGTGTACTCGCCCGCGACTAGCAGGGGAGGAATCTCAATGTCGCCTTCATGCAATGGGAAAAGAGTCAGGTTATAGTCTATCCATGCTTCCATGGAATTATTGATGCTGCGCATCTGGCTAGACGTGCGCGTGGCAACAACCTGGAAGCTCGCCTCGAGTGGCGAAAGGTCCATTTGCACGCCGCCTTGCTGGCCTTCTACACGAATCGTGAGTGTGACAGTTTCGCCACGCACAATCTGTGTCCTATCTAGTGAAGCCGTGACCGGCTGCGCATGTGTGAAGGATGAGAATAATGTAAGAGCCACCGTCAGGAGGCATGCCAACAGATTTACCATATTTGCGTTTCCGTGGGCTGAGAGTTGTTACGATTTTCCAGCTGTCGACGTCGATACTCGAACTGGAACTTGCGCTGTAGCAATTCGCCCGGATCATCGTCGATGCGGCGCAGCCACTGTTCTAAGGATTCCTGGCTTTCTTGTTCGGCGTTGCTTTGATTAGGCGTTTCGCCGGACTGCTCTTCCTCGTTCTGCTCCTGCTCGGAGCCTTCTTGCTGGTCAGATTCGTCTTGTTCCATCTCTTCTTCGTTTTCTTCTTCGCTAGGCTCTTGCTCGCCTTGCTCTTGCTCCTGTTCTTCCTCGCTCGATTCGCCTTCCTCAGATTCTTCTTCGGACTCCTCTTGCTCTTGCGCTTGGTCGCCTTCCTCTTGTTCTTGTTCCTCTTGCTCCTGCTGCTGTTCCTCTAACAGAGCCTGCACGATATCGCGGTTGTAGATCGCGTCCTCGTGGTCTAGTTTTAAGGCGATCGCGCGGTTATAAGAGGCGATGGCTTGCTCGAAGGCTTGGGACATCGCTAAGGCGTTACCAAGATTGTAATGAGCATCTGGGTCTTCGCCAGGATTTATACTATAAGCTTGAATGGCCCCTGCAAAGTCGCCTGCTTTATAGGCGGCAGCGCCTCTCCAATTTGGGTCTCTAAATAGACCGGCTGCAGCGCTTGGATCTTCATTATCGAAGGCTTCAGCCCCTTGCTGGTTCTTGGTTTTCCACAAATCATCCCACTCGGCCGCTTGTACCGGCGCGCTTGGAGTCAATAGGCTGACGCCGCCAAGCATTAAGGTGATTGTGAGTATCCAGCCGCGACGGAACATCATAGCGCTAAGGGGAAGGGCGAGTAGTAATAGCCATGGCCCTACCTCATACCAAATGTCGAAATTCTCATCGGCGTCACTTAGTTCATCTTGGTCTAAGAAGGCGTCTTCGTCCAATAAGTAGTCTAGATCTGCCCCGGAGATCTGCATATCGCTATAGCGTCCATTGACCATGTCCGCTAGGTCCTCAAGGGCGCCACTGTCCAAGATGGGGGTGACGATCTGGCCGCTTGCCTGACGCAGGAAGTCCCCGCCCGAAGCTGGAATTGGCGCACCCTGTGCTGTGCCAACCCCGAGTATGGCAAGGCGGAAGCCGGTATTTGACAACAGGTTGGCAATTGCACCGAAATCTCTGCGCTCTACGCCATCGGTGACGAGGAAAATGGTGCCCGATAGGGCGCCAGCGTCAGCGAATAAGCCCTTAGCCGTCTCGATTGCGGCCAGTGTGTTGCTACCGAACGCGGGCATCATATTGGGGTTGATTGAGGGTACTAGCGATTTGATCGTGATCGAGTCCTCTGTCAGAGGCGTCACTGCGTGGGCATCACCCGCATAGACTACTAAGCCTGTTTGACCCTCGGTGCGGCGGTCTAGGACATCGAGCACTTTGCGCTTGCTGACGACTTGTCGATTTGGGTCATAGTCAGTGGCATACATGGACAGGGATTGGTCGTAAACGATGACCAAGGCATCCTGACGAGACTGTACTGGCTGTGGAATTTTCTCCCATACTGGTCCCGCTAGGGCAACGGCAGAGACGAGCCAGAGGGTGAGCAATATGAGCAATGGTGTGCGCTCGGCCACACTCTTCGTGCTGTCTAGGAGGAAGGGCAGCAAGTCGTGATCGATGGCCTGATCCCAAGCGCTCGACTTTTCATTCATGCGCCATAACACAGAAACAAACAGCACTGCTGGAATAATAGCCAATAGCCATAGAGGTCGTAGGAAGTGAAAATTCGTGACGATAGTCGTCATGAGCGTCGCGTCGTTCATCTCTGGCCCCCAGCGGCACTCGCCTCGTTAATAGAGGACACTACTGGCTTGCGGGTAAAGAATGCACCCCAAGGCACACTAAGCAAGGTCAGAAGGAAGCTCAATACTAGGGCAAGCCCGAGTGGCCAGTAAAACAAGACGTTGATGGGGCGGAAAGTCTGCTCATCCTGTTCGATTGTCTCGAGAGTGTCGAGCTCGGCGTAAATGTCGACCAAGTCTTCTACATTACGGGCGCGGAAATAACGGCCACCGGTGGCCTCCGCGATCGCGGTTAGATTCTCCTCGTCCAGTTCCGCGGAAGGGTTGATAGAGCGCGATCCTTGGAAAGAGCGCTGCACTAAGGAGTCCGCACCCATGCCGATTGTGTAAATCTTAATATCTTCAGTCTGTGCCAATTGCCCAGCTTGTAATGGTGATATGGCGCCAGCATTGTTCACACCGTCCGTTAGCAGCACTAGCACGCGGCTATTCGCGGGGCGTTCGCGCAGATGTTTGACTGCGAGCCCGATGGCGTCGCCAATAGCGGTAGCAGACTCTTCGATCATGCCGATCTCGAGCTCGGAGATTAGTTTCGCCACAGTATTGCGGTCGAATGTAAGAGGGGTCTGTATGTAGGCGTGCGCGGCAAACAGAATTAGGCCGAGGCGGTCACCTTCGCGACGTTCGGCGAAGTCACTTACGACCACTTTCATGACTTCAAAGCGGGACAGCTGAACGTTGTTGATGACCATATCTCGCGCTTCCATACTGCCGGAGATATCGACGGCAAGCATTAGGTCTCGACCAGAGGAGGGCAGCTGGATTGCTTCGCCTACCCATTGCGGGCGGCTGGCCGCTAGGACCATCGCTAACCAAATGAGAATGCAGCATAGCCAGCGCAGTAGGCGATTGGTATCCACTCGCGAAGAGTCGGTCTGCAACTGAGAAAGGCGCTGATAAAAGGGCACATACAGGGCCGCATCTTGGCGCGCCGCTCTCGAAAAAAAGAGGTACACCAACAAGGGAACAGGAAGGGCGGCAAAGGCCCACGGCCAAGTAAACTCAAGCATGCTTAGAAACCGGTGTTGTTGGGTCGGTGGATTTGGTCTTCGCGGCGATTTTAGCCAAATAGAGGCTGCTTATCCATTGATGCGCCATGCGATAGAGGCCCTGATCGTCGACCTCCCATTGCTTGGCGAAACGCCCCTGACTAAGGGTACTCGCAAGCTTATCATCTAGCAAAGAGGCGTCGCCGTGACTACGCAGAAAAGCGATCCAGTCTGGCCCGCTTAGGCTCGCAAGCGGTTCCTGGGGAAAGTGCTTGAGAGCAACTCGGCGCAAGACGGCGTTCAATTCGTTCACAAAGTCCAGCTTTGGTGCGTCGGTTTGTTCGGCAGGCAGGTTCTTAACTGTCTCTTGATAATGGGCGAGGCACTTATCGAGCTCGTGAATCGCGAAACTACAGCTACGGCGCAACCGCCAAGACGCGATCAAGCGCTTGCTGACAAAATAACCTAGCGCGCAGAGGATGATCAATAATATCCACCACCCAGGCGCGGGCGGCCAGAAGCCTACGGGCTCTGGGAGATGTATATCGGCCAACTGGCTTAAAGGGTCTGTGCCGTCCATTGTCTAATTTGCTCTACTACTAATTGATTGGTACGCAATTTGAGGAAAGGGATCTGCAACTTTAAGAAGTCGCCTTGCAAGGTTTCCATGCGCGTCGTGAAATTTGCTTCGTAGTCTTTGCGTGCCTTTTGGCTATAGGAATTCAGGGTACCCTTACTATGGCCATCGGTAATACTGTAGTAACCGGGTACAGGCAAATGTTCTTCGAGTGCGTCGTAGATGAAACAACACACTACATTATTATGGCGCGAGAGCTGGTTGAGATACTGCATGGCCACCTCGTCCAAGTTACTGAAATCACTAATGATATACAGCGTGCTGCCCGGTTTGGTGATGCGGCGGATGTCCGCGAGGGTCTGGCGCAGCCCAAATGGGTTCGTTTGTGCTTCCGCCACCGATGCTTCGCGAAGCTTATGGTCGGAGAGGCGTTGATTGAAGCCTTGAATCTGATTGAGTAGATGCAGGGCAGAGCGCCTGCTGCGCTTGGGCCTGATAAGAGAGTGGTCCGAGTCGGAGAATACGAGACCACCAACCCGGTCGCCATTATCGATTGCCATCCAGCAGAAGATAGCGGCGGCCTGCGCGGCGATTACCGACTTGAACGCGACCTGAGACCCAAAGTACATGCTGCTGGACTGATCTACCGCAATGATTACCGGGCGCTCGCGCTCTTCGCGGAAGACCTTAGTGAAGGGCTTGCCGGTGCGGGCGGTTACACGCCAGTCGATGGTGCGAATATCGTCGCCTTGCTGATAGGGGCGAAATTCTTCGAAATCGATACCGCGGCCGCGCAATTTGGACAGGTGCAGTCCGGAGATGCCTGCGATGGAGCGATTCAAGGGCACATAGTCGACGATCTTTGCAGCGTAGCGCTGTACTAATAGCTGCTGCAGAGTGATAACGGCCCCTTTGCTCTGATAGAGCTGTTGAAGTGAATCAATCTGCAAGGGTGTAGTCATAGGGGCTAAGACTCAATTGTTGGCATGTGTGGGTGACGCAAAGTATGTTCGAATACGGCACGAGCAGGCATAGCTGCTTAGGCAGCAGGTACGCGCTCGAGAATCGTAGTCAATACCTTGTCTGGAGTCACACCGCTGGCTTCCGCCTCGAAACTGAGGAGGATGCGATGACGCAACACGTCGAAGAACACTGCCTGAATATCGTCTGGGCTTACGAAATCTTTGCCTTGAATCCAGGCGTGGGCACGTGCACAACGATCTAGAGAGATCGTGCCTCGTGGGCTGGCGCCGTATTCGAGCCAGGAAGCGAGATCGTCGCCATAGGCGCTAGGATTACGTGTGGCCATGATCAGTTGAATAATATATTCCTCAACTGCAGGGGCCATATGCATGGTCAGAATTTCCTGACGGGCCGCGAATAGGTCTTCTTGGCTAACCACTTTAGGAGCGGCCGGAACTTTGTTCTGCGCCTCGTTACGCACGAGTTGCAGAATGCGGCGCTCCGCCTCAGTAGAGGGGTAGCCGATCGCGACATGCATCAAGAAACGGTCGAGCTGGGCTTCGGGCAGCGGATAGGTACCTTCCTGCTCGATAGGGTTCTGGGTAGCCATCACCAAAAACAATGGTGGTAGCTGGAATGATTCGCGACCAACAGAGACTTGATGTTCCGCCATCGCCTCTAGTAGCGCCGACTGAACTTTGGCTGGGGCACGGTTGATTTCGTCCGCGAGTACCAAGTTATGAAAGATCGGGCCAGGCTGGAAGCGGAATGAACCGTCTTCTGGACGGAAAATCTCGGTGCCGGTGATGTCGCTTGGCAGTAGGTCGGGGGTGAATTGAATACGGTGGAAGTCGCCCTCAATGGCGCGCGATAAGTCTTTGATAGCTTTGGTTTTAGCGAGACCAGGGGCCCCTTCGACAAGTAAATGACCGTCAGCCAGAAGTGCGATAAGCAAGCGATCAACTAGACGCTCTTGCCCTATAATCTGCTGAGAAAGCCAGTCTTTGAGTTCAGTAATAATGCCGTGGTGACTCATAATTTTTTCTCTGTCTCTTCTTAGTTAAATACTTGATCTTTTAGGGCGAAAGCCAAGGATTGTAACCGTTTTGAAAACGATGTCTAGGGAGGATTTGTCGCAGTGTGTGGCATGTAAGCTCACTCGCCTTCCGTCATAGCGTAGACGCAGACTGATTCAGTTTAATCCCTTATAATGCTAAGCCATACTTTGTGAGTGCTGTGAGCGTAGAACAATGGTTGAGACATTGCGATGAAGAAACTAACTTTCGATATCTCTATTCCGGCTGACCGTTACGAAGCATTGTACAGCGGAGTAGTCAAAGACGTGCAAGCGGTCTCTCGGGAAGGCTTGCGTGTCCGGTTCCCCGGCAAGATCCTACAGAAATTTTTAAGTCATCAAGGTGTCCAAGGCACCTTCGTCATCGAATTCGATGATGCCAATAAATTCAAGGCGATAAGCAAAATTGTATAGTCTGATTAAGAAAGCATTGTTCTGCCTACCGGCAGAGGCCTCCCACAATATTACACTTCCTCTGCTCGATATCAGTCATCGTACGGGGTTGATTTCATTGGTGAGCAGCGAGGTGCCAAGCGCCCCGACTACGGTCATGGGGATCGAGTTTCCTAATCCCGTTGGGCTCGCCGCTGGTTTGGACAAAAATGCCGATCACATCGACGCTCTTGCTGCCTTAGGCTTCGGTTTTATAGAGGTGGGCACACTGACTCCGCGTCCGCAGCCAGGTAATCCGAAACCGCGCATGTTCCGATTGAAAGAGCAGGGCGCCATTATCAATCGCATGGGCTTTAACAATAAGGGTATCGATCACGCATTGGCGCAGATCGCCAAAAGCTCTTATAAAGGTGTGTTAGGCATTAATATCGGCAAGAATTTTGACACCCCTGTAGAACGGGCCGCCGATGACTATCTGCTGTGCATGCGTAAGTGTTATGCGGCGGCGAGCTATATTGTCGTGAACCTCTCCTCGCCCAATACTCCGGGGCTGCGCACGCTTCAGTTCGGCGAAGAGCTGCGGCGTCTGTTAGTTCTGCTCAAGAGCGAGCAAGCTACTCTCACGGCACTTCACGATAAAAAGGTGCCACTTGCCGTCAAAATTGCACCAGATCTTAGCGATGCAGAGATCGGACTTATCGCCGAGGCCTTGATCGACAATGAGATTGACGCCGTAATCGCCACGAATACAACGCTAGAGCGCTCTGCGGTGCAAGACAGTAGGTTCAAAGATGAGGCCGGAGGTCTCAGTGGTGCACCATTGACCGAAAAATCTGCCCATGTGATTAATGTGTTAAGCAAAGCATTACAAGGCAAGCTACCGATAATAGGCGTTGGCGGTATCATGTGTGGAGCTGACGCGGAGGCGAAGATTGCAGCAGGGGCGAGCCTTGTGCAGATCTATAGTGGATTTATCTATCGCGGGCCGGAGCTAATTCGCGAGTCAGCACTCGCAATAGCAGATGGCAAAGCATGAGCACGCTAATCCTCTACACAACTTCGGGCTGTCATCTTTGTGAGGATGCGCAAGCCTTGCTCGCGCCAGTACTCACCTATATTCAGCAAGAAGGAGGGCACAGCATCACACTGCGCGAGCAAGAGATTAGCGAATCCGAGGCATTGGTAGAGGCCTATGGTCTACGCATTCCCGTGATCCAGTTGGAGGGTTCTACACAGGACCTTGGCTGGCCCTTCGATCAGGCGCAAGCCTATCAGTTCATTGTTGCAGCGCTCGGCAGCTGAAACAGGCGCCTTGCATTGGCGCTAGTTTGCTCGGCTACTTCCATGGGGCTGCGCCCCACTGCCTCTGCGACAGCGCGCAGAACCTCGGTAAGATAATGAGGCTCATTGCGGCGGCTCTTCGGACGCGGCCTGATCGAGCGTGGCAGCAAATAGGGCGCATCGGTTTCTAAGAGCAAACGCTCCTGTGGAATGTCTTTTAGAAACTCCAAGATATGATGTCCGCGGCGCTCGTCGCACACCCAGCCTGTAATCCCAATATACATATCAAGATCGAGATAGTCGTATAACTCGTGTCGCTCTCCGGTGAAACAGTGCACGACTCCGTGACTAAGTAGCGCGTCGCGATATTCTTTTAGTATGGGCAGGAAGCGTGTGTGAGCATCGCGCTGATGGAGGAACACTGGCTTGTCGATCTCGCATGCAAGCGCGAGATGTTGCGCGAACACGCGCTCTTGCGTGTCGCGCGGAGAGTAGTCCCTATTGAAGTCGAGGCCTGTCTCACCAACAGCGCGTACGATCTCAAGGCGGGCGAGTTCGCTAATCTGCGCGAATGCTTCGTTGTCACAATGCTGCGCCTCGTGGGGATGCATGCCGGCAGTAGCAGACAAAAGACTAGGCAGGCGCTGCGCAATTTCCACAGCATGCTGAGAGGCACTTGCGGTGGTTCCGGTAACGAGTAGATGTTGGATGCCCGCGTTCTGAGCGCGTTCGATGACGGAGTCGAAGTCGTGAGCAAAAGACTCGTGACCAAGGTTCGCGCCGATATCGATCAAATGAGGAAGTGCAGGTTCAAGCATTGCTAACGACGGAGCCTAATTGAGAAGCCCAGCGAATACTTTCTCGGGAGGCAAGTTCCATTTCCTTAGTGCCGATCTTGAGTTTTTCCAGCGCTTCGGTATCCAACTGATCCCACTCCGCTTTCTCAAAATGGACTACGGTCTTAATGATGGTACCGATGGGGCCGGTGCCATGTAAAAGTGCGTCTACCACTAATTGCGATAGCGGCATAGAGCCGATGATCTCTTGTAGCTCGACATCGAAGAAGGCGTCGAGATTGGAGAGCAAACCGGTTGTGAAATAGGCATCGCTATCTGCGGTACTGGTAAAGCACTCTGCGAGGAGTTGGCACATCTTGGCGCGTGTCATGGCCAAGACAGAAAGCGCGTTTGGCTTGTCTGCCATATTGCTGAGTGACAATAAAGTGGCCCAACTTTTCACCTGGCGTAATCCCAACATCGAGACAGCGTGCTGTAGGGAAGTGATCTCCCGTCTTCCCGAGAACGCGGCAGAGTTGACGAGTTTTATTAGCTTCACGCTCAGGACAGGGTCTTTAGCGATAACTCCTGCGATCTTGCCGAGTTCGGCGTTGGGGTCTTGTAGTTGGGCTAATAAATTGAGTACGACTAGCTTATTGGCCGGAACCTTGCGGCCCTTCACTTGCTCCGGCTTGCTTAGGAAATAGCCTTGGAAGAGGGTGAAACCCAGTTCCTTGCAGTAGTGAAACATCTCATGTGTCTCGACTTTTTCTGCGAGTAGCACAACGTTGAACGGCTTTAATAATTCTACATGGCGCTTTATCTCAGCCTCGTCGAACGCTAGGACGTCGATTTTCACGATATCGGCTATGTGTAGGGCTGAGTCCCATTTCGAGCTGTATACAAAATCGTCGAGTGCGATGGTGTAACCCGCATCTTTGAGTTTCTGCAGATTCTCGAAAAGCTCGGCATCGGCTTCAATGTCTTCAAGAACTTCGATGACGAAGCGATGCCTGTCGAAAGGAGGGGGATTGAGAATGAGGTTGCGAGTGAAATTGATATAAGCGGGGTGGTTCTGGACGACTTCGCTTATATCGAGCTCATTAAAGGCGTTCAGGAACACTTGCGATGTGGCCGAGTCGCCGTCGAATACGTTCGCTTGGTTGCTATTGTCGCCACGGAAAAGCAGTTCATACGCACTTACTTTTATATCGATGTCGAAAATCGGTTGCCTAGCTAAGAGTATGTGCTGGTCCGTCATTGATCCGCCACTGCATTCGCACTAATTCTCACCATTGTAGCGTGTTCGGCGCTATTAGCTAACACTTTTGTCTGAATTGGTTGCCCGTAGACCTGCGCTTGTACTTCCCCCATAATACGCGGCCTAGAAGACCTGTTTGAAGATCAGGTGAATAGTTAATTTAAAGCGCTAAATAGGATATCGACGTGGCTACATCCATGGTAAAGAAAGACCTCAATTGGGCGGATCTTGGTTTTAAATATCGGCAGACAGAGGCGCGGTTCAGTGCCATCTACAAGAACGGAGCCTGGTCTACAGGGGCGTTGTTAGACTCGCCAATGATCTCAGTTCATGAAGGCGCGCCAACCTTGCATTATGCCCAGCAGTGTTTCGAGGGCATGAAGGCGCAAACTTCCCCAGATGGGCGGGTGTTGTTATTCCGTCCTGATCTTAATAGTGAGCGCATGAATCAAACTGCGGCTCGATTATTGATGCCGGAAGTGCCGTACGAGTTGTTTCTACGTGGTGTCGAAGAGACTGTGCGCGCTAATTATTCTTGGATTCCCCCGCATGGTTCTGGCGCCTCACTTTACATTCGTCCTATGTTGATCGGTGTTGGTGAAAACCTAGGCCTACGTCCTGCCAGTGAATATGAGTTTCGCGTGTTTGTCTCGCCAGTGGGGCCTTACTACAAGAGTGCAGGCCTAGCTGTGATTTCCTTGGCCGTCTCCGACTATGATCGTGCCGCACCCAATGGCACTGGCGCCTATAAAGCGGGCGCTAATTACGCTGGTGGATTGCTCGCCACGAAGAAGGCGCAGGAGTTAGGCGCTAACGAAGCACTTTACCTAGATGCGGCGAAACGGACCTATATAGATGAAGCAGGTTCCGCCAATATCATCGTCACGATGAAGGGTAATCGTTTCGTAACGCCGAAATCCAATGCGATTCTGCCCAGTGTCACGCGTCGCTCTATCATGACGCTGGCCGAACAGCATCTGAATATGCAGGTGGAGGATCGACCAATCGACTTGCGCAAGGAGATTGGCGATTTCGAGGAGATGGCTGCCTGTGGCACTGCCGCAGTACTCGCGCCCGTGGGCAAGGTTTGGCTAGACGGCGCGTGGCATCATTTCCACGATAATGGTCAGTCGGTTGGTCCTGTCATGCAGAAAGTCTACGATCTATTGGTGGGGATTCAGCGCGGCGAGAGCCCTGATGAGAACCATTGGACCCACGCAGTAAAGATCGACTAAGACAAGCGCTCATAGCTTTGTTCTAAAGGCTCCGGGTACATGCTCAGAGAGTCTATGGAAATAGCAGCGCCCCCCATTGCAAGCTGCGATGGGGGGCGCTTTTGTACTGAGACATTCACAGCACTAAAATAAACAAACGCTTGACCCTCGCTTCCACAGCCCTTATATATGTCCGCTTCTTTTGCCCCGGACGCACGCGCGTGGTCCGATTTTTGGGCAAGCCATGACCCGCAGCTGTATCAGGAACCGTTCAAAACAATGAGTAAATCGTTGGTGATAGTCGAGTCGCCCGCCAAAGCGAAAACCATCAATAAATACCTAGGCAAGGAATTTGTCGTCAAATCCAGTGTGGGTCATATCCGTGATCTACCTGCGAGCGGCAACGCCCAGGCTATTGATAGCAAAGAGCGCGCTAAGGCCGCCGCCGCAACCCGGAAACTGAGTCCGGAAGATAAAATTCTGCACAAAAAAACTAAGGCGAAAGAGCAGCTAATCGCGCGTATGGGCGTAGACCCAGAGCATGGATGGCGCGCCAAGTATGAGATCCTCCCAGGTAAGGAGAAAGTAGTTTCTGACCTGCGTAAACTAGCGAAAGACGCCGATACCATCTATCTCGCAACCGACCTTGATAGAGAGGGAGAGGCGATCGCCTGGCACTTGAAAGAGGCTATAGGCGGTGACGAGAGCCGCTATAAGCGCGTAGTTTTCAACGAGATCACGAAGAAAGCGATTAACGAGGCATTCTCTAAGCCCGGCGATTTGGATATGAAGTATGTGCAGGCCCAACAGGCCCGCCGCTTCCTAGACCGTGTTGTCGGTTTCATGGTGTCACCGCTACTGTGGGCGAAGGTTGCACGAGGCCTCTCCGCTGGCCGGGTGCAGTCCGTGGCCGTGCGCCTGATCGTCGAGCGTGAACGCGAGATTCGAGCCTTTATTCCAGAGGAATACTGGGAGATTTATGCGAACCTCTCCACCGCCAAGAAAGACGCCTTGCGCTTTCAAGTGGCAAAGCTACGTGGCGAGAATTTCCGTCCTAACGATAAGCAGGGGGCCGATGAGGCACTCAAGACCTTAGACGGGGCCAACTATGTTGTCGCCAAGCGCGAAGACAAGCCTACTTCATCGAAGCCCAAGGCACCGCTAATAACCTCGACACTACAGCAGGCCGCTAGTACTCGCCTAGGCTTCGGCGTGAAGAAGACGATGACACTGGCTCAACGCCTATACGAGGCGGGCTATATTACCTATATGCGTACCGATTCAACGCATTTGAGCGATGATGCGCTCGCGATGTGTCGTGACTATATCGAGAAGACATTCGGTAAACCCTATCTGCCAGCGCAGCCGGTTAAGTACAGCGCCCGAGAAGGCGCGCAAGAGGCCCACGAGGCGATACGTCCAACCGAGGTCAACACTTCCAGTAATAATCTGCAGAATATGGAGCGTGACGCCGAGCGTCTCTACGCCCTAATTTGGCAACACTTCGTAGCCTCACAGATGCCGCCAGCACAATATCTGAGCAGCTCTATCACAGTGGCTGCCGGGGATTTTGAGCTGCGCACGAAAGGGCGCATCATGAAATTCGATGGCTACATGCGCGTGCTAACAAGTAAGGAAGAGGATGTTGTGTTGCCGAGTGTCGAGGTGGGCGAAAGCCTCAATCTTGTCGAGCTCGACCCCTCTCAGCATTTCACCAAGCCTTCGCCACGCTTTACCGAGGCGAGTCTTGTAAAAGAGCTTGAGAAGCGCGGCATTGGCCGACCATCGACCTACGCGGCGATTATCTCCACAATTCAAGAGCGCGGCTATGTGAAGGTAGAGAACCGTCGTTTCTATGCGCAGAAGATGGGCGACATCGTGGCCGAGCGCCTGATTGAAAGCTTCTCGGACCTGATGGATTACGATTTCACTGCAAAGATGGAAGACGATCTCGATGGCGTCGCCCTTGGCCGTTTAGAGTGGAAACAGGTTCTGGATACCTTCTATAAGGGCTTTAGTAAGCAGTTGTCTACGGCGACGGAAGACAGCGATGCTGGCATGCGTGCGAACAAGCCAACAGATACCGATATTGCGTGTCCGAAGTGTGGGCGTCCAATGCAGATTCGCACCGCTTCCACCGGCGTATTCCTTGGCTGTTCGGGTTATTCCCTGCCTCCCAAGGAGCGTTGCAAGTCCACTATCAATCTCACGCCTGGCGAAGAGGCAATCAATACCGACAACGCAGAGGAGGCCGAAGAGGCCGAGAACGCCTTGCTACGTCAGCGTCATCGCTGTCGCCTCTGCAACACGGCGATGGATAGCTACTTGATCGACGAGAAACGTAAATTGCATATCTGTGGCAATAATCCTGATTGTCAGGGTTATGAGGTGGAAGAGGGCAATTATAAGATCCGTGGGTACGAGGGCCCGCTCATCGAGTGCGATAAGTGTGGCTCCGATATGCAGCTCAAGTCCGGACGCTTCGGTAAGTACTTCGGCTGTACTAATGAAGAATGTAAGAACACGCGCAAATTACTGCGCAGTGGTCAGGCTGCGCCTCCTAAGATGACGCCAGTGCCAATGCCAGAGCTTCAGTGCGAGAAGGTAGAGGACCATTATGTGTTGCGCGATGGGGCGGCTGGCTTGTTTTTAGCCGCGAGTAAATTCCCCAAGAATCGCGAGACGCGCGCACCTTTGGTGTCGGAACTGCTGCCCCATAAAGACGAGATCGATTCCAAGTATGAGTTCTTGTTCAGCGCGCCAGTTAAAGATAGCGATGGCAATCCGACGGTAGTGCGCTATAGCCGTAAGACGGCTGAGCAATACGTACTGACGGAGGAGAACGGCAAGGCGACAGGCTGGAAAGCCTTCTATAAGAACGGTCGTTGGATCGTGGATAAATAATTACCTGTAGGAGCGCTTGCCCTAGCGATGGGGGCTTGCCCGCGAATTGCTTGGTGCCACACCGGACCCATTCGCGGGCAAGCCTGCTCCTACAAACTGCGGCGAATTACGCCTACGCTAATCCCTTCGATAGTGAATTCCTGCTCCCGTAAATCCACATTAATGGGCGGAAAATCATCATTCTCAGCAATGAGTTGCAGCTCAAACTTATTCTTACCTCTTAACAGTCTTTTGACCGTGACATCTTCGTCTATGCGGGCGACGATAATATCGCCATCCACTGCGGTGGCACTCTTGTGTACGGCCAACAGGTCGCCATCGTTAATGCCGATATTGATCATGCTGCTGCCTTTAACGGTGAGCAGGAAGTCGGCTTTGGGATGGAAGAAGTTGGGGGGGATGTCGCAGTAATCGTCGATGCTCTCCACGGCGAGTATGGGACTGCCCGCCGCCACTTGACCCACGATAGGCAGGCCAACGTGTTCCGGAGTGGGCAGGCGTATGCCCCGAGAAGTGCCGGGCACCATCTGGATGGCCTGTTTACGCTCTAGCGCGCGCAGATGTTCTTCCGCTGCGTTGGGAGACTTAAAGCCCATTTTCTTGGCGATCTCTGAGCGCGTAGGCGGAAAGCCCGTTTCTTGCTGATAGTCTTTGATGAACTCAAGAATTTCAGCCTGGCGAGGTGTGAGTTGAATCATGCTGGCACCGTCATCATGGGGGAATGGTAGCTGTAATTATATACAGTCATTGCCCAATGACAAGTGCTTTACTCGCTTTCCCGGAATTTGTGATAATCCGCCCCTGATTGAAAGGCTCGGTAATTCGCCGCGCCAGAACGTTTCTCGGCCTCGGAGGCCGCTCCTCGAACATGACCATTTCCCCGAATGAACACACCCACCAGCCCGATGCTCCCGGCGCCCTAATGCTTGATCTTGAGGGGACGGTTCTAAGCAAAGAAGAGGCAACTCTGCTCGCCTCGCCAGTGGTTGGGGGCGTGATTCTGTTTGCCCGCAACTACCAGAGCCCGGAACAGGTGCAAACTCTGAACGCCGCTATACGTGCCTGTAATCCTCAAATACTGATTGCCGTAGACCAAGAGGGCGGCCGAGTGCAGCGCCTGCTCGAAGGCTATACAAGATTGCCGGAGATGGGTGTGTTCGCCTCGCGCTGGCACCAAGCGCCAGAACAAACGCAAGCTATGGCTACAGAGCTTGGCTGGTTAATGGCAGCGGAGATGATCAGTGCGGGTTTCGATTTTAGTTTTGCGCCTGTGTTAGATATTAATATTGGCCTTAGTAAAGTCATTGGCGAGCGCGCCTTCGGCAGCGATGCAGCACAAGTCGCTGCCTTGGCTAATGCGTTTATGCAAGGGATGCACGAGGCAGGCATGGCCACTACTGGCAAGCACTTCCCTGGTCACGGCAGCGTCGGCGCCGATAGTCACCTAGAGTTGCCTGTTGACGATCGTTCCTTGGATGAGATTCGTAGCAAGGATCTTGCGGCCTTCGTCGCCTGTGTCGACTCGCTCGATGCCGTGATGCCAGCGCATGTTATATATCCGCAGGTAGACCCGGATTGTGCGGGCTTCTCCACTTACTGGCTGCAAGACATCCTGCGCGGCGAGATGGCCTTCGATGGGGTTATTTTCAGCGACGATCTCGTGATGGCCGGTGCGGCTGCCGTAGGCGGTATAGAGGCACGCGTTGACGCGGCGCTAGATGCCGGTTGCGACATGGTGCTGGTGTGTAATGATCGGCCGATGGCATTGGCAGCCAAAGCGCATCTGGAAACAAGGGGAGCCGCTGCTAATCCACGCCTAGTGCGTATGCAACGTCGCAAGGTGTGGCACCGCGAAGAGTTGATGAGAAGTGATCGCTGGAAGCAGGCCAGTGCGCTTGCCCTGCAACTGGTGGAGAACCGTGGTGATTGAGGAGGCCAATAAAGTCCTCGCCGAGGCAGACTGCTTGTTCAACAAGACGCAAGTCGAGGCAGCATTGGATGCCCTAGCCCTACGGATCAGCGAGCGCCTTGCTCAATCCAATCCAATCGTGATCTGTGTGTTGAACGGTGCGCTGGTGGTTACTGGCGAATTGCTAACCCGTCTCGCATTCCCTTTGCAGGTAGATTACTTACATGCCAGTCGCTATCGCGAAAAGCTTAGTGGCGCAGACTTGCAATGGAAGGCTCGCCCCTCAAGCGACATAGCAGGTCGTACGGTGTTGATTGTGGACGACATCCTAGACGAGGGCGACACGCTGGTGAAAATTCGCGAATACTGTCTCGAGCAGAGGGCCGCGCAAGTATTCTGTGCAGTACTGGTCGACAAGAATCATGACCGACGGCATCGGGCATTGCCCCGCGCTGACTTTACGGGGCTAGATGCGCCAGATCGATATCTGTTTGGCTATGGCATGGATTATAAAGGGTATTTGCGCAATGCCCCGGGCATCTATGCGGTGGCAAATACCTAACTTGATTGTTCTACGTGCTGCCGCGCCCATTCCAAGAATTCGCTCGAGCTGCCCCTAAAAACGACCCGGTCTAGACGTTTAGAGAGCTGATAGGCATACATCGGGTCGTAATAGTCCGTCAGTAGCTTGCGAATCCAAAGCGCATGGGACTCTTCGCCTTCGCCGTTCATCTGTGCGCTCAAGGCATCTTCCATCAGGTCTTGCAGGGCGCTGTAATTCTCTCCCCCCAAACGCCGCTGAATCTTGGCCAATGAACCCATTAGATAATCATAGAAATGCTCGAGTCCCTTCTCTGGATCGGCCTCGAGGAATTGCCTCGAGTTGTCGCCGATATAGTCATTGAGAATAGTTTGCGTGCGAAACTCCAAGTCTTCCTCGATGAGGGCGATGGGGGAGACCTTCATTGCAGCATGCAGGTTGGTGGGAAGTGAAAGTGAGCCGATTGCGCGACTCTCGTCCTCGACGAATAGTGGGGCGACGTGTACTCGCGCAATTTTCAACAGTCGCACTGCCAACGCGTTCTCGAAGTTGATCTGAGTGGGTTGACCGCCTAATTGGGTGCCGAAGGCGGAGCCGCGATGGTGTGCAAAACCCTCAAGGTCTATGGAGTCGGGTAGGGCATTGAGCAGGTGAGTTTTGCCCGAGCCTGTGCGCCCAGCAACCACTATCAACGAATGCCGATTGGGTGCTGCGTCGATAGTGTCGATGAGCGCCTGACGCATCGCCTTATAACCGCCGGGGACTAGCGGGCATTCTACGCCAACCTCTCTTAGCCAGCCTTGCACGGTGCGCGAGCGCAAGCCTCCGCGAAAGCAATACAACCACGCGCCCGGGTGGGCCTGCAGCCATTGCTCCCAGGCGAGAAGGCGCTGTGCTTTGCTATGCCCGGAGACTAGGCGGTTGCCCAGAGCGATTGCAGCATCTTGTCCGGAGCGTTTATATATAGTGCCGACTTGCGCGCGCTCGTCATCGTCGAGTAAAGGAATATTATGGGCCGCTGGAAAGGCGCCTTTGAGAAACTCGACTGGCGCGCGGACATCGAGAAGGGGGACATCGTCGCGAAGCAGGGGCAGGAAGGTAGCGGAATCTCGATCTAACAAAAGTGGCTCCTATGCCGGTAAATAAAACTCAAGGCTAGCGAAGAGCGGTCGATATAACATGAATGAATTGCTGCAGACAAGGAAAACCCGAAGTGGGCCTATCGCAGCGACAATGAATTAATATGGCTTACTAGCCATTTTTTAGAAATTGCTGCTGTATAATTCGCCGGCAGCAGCAGTTTTAGCTATAGGCATTTAAACCCTTGCAGTGGGAGCTCTTCTTTGTGAGCGATAGTCAGAGCATTCGTCGAGTCGAACAAAGGCCGCGTTGGTGGTGGCCACTACGCGCGCACTCCCGTGGCATATTACTCGCTGGCCTGCCAGTGGCCTTGATCATTGCCTTGGTGAGTCTCTTCGATACGCCGATGTTTGAGTCGCGCACACTTCTTGAAGTGCAGGCGAATAGCGCTCCTAGCAACGTGACACCCAGTCCTACAGAAGTCACCGTACTGATGAATACTCAGCGCGAGATTGTCTCCTCAGCGACTGTGGCGGGAGATCATCGCTACAATATTCGCGTAGAGGTAATCCCGCAGAGCTATCTTTTATCTGTCCACTTCCAAGATAGCGATCCGCAGCGAGCACAGCAGGGGGCCAAGGCCGTAGCGCAGGCCTATGTCGAGTACACGGCAGATGCCCAGCTAGAGCAAATCGCGAGGGCTGCGGCGCAGTTTCTGGCCAAACTAGACAGCGTGACAATGCCGCCTGACCCTGTGAACGAAGATGTGGGTGACCAAGTAGCAGACACGATTAGCGCCGACTTGTTGCCGCCGTTGCAAAGCGATGCCGAACAAATTGAACAGCTGCGCCACAGCGCAGCGCAAGGCGTTAGCGCACTCACGCCAGCGCTAGAGAACACACTGATACGGCAGCTGGTTAAGACCTACGACGACTCCCTCAATCATCTTGTTTCTGCAAAAGTCTTAGACGAGGCCGACCTGCCGCGTGCGCCGGTCGAGCAGATGCAACCATGGTGGATATTGCTCGGCTATCTCAGCGCCGTTGCGGTGCCCGCGTTCGTTGTCGCGATGCGCTTCCAGCGCCGCGATTCACTCGACTTCAAACAAGATGTCGAGATGCACTTAGGCAAGTCTTGTGTAGGGGTAACCCCTGCACTCAACCTGTCCGATCCGGCGCAGTTCCTGACCGATCGTGAATACGCCAGCAGCATCGGTGTGCTGCGTGCGCGTCTGCAAATGTTGCGTCCTGCCCATGACCCATTAGAGCAATTCCCACGTGGTCGCGTGGTGTTGTTAACTTCCAGCAATGCTGGGGAGGGCAAGTCCTCGATAGCAATGAACCTCGCCTTCGCGATGGGGAAAACAGAGAAGGTATTGTTAATCAATGCCGATATGCGCAAAGCGCAAAGCTATGTGGGTTTGCCTGCAGGCGCTGCAGGTCTTTCGCACTTGATCGCTGGCGCCGCCCAGCTGCGCGACTGCGTGCATAGCATTCCCGGAAAAGACCTCTTCGTCATTCCCTCGGGCGTACTGCCGCCTAATCCCCAAGAGCTTCTTTCGAGCAAGCGTTTCCAACGCGTGATTGAGATGTTGGAGCGCCGCTTCGATACAATTATCATCGATGCCCCTGCACTGAGCGAGGTAAGCGATACTCTAGTGGTTGCTCGACATTGCAGCGATGTGTTGTTCGTCGTGCATGCCGGACACACGACACTAGAGTCTGCGTCCAACGAGTTAACGCGTTTGCAGGGTGACGGGATTCCTCAAGTGCGGGTCGTACTTAACCGAGTTCAGCCCTATGAGCTAGACCTCGATTTTATGAAGAGCTTCAAGCAATGAACTTAAGTGAGTTACAAGCTTTTCTAGAGGAATCGAATTGGGATGATGAGCCAGAGCCCGCCCATCCGACCGATAAAGTTAAGGGTGCAGCTGTAGCGAAACCGGCAGAAAAGCTAAAGACTCCTGCAGACTCTGCAATCGCCGATATTCCGATTTTTGTAGCAGATGTGCCTGATCCCGTGGATACCATTCCAACGCTAGAGGTGGAGCCAGCATTACAGCGGGCGGCATCTAGCGCGCCTGTGAAGCTCGTGCCGCGTGTCAAAGAGGATCCAAATCAGGCAGAACCAGAATTGCGAGTCACCGAGAGCGTGCGCGAACGCTTAATGGAAGTGGAGATGGCGCAGAAAATGGGCTACTTGCTTTGTAAGTGCACTTGGCCCCCACAAATCATGGTACTCACTGGCACCGACCACGTGTATCGCTGCCGCCGCTGCTCCCGCGTTCGCGAAATGTAAGCCTCTGGCCCGTCCCGCACTCTTTTTCTCATGGTTGGCAAGCTATGTGCTTACTTAAGGCTATAGCATTTTTTATTGGAAATCCGGCCATTGTTTGCCGTTTTTTCGTAGCCTAATACCGAAAGGGTCGCTCATCATGCTCAAGCGTGTGTTATTTCTTCTCTGCATCAGTGCGCTCAGTGCCTGTGGTCATGTGCATCACCTCTATAATCAAGGAGTTGCCGCGACTGGTGCAACGGGCCTTATTCCAGATCATAACGTTACGCGCACTGCTAATTGGGTGCTAGGTCAAGACACCAGTTTCTATGTTGCCCTAAGCGGCCTTGCAGCGATGCAAGAGGCCGTACTCAACCAGAACAATGCTGTGTTAGCACCGAGTGCATTCTATGTTGAGGATCAAGTAGCAGATTTGCTCGCCAATCAGATTAGTCGGCAGTTTCCTCGCGTCATGCGCGCTAGTGGCACCGAGACCCTGTTCGATGCCCGGGAAAGCGCACTTAACAATCGTATCGATTTTGTAGTCTACCCGCGCATCTATGTCTGGGAAGACACCATCGGCACCTGGTCGGAGATGGCCAGTGCACTGCGCCATCGCAAGGCTACCGATATGGGCGCTGCCTTCGGCTTAGACCGTGCGCGTCTGCAGTTAACACTTCTGGATGCGACTAGTGGCCGCATTCTAGACGTCGTTACCATCGATACCCGTGCTGGTGTGATCAACCTATATGAGGAAAATCCCCAGCGCCTGTTAGCCAGCGCCGTTGGTCGTTATGTGGATTCTCTGGTACCGTAAGTGGCCGTAACAGCGCCATTGACGAGGAGATGATGCAAGACAATCGTGTGCCTACCGAAAGCCTCTTGAGCGCCATTGGCGAGTTCAATGGTCCAGCCCCTGTACATCTTTGGGACCCTCCCTATTGCGGCAAGATCGACATTCGCATCGCTCGCGATGGCCGCTGGTATCACGATGGTAGCCTGATTCGCAGGCCAGCCTTGGTCCAATTATTCGCCTCTGTATTGCGCCGTGAGCCGGACGGTTCCTTCTCTCTAGTCACCCCTGCAGAGCGCGTTAGCATAGAGGTAGAGGACTGTCCCTTCGTGGCGACTCTGCTGGATGTGCAAGGAGAAGGGGATGCCCGTCGCCTAAAGTTCACCTTGAACACGGGTGAGACGGTGACTGCTGACGCTGAACACGCCATTGAAGTGGGCGAGGAGGGTACAGAGCCCCATCCCACACTTCACGTACGCAATGGTTTAGAGGCCCTAATCTCACGCAACGTTTTTTATCAAATGGTGGCTTTGGCGAGAATAGAGTCGGGCGAGCAGGGCGAGCAGCTCGTGTTGGAAAGCGCGGGTGGCGAATTCCTGCTAGGTAAAATCTAAGGAGTCTCGATGGCTTAGCGAGGGCGCAGGCTGCCGCGTGGGGCAGGCGCAGCGGGATCATTCTTCATACCTTGCGCTGCCGCTTCACCGACAGTGATTGCCGTATCTACGACGATATTTGCCGCTTGCTTGCCGTATTCGACGCCTTTGTCGGCAGTCTTGACCGTGCCCTTGCCCACATAGGCACTGCCATAGCCTAGAGGTGCTGTCACAAACCCACAGCTGTTTAGCAGCAATGTAGAGGCCACCAGCGCGGCAATAGTGAAAAAGCGATTTTTCATGGCATTAATCTCGTTTGTAATTAGCTTCAAATGGCGCGTGTTCTTAGTTCTATACGCAATCTCTGTGCCGCAAATTTTACTTAGTTCAGTTATCGGCCGCTTGGCAGATTATTCAAGCTTTCTTTGTTGACAATAAGTTGTCCAATATCGCTCGTCTATGGGATCGCTCAACTGTCCATAACGGTTGCTCATTATTGACGCACTGCGATAAACCCGGCATTATTGCCCCCTTTCCGGGGCATACCCGCTGAATTTGATCAAGGATTCATCAAATTAGAGCGCGCCTTTCTCTTACTCAATAAACTCAATACACAGTGGAGAATCCATGAAGATTCTTGTGGCAGTCAAACGTGTTGTCGACGCGAACGTAAAGGTTCGTGTGAAGGCAGATAACAGCGGCGTCGAGCTGACTAATGCCAAAATGGCAATTAACCCATTCTGTGAGATCGCCGTAGAAGAGGCGATCCGCTTGAAGGAGAAGGGGCACGCAGAAGAAGTCGTCGTCGTGTCTATTGGCGAGAAAGCCTGCCAAGAGCAGATCCGCACTTCTCTGGCCTTAGGTGCAGACCGTGGCATCCATGTAGAGGCCGAAGATGGCCTGCAGCCACTTGCGGTGGCCAAGCTACTCAAAGCCTTGGTAGAAAAAGAGGGCATCGACCTCGTGTTGGTAGGTAAGCAATCTATCGATTCAGACAATAATCAAGTGGCACAGATGCTCGCTGCGATTGGCAATATGCCACAGGGCACTTTCGCCTGTGGACTCGAAGTGGCAGATGGCAAGCTCAAGGTTACGCGTGAGATCGACGGTGGAGAGCAAACGGTATTGCTGACGCTTCCTGCGGTGGTCTCCACTGACTTGCGTCTGAACGAGCCGCGTTATGCGTCGTTACCCAACATCATGAAAGCGAAGAAAAAGCCTATCGATACCGTAACTCCAAGCGATCTCGGAGTTGATGTTAGTTCTGGCCTGAAGATCCTCAGCGTTGAGGCGCCGGCTGGGCGCACCGCGGGCATTAAAGTTGCCAGCGTCGACGAGCTGATTAGTAAGCTTAAGTCCGAAGCCAAGGTGATCTAAACCCACCGATCCGGTATTCATTTGCTAAGTATATAGAAGGGTAATTCATGAGCGTTTTAGTCATTGCAGAGCACGATAATGCAGCATTGAAACCAGCGACGTTGAGCACTGTCACCGCTGCCCTAGCGATAGAGGCTGATGTGACGGTTCTTGTTGCCGGTGCAGCTTGCGCGGCAGTCGCAACAGCTGCCTCCGCCATTACAGGCGTGAGCAAAGTTTTAGTTGCGGACAACGCAGCCTATGATCACCAACTGCCAGAGGCAGTAGCACCACTAGTTGCGGAAGTCGCTGTGGGCTACAGCCATGTGCTAGCTGCGGCTACGACTACTGGTAAGAATCTTATGCCTCGCGTAGCAGGCTTGTTAGATGTCGCACAAATTTCCGACATCGTTGC
>CAXBOY010000002.1:0-79967 GCA_963977405.1 uncultured Gammaproteobacteria bacterium
ACGCTAGCTTCAGGTGCTAGTGCTCGAAAGGGCGTGGAGGTTCAAGTCCTCTTCTGGGCACCATTACAAAGACCAAGCCATCGCCCAACATTCCTTCTTGCCCCCTCACGAACACTTAACAAAGCCCTAAGAAAGAGAGCTCAAGTCGAATGTGGCATGAAAGCGCTTCGCACTATTCCCGCAGAACAACAGAAAAAACTATACTCTTCCTCGATAGATTTAGACCAAACTTAAGGTGTATCGCTATGAAAAAGTGTCTAGCATTTACTGCTGCGATGTTGCTGCTTTGCAAGCCTGCGCTGGGACAATCCTATGACCTTTTGACTCGTGCTGAAACAGGAGATGTCAGTGCTCAAGTGATGCTGGGGGATATGTTTGCCGCAGGCGAAGGAGTGCCCCTAGACTATGTCGAGGCAGCTCATTGGTACCTACTCGCTGCGAAGCGTGGAATCGCCAATGCACAGCTATCCTTGGGCTTACTTTATTCTCGAGGCCAAGGTGTTATCCAGAATATGGAAATCGCCTATCAGTGGACTTCCATAGCCGCTGCCCAAGGAGCGCAAGACGCAATAGAGGCTCGTGATTTAATCGGCGGGCAATTAGACGCCGAAACGCGAGCCCGTGCTCAACAGTTAGCCACTCTCTGCTTTGAATCTCAGTATAGGCAGTGCGAGTAATGACTATGTCTAGGGCAGACTTATCGAAGGCATCTCTAACTTCCAGACTTCGGCATCACCTCGCGAAATTCCCCATAGTATGGAAGCAGCCTCATCGCGATCCCAGGCAATGCCCTGGCCGTCGAACCCTTCGACGATGACAGTGGTCTCCCAGCGTAGCGTTTGACCAGCCTCGGGAATCGTCATCACATAGATTTCGGGGTGGTCGTGACCGGTAAGATATAAATAGCCATCGACTCCCCAGCTACCACCAGAATTACTCATAGGGCGAAGCCGTGGCAGAAGTTCCTCGGGCAAGTGCCACTGCTCTAGGATGTTGAATTCATCATCCATCTTTACTACTAAGGTATTCTCGGTTTTCCCATAGGCCTGCAAACGCGGCGGGATGATGCGATCGTAGTTGCCGAAGCCGCCCCACCAATAACCATCGTGGCGATCGAGCCATGTCATCGACCCGAGCGGATCGGGAAAGGTGTGGCTACGCACGTGTTGCAGGCTCTGGGTATCCCATACCTCTACTGAACTCGTCATAGGCCACTGCGGAAAATTGGAGTGTGCCGCATAGAGCAGCCCCTCATATACCATCGCACTGTCCAGATGAATTAATGGGTCTGACTTACCAGACTCGCCGTCCCAACTTTTTTGAAACACCCCGCTAACTTTGTCATGACGGCTGATACGAAAATTATTGATTGCATAGAAGTGACCGGCATCGACAGCAACGGCCTGGAAAGCGTCTTCGGCAGGATATGCACTAAGTACCTGTGCATCGAGTGAAGAGGGAGGCGCTTGCTCTGAACACGCGAGCAGAGGAGCCAATAGGAGCATAAAAAAACTGTAGCGAATATTCACTCTGAACGCTCACTCTGCAAAGTCGAATTAAGCACCGTACCCGCAAGCAACTAAGAAGCACGGCACAGCGAACCGAGGCATATAAAGCGCCTACGCATAGCAGTCGCTCGATAGTATGATAGTATCCTAAAGACACGATAGCTGACTATGACAGGCCAACGCTATTTCAGGAGCGTCGAAACTGATTTGACAATACAGATACATGATTTGGGCAATAGGGTTGGAGAGTCCGACCAGAATTTTTACATATCGATCAAAAATCTCAGCTTATATTGATAATTATGCCCTATTGCTGCCCCTCCTAATCTAAGCTTTAAAAGTCACAGCTTCATCATGACTAAGATTCAGTTTCAAAAATTTTGACAGCCCTTCATTTCTCACTGTGACAAGACAAGTCACAGCGAGGCAATATCGAGCACGCCTTAGCTATATCTTTTAATTGGAGAAATTTATGAAGATCGGAATTCTTTCAAGAAACGCGAAACTCTATTCTACAAGGAGATTAGTGGAGGCCGCCAAAGAGCGCGGACACGAGACAAAAGTGATAGACGTGTTGCGATGTTATATGAATATCACCTCTAGCAAGCCAGCGGTATATTACAAAAGCAAGGGTGTGAAAGAGATTCTAAAATTCGATGCCGTAATTCCCCGGATCGGCGCCTCCGTCACGGCATATGGCACTGCCGTGCTCAGGCAGTTTGAGGTAGGCAATGTCTACTCGGTTAATGAGTCCGTGGCGATCTCTAGGTCACGAGACAAGTTACGAGCCCATCAACTCTTGGCTAGAAAGCATGTTGGCATGCCGGTTACAGGGTACGCCAATCGCGCAGATGCCACAGAGGATTTGATCGAGTTCGTTGGCGGTGCCCCGCTTATCGTAAAAGTACTGAGTAGCACTCAAGGCAAGGGCGTTTTGCTAGCCGCGACCGACAAAGCAGCCGAGAGCCTTATTAACGCGTTCCGCGATCTTGAGACAGATTTCTTGGTTCAGGAATTTATCAAAGACGCAGGAGGCGCAGATATTCGCTGCTTCGTAATTGGTGACAAAGTCATCGCCGCGATGCAAAGAACCGCGAAAGAGGGCGAATTCCGCTCCAACCTCCATATGGGCGGCACGGCAAAAGTTATTAAACTCACTCCCGCTGAACGCGCTCTAGCGGTTAAGGCGGCGAAAGTAATGGGCCTAGATTTAGCTGGGGTCGATATTGTACGTTCTGGGCATGGCCCGTTGGTCTTGGAAGTAAACTCCTCGCCGGGGCTGGAGGGCATTGAGACTGCCACCGGGAAAGACGTGGCTGGGGCAATTATTGACTACATCGAGAAAGACGTAAAAAACGGACCAAACAAAATTAGTGGAAAGGGCTAATGACTACATCGAGTAAGCAAGAGTTGCTAGTGGGCGGGATCTCTATCGCTCCCGGCAAGCGTAAACAGATCGAGATCCCAGTAGCAAAATTATTCGATTACACCGAGATGACAATCCCGGTAGAGGTCATAAGGGGTAAGGAAGACGGTCCAATTCTGTTTGTCTCCGCCGCCATTCATGGCGATGAAATAAATGGCGTCGAAACCATCAAGCGGCTTCTTGCGCGCAGGAAAACTCTCGCGAAGATTAAGGGCACTTTGATAGCAGTACCCATAGTGAATGTGTTTGGTTTCAATCGTAATATTCGCTACCTTCCCGATCGACGAGATCTTAATCGCTGTTTCCCCGGGTCTGACCTTGGTTCTCTGGCAGGACAGTTGGCGCATATCTTCATGAGCGAGGTCGTGACGAAATGTACCCATGGTATCGACCTGCACACCGCCGCGATCCATCGCAATAATTTACCGCAGATTCGCGCATGCCTAGATGACCCCGAGACCGAGCGTTTAGCGATGGCCTTCGGCGTTCCAGTCGTAATCGACTCCAATATTCGCGACGGATCGCTGCGCCAAGCCGCTGCCGACAATGGCATTCCGATGTTGCTGTTTGAGGGTGGTGAAGCACTTCGCTATGACGAAAAAGTTATCAACTCATCACTGCGCGGCATTTTTTCTGTCATGCAAGCAATCGGCATGATCGCAGGCAAAGGGGTTAGCCTATCCCAACAGAAAAAAGAAGCCTTCATTGCCAAATCTAGCTATTGGGTACGCGCCCCCCATAGCGGTAGTTTGCGTATTAGCAAACAGATCGGCGGTCGAGTGAAAAAGAACGAACTGCTTGGTGTACTCTCGGACCCATTCGGAGGGGGGCGAGTCGAAGTCCGCGCAAGAAGCACGGGCATTATCATCGGCATCGTGACACTCCCACTGGTGACCAGTGGCGATGCTTTGTTTCATATCGCTACCTTCGAAGATGCAAAAGAGGTTGGCGATCGCGTTGAAGAGTTCGATGGATTTATCGAAAACTAAAAACCTACGAACGAACATTGCAGTACTCGCTGTATCTGCCCAGAGTGCTTCAATGAGCTCGATATTTTCATAGCCCTCAAATCCGAACGTTTTTCCCCACTATAACGGTCTACGCTAGTTCTCTGATCAATCCACCTTTACGGGCTATATCTGGACAGAGCAACAGCTTTACTCACTACATCCAGCAACTCTAAAGCAATTAAATCAACGGAGACTATGTAATGAAAACGATCGGCATAAGAAAATTCACACGTTTTAGCGCCACGAGCATTGCGCTGGCACTACATCTATTTGCGTCCTCTAGTTTCGCTCAGGAGACACTAGAGGTAAGCAGCGCGGCATTCGATCACGATACAGACATCCCCATCGCGTTCTCGGCCTATGGCGACAACAAGTCTCCCGATATTAATTGGGGCAGCCTTCCCGAGGGCACCAAGCAAGTAGCACTTATCCTAGACGATCCGGTAGTCGCGATGCCCCAGCCTTTTGTACATTGGGTTGCTTACAATATTCCTGCCACCGCCACGGGTCTACCCGAAGGGCTATCGACAGATGCAAAGGTAATGGGCCATGCGCAGCTCAGTGGCATGATTAACGGAGTCAATGGCACTAGGCGAACAGGCTATTTTGGACCACGTCCGCCAGCGGATGGGAAGGTGCACAACTACAATTTCACCGTTTACGCTTTAGACCTCGATACGATTCTTCCCCAGGGTTTGAACAAAGCAGCCTTACTTAAAGCGATGGAGGGAAAGGTACTAGCTTCTGGGACTTTAACAGGCAACTACCAATTCACTGAATAGAAGCAACGCAATGGGAGGGAGTGTTCTGGAACCACGCGCCTAGAACCTCTTTCCCATCTCCTCCTCGCTCAACAACGCCACATGCTCCCCCATCCTGTATCCATAAATCACCGAGTAAGTCAGCACGCTTTCCACATAATTACGGGTCTCTCCATAAGGGATAGTCTCTATCCAGATGTCGAATGGAACAGGGGTTTCGGCAGTACGCTGTAACCATTGCCTTACCCGATTCGGACCAGCATTATAAGCGGCCGCCGCAAGTATGCGGTTGCCGTCAAAACCCTTAAGCAAACTAGAGAGGTAACGAGAACCAATCGCGATATTCGTTTCAGGGATTAGGAGGTCTTGATTGGAAATACGCATACCCATGCCAGCGGCAGTTTCACGACCAGTGGCAGGCATCAATTGCATTAAGCCCAACGCGCCGGCGGACGAGCGCACATCGTGCATGAAGGCACTCTCTTGGCGAGCAATGGCATAGATCAAGTATGGTGAGAGCTCTGTCTCTAGTGCCGTGCTGTGGATACTATCTGCATAAGCTAGAGGGAAGCGCAGCTCCAAATCGTCCCAAAACTGAATGCGAATCATGGCTTGAATGCTGTTGCGGTGCCATCCCCAGCGCTCTGCGAGTTTGCCACTAGCCATCACTTGCGCATCATCGAACTGGGCGCTGGCGAACTGCCACTCACTACGCGCTGCGGCTTCTTCGCCAAGCACATAGAGCTCATATGCTCGCTCTATCGCAGGTATCTGCATAAGCGCATCAACTTGAGCAGGCTCGACGCTTACCGCTTGTGCGGCCATGTCGTAATCAACTCCGAGCTGCGACGCTGCAAGGAAGCCGAAGTAACTGCGTGTTTTCGCAAGCCCACGGCGCAAAGTTTGCGCCTCATCGAGAGCCGCTCGCCCTCCTTTCTCTTGCAGGGCCCGAGCACGCCAATACTGCCAGCGCTCTGAGTCACGCGCGTCAGCGGGAAGTTGTGTAAGCCAATATTCGAGGCGCGGCCAGTCCTGTTTTCGGAGCGCATCGCGCGCAATCCAAGCGACCAAAGGTTCGCTGATTAAGTGCGACCCCTGTCTTAATAAGCTCTCTGACTCCTCGACATTGCCCTGCACCTGCAAACGCTGAATTGCATAGCGTTGTATGGCATAGACTTCGTCAACGGGAATGCTCAAAGGCGCAACATACTCATGCACGAGGTTCAACGTAAGACTAGGGTCACTAATAGCCAACTGCCGCAAACCGTAGAGTACCGTCTCTTTAGTCTGCGGCGCTGAATCTGAGAACTCGTCTACTTGTAGTAGCGCACGAGGATTGCGATCCACATCGAGGAAACGCTGCGCGTACCGCGCCTCTGCGGCAGGCATAAGCTTCGCGATATAGCGAGCTAGGGTATTGTTACCAGAATCGAGGGTTTTTCGAAAACGTTGCCAGGCGATATCGGGAGTCAATCCGTCGGCATCAAGCCAGGCTTCAAACAGTGGATCGCAGTCATTGGGCTGGGAGCGGGAGACATTCCAAAGAGGGGCAACCTCTGTTAAGGCACTCATATCCCCCTCGTGTAATCTTGCCTCAAGTGCGAAGCAATTCAGAGTCGCGGTGCTGTTGTTTGGATTGTAATAGCGGACCACCTCAGCCCAACGCTTCTCACGTGCCAACAGGTTTACCCAAGTACGCTCTATACGTTCAGCCAAATAACTGTTCGAGTACTCATTCAGAAAGGAATCGACGGGAGTGCTATCGGCACCATCGAGCGCTAGGCCGGCCAGTTGCGGAGATAGTGCGGTGTAATCTAAATATACACGCAGTGGATAGTCGCTAAGCTGCTGATAGAGGTTTTGATACTCCTCTGCGCGCCCGGCTAACCACGCCTCTTGAGCCGAAAGATAGAGTACGCGCTGGGCCTCACGACCGACTGGGGCGTCTTGGGCCTGCACGGTACAAGCCAATAGCAAACTGGCTATGAAAGGGATTGAATTGACTACTCTTGTCAGGGTACTGCGCATAAAGAGCTCCGATAACGACTCGATCATAGTAGCAGACCTGTAGTCGAACTTAATCCCCTCTCCCAAAATCACTCTACGTGTAAGTAGTTTTACTAACTTGCTCACAAAAGCATAAAAATACGAGAAACCTTCCCATTTCTCAGCATAAGTGCGACATCAGTCACACTCTCGCCTACGCGCTAAATCATTTTTGATCTGCCAGCAACAAACCCTCCGTAGGCCTCCCATGCTTACGCACCTAACAGGCTCTCGATTGCTTGACTGTCTCGGTGCGTTGCTCTTGATCAACAAACTAGCGATAGACAAGGAGACAATATGAAGAATTCCAAACTAATGCGAAAACGGATTGCAACAGGCGTGCTTACCGCAATGGTACTCAGTACTGGCGCAACGAGTTCTGCCTCTAGCCACCGCGAAGCTCCAATGATCGCAGGCCTACCTAAACTTGATGCAACCGATCTGTATATGTTCCGTAGCTACGAAGAAGGTCGTGAAGACTATGTGACAATTCTCGCAAACTACTTCCCACTACAAGCACCTTATGGTGGACCAAACTACTTCGACCTAGAAACTGCTGGTTTATACGAGATTCACATCGACAATGATGGCGACTCCATGGAGGACATCACTTTCAGTTTCGACTTCGCAACTCTCTTAGCCGGAGTTACAGTGCCCGTGGGCGGAAAAGATATCGCGATTCCGCTTATCAACGCAGGGGGTATTGGCCCCGATGCAATGGATACCAGTGCAGTGAACTCACGACAAGAGTATTCAATCAACTACGTTACCGGAGACCGTCGCACGGGCACTAGTCAAGCAATTGTGAATGCGAATACACAAGCAGCTAACTTCCGCCGTCCTGTCGACAATATCGGGACAAAGTCCATTCCTGACTACAACGCTTACGCGAGCTCACATATCTACCCGATAAGCATTCCCGGTTGCAGTGGTGCGGGCAGAGTGTTTGTCGGTCAACGTCAAGAAGGCTTTGCTGTAAATCTGGGCCAAGTATTCGACCTCGTGAACCTCAATCCGCTTGGTGCGGAAGACGCCGTGAAGAATCCAATTGGAAATACTAATGTGACCACTCTCGCTCTCGAGGTTCCGGTTTCTTGTCTTACGGATTCGGACGCGGTAATTGGTGCATGGACAACATCCAGCCTCGATATCGGCGGTTCGATGCAGCAAGTGTCCCGCCTCGGCTTTCCTCTTGTCAATGAAGTGATCATAGGTGTTCCTGACAAAGATAAGTTCAATGCTAGCGAACCAGTAGACGATGCACAGTTCGCAGACTATGTAGTAAACCCTACTCTCCCATTTCTACTTGAACTACTGTTTAGTGATGCCGGTGCGGTAGCTCCCACAAACTTTCCTCGTGAAGATCTAGTCTTGGCGGTAGGTGGCGTGACGGGATTGAACGCGCCTGCAAATGTGGAGAACGGCATGTTCCCTCGTAGCGAGATGTTGCGCCTTAACACGTCGATTGCCGCCAAGCCCGCAGCAATGCAAAAAAATATGGGCGTCTTAGCAGGTGACACCTCTGGCTTCCCGAATGGCCGCCGTCCTGGCGATGATGTGGTAGACATTGCGTTGCGCGTGATGATGGGCGCATTGATCTCTGATTCGACGGTAGCGCCAAATAATACAGCGCCCTTCACTGACCAGACCACCGTCAATGCGTCTGACTTTGAAACGAGCTTCCCCTATCTGAAGACTCCAATTGCGGGCTCTACAGTGTCTGAATGAAGTCAGGAATTACGTTTTTAGTCGCCCTTCGGGGCGACACTTTTTACCGCACAACAGTGCTCGCACTAACACAAGGAGTCTTCATACGATGCTGCCAATACGCCTAGTAAAGTTTTTCACAACACTCAGTATTAGCATGCTTAGCCCGCTACTCACGGCACAGCCGTTTGTGCCAACATCAGAAGACTTTGTAGTCGAAACCCTGTCCTCTTCGATAGTAACACTATCACAAGAGTTGGCTCATAACCGAGCAAACGCTGACAGTAGCCGCGACGCAAACAGACTTAACCAAACTCAACTTGCCAGCTTAGAGCAACAAGCCCTTGCAGCCTATCGCATAGCAGCGAACACTCAAGAGCAGCGCGCCTATGGCCATACTCTTACAATACTTCAACGCTGGCCCGCCGATCAGGAAAAGACTGCGACCATTCACATTCTGTTAGCCGCGGTCTTGCAGCATGAACATCAATTCAGCGAGGCCTTATCTCATCTTGAAGCGGCACTCGTAGAAGCGCCTCTAAATGCACAAGCGTGGTTAATGCAAGCCCAGATCAATTTGGTAATAGCCGACTACGACGCCGCACGCGAGAGCTGTAACACCTTAAGCAATTTGGTACAGCCCGCGGTGAGCATCAACTGCCTTGCACAAGTTGACGCACTCACTGGTAATGCTCGACGCAGCTTAGAGCTTGTGGAAAGTTTGCTAAACGAGAACCGCGATCTGTCACGACAAGATTACGCAGAGCTATTCACTAGTGCCGCTGGATTTTCTCAACGACTCGGCCAAACCGAAGACGCCATCCGTTACTATTACGCAGCGTGGCAGGTGGCGCCAGATCATCCTTATGTTCTAGTTAATTTTGCACAGCTTCTACTCGAACAAGCGCGCTATGAGGATGTGATTACCTTGTTCTCCCCACATGATGAGCAAGCATTATCTGACGAACAAAAAATTATTCTTGCTCGAGCACTTTCAATGAGTGAGAAAACTCAAGACATCGAACAGGCAGAATTGCTAAAAATCAATCTCGCCAAAAGCTTTGAAGAAGCCTTTAAGCGCCAGGAGGCATTGCCAAACAAAGCCTACGCACAATTTACTCTTTATCTAAGCAAGGAACCGGCGAAAGCACTTTCTGCCGCTCGCGCCAATTGGGCCTTGCAAAAAGAGCCTTCAGATACTTTACTCCTCGCACTAGCAGCGCAGGCAAACGACGCTCAATCAGTGCTTTCCGTCCTCAAGCGCTGGGTAGATTCCCAGCGCACTGAGGATGTGCGTCTAGATCAGGTGTTTGCACGTAGCGAGGTTGTGCAATGAATCTACGCGCCTATCTTCTCGCGGCGTTAATAATGCCGATACAGTGTTTTGGACATAGCCTTAGTGACAGCTATCTTGAACTAAATTTTAACGGCCAGGATGTTAGCGGTCACTTGCAGATTGCCATACAAGATCTAGAGCTCGCTATTGGTCTAGACAGCAATGCCGATGCCCAAGTGAGTTGGCGAGAGTTGCAGTCTAAAGAAGAGAAGCTACACGCCTACGCCAAGTCCAACTTACTGCTCAAGCGTGCAGACATAGCTTGCACTTATAACTTTGGTACTACGATGCTTAATGATCTCAACGCGGGCATGTTTGCCTATCTTCCTATTACAGGACAATGTGCGAGTACTGGTGTTACTACGGTTCAGTACGACTTGCTTTTCAACATAGACGCCTCACATCGCGGTATCGCAACTGTATACGAGGGTGATCGCCTACACTCTTATTTGTTCTCGCCACAGCAGCGCAGCGTGACGCTTGCTCAACGCAGTGCTTCACTATTCAGTCACATGAAAAATTTCGTGGTAGAAGGGATCTGGCACATCTGGATAGGATTGGACCACATTCTCTTCCTTGTGGCTTTATTGTTGCCCATAGTGTTAGGCAGAAAAGAGACCCAATCCCTGAATCGCGACTACAGTGGCATGTTGACCGAAATCTTAAAAGTGGTCACCGCGTTTACTGCGGCCCACTCTATTACTTTAATTCTCGCGTCACTAAACATTGTGAGCCTGCCATCTAGGCTGGTGGAATCGCTAATAGCATTGTCAGTGGCAATCTCAGGGCTCAATATCATTGTCCCACTTTTCCGCGGCCGACACTGGCAGATAGCGTTCGGTTTTGGCTTGATTCATGGGTTTGGCTTTGCGGGAGTTTTGAGCGACTTGTCACTACCAGCTGCCCAATACATCAGTGGTTTAATTAGTTTCAATATCGGTGTAGAGCTAGGCCAATTGCTAATAGTCTTAGTGCTAGTGCCCCTTCTCCTCGCGCTCGGTGCCCCAAAGTCAATTCGACTTGCCACGCGCGCGTTTGCTGGCGTTAGTATTACAGTCTTTGGCGCAATATGGGTGGCAGAACGATACTGGGGCCTAAGCATTACAGCCTTTGTGTAAACCAGTGACGGCTAACTTGTATACAGCCTCGGTGACGTTTATTCTCAATGCTCATATTTGAGCTAACTGAATACGTCACGGAGACCCGCCGATGAAGTTGCTGCAACGCTTAGGCGACATTGCCCGCTGGATCGCAATTCCCTCTTGTTTCTTACTTGCGAGCAGTGCGCTTGCGGCCCCTTGGCCAGAGCTGTCGGAGAAACTCTCGCCACTCGTTGAGAAAGCCGCTAACAATGGGGTGCGCTTGTCTATAGGCGTATTGGATCTCACTGCGCAAGGCAGTGACGCTAAGGAAGTCTTGCTGGGCTCAGCAAACTCCTACCCACCAGCCTCGACCGTGAAGATGCTCTTAGTATCCGCGCTTATGGAGCAAGTCGACGCAGGCACTCTCTCTCTGAGTGACATGGCGGTAGTCGAAGCCAAAGACATCGTAGGTGGTTACGGCGTCGTGCAAAACGAGCCAACTCCACAGGAAGTTCCTATCGCTCGTTTAGCCGAGTTGATGATCACTATAAGCGACAACACCGCAACCAATGTCTTAGTCGATGTGGTGGGCTATCCTGCCATGGCAGACCTAGCAACTCGACTAGAACTACCCGACCTGCAATTTGCTCGCAAGATGTTCGGTACGCCTAATCCGCCGGAAGTAGAAAACTACATTACAGCAGCCGACACCATCGTGTTATTGCAAGCGATCTACAAAGGAGATTTTCTTAGCGCTTCTTCGCGGCAGCAGATTCTCGATTGGATGAGCGCGCAAACGGTGAAAACGAAAATTGGTGCCGGCGTGCCCGCCGATATACCCATCGCACACAAAACAGGTGAAAACGGTCCGGTATCTCACGATGTGGGCTTCATCCTGCTACCCGGAAAAGAAGTGGCGATCGCGATCTTCTCAGAAACCAGTACAAGCAGCGACTTTGACACTGCGCAAGCGCAGCTCAACCCTATGGTCGCTGAAGTGGCACGGACGGTTGCGCTAAGCTTGCAAACCGAATAGTGCTAAAGGAGCTAGGGAACCTCCGAATAACTCTGAGTCAAAATTAGTCGATATTCTCTGGGAACACGATATGAAAACGCGTGGGGTCTTTGCGCCGAATTTCTAAAGTGCCGCCAAGTTGATCGACTAGCGTTTGAATAAGCTGCAGACCTAGCGAGGTAGACTCTTCAATGCTGAAGTCTTGTGCAATCCCTACGCCGGTATCCTCGATTGTAAGATTGATGTTGTTGAACTCTTCTTTTTTGATTTTTATATAGAGACGACCGAGACGGCCTTCCGGGAAGGCATGCTTCAAAGTGTTGGTCACAATTTCGTTAATGATAAGTCCGAGTGGAATGCTTTTGTCGATAGGAAGGTGCACACTTGCAAGATCTAAATCCATTCCTATTTGCCCAAGATCGATACCGTAGGACTGAATCAGGTTATCGACGAGGCCATTGATGACACTTGCGATTTCAACTTTAGAAAAGTCCTGTGACTCGTAGAGAATTTGGTGAATCATCGCGATTGAACGCACGCGATTCTGGCTTTCCTGAAATGCACCGAGCGCTTTCTCACCGATTACTTTTTCTGACTGAATCCCAATCAAGCTATCGATAATCTGTAAATTATTCTTCACGCGATGATGAATTTCTGACAGTAATATTTCTTTTTCTTTAAGTGCCGCTTTGAGACTTTCCTCTTGCTGCTTACGCTCCGTGATATCAACCACCGAAGCGAGGATCATCGTACCCATATCTGTGTGCAAGGGATTCAAACCAATCTCAACGGGGAACTCTTTGCCATCTTTATGTAAGGCAAAAAGGTCACGCCCCTTTCCCATCGAGCGGGAGATAGGGTTGCGGTAATAACTACTGCGCACTTGGGGATGTAGCTTTCGAAAACGATCTGGCACGAGGATATCGATGGACATATCCATGAGCTCTTCTCGACTATAGCCAAATAGGCTCTCGATCTGAGAGTTCACCATAGTAATGCGACCATTGGCATCGGTCATCACCATGCCATTTGGCGCTGCCTCTACCGCTAGACGAATCATTTCTTGCGAGCGTTTGCGCTCCGTAATATCGACTATCGCGGCAAGGATCAATGTCTGCCCGTCGAGACTTATGGGATTCAGGCCAATTTCAACAGGGATTTCGCTGCCGTTCTTATGCATTCCATATAAGTCGCGCCCATGGCCCATCGCTCGCATCACTGGGTTCACGAAGTACTCATTGCGTAATACTGGGTGATGATGCGTGAAGCGCTCGGGTACGAGAATCTCGATTGGTTGATTAAGCAGTTCATCCTCTGAATAGCCAAACAACGCCTCAACACTGGAATTAATAAGAATGATCCGGCCATTCGTATCGACCACCACCATTCCATTCGGTGAGGCCTCTACCGCCAGACGCATAAGATTCGCCTTGTTGTCGCCGGCCCCCTTACTAAACATTTCGCCTCCAATATCAGTGCAGTCTAGGTCTAAGACGAACTAATCTTCTTCTTGTCTTCCATAACAAGTGAAACGATCTCGTCAGCAGGCACTGGTCTGCTATACAAATAGCCCTGCAGCTCCTGGCAGCCAATTGACTCCATATAATCTGCTTGCTCGATGGTTTCAATGCCCTCGGCAATGACAGCCATATCAAGCTGCTGACTAAGTGCCACGATCGCAGAGGCGATTGCGCAAGCACTCTCATCCTCGGGAATATCGCGCACGAAAGCTTGATCAATTTTAAGGCGATGGATTGGGAGACTTCGCAAGGAGCTCAGGCAAGAATAGCCAGTACCGAAATCATCGATTGAGATAGTGACACCCAGTTTTTCTAGCTCATTAAGGGTACGAACACTCTCCTCATTGTCTTGCAAGCATGATTCTGTAATTTCCACTTCGATGACGTGCGGCGCTATCTTATGTCGTCGCATCGCTGCTGCCAAAATTCCAACAAATTGAATGTCCTGCAACTGACGCGGAGAGGCATTTATCGCCACACGGTCTATTTGCACGTCGTTTTTTCTCCACTCCTCACACTGCCTGCAAACCTCGTCGATTACCCAGTTCCCGATGCTAACTATCAAGTCACTTGTCTCGGCCACTGGAATTATCTCGAAAGCAGACACCAATCCCATTTCAGGATGTTGCCAACGAATCAAGGCTTCGACCCCAACAATACGCTTACTAATGGAATCATATTGCGGCTGGTAATGCATGCGCAGCTGATTGTTCTGCAAGGCAAAGCGCAGCTCATGTTCACGTTGCAAATAGTGCTCTGTCTTGGTGGTCATTTCGGTCTTATAAAAGGCGTAGCGACTGCGGCCACTATTCTTTGCAGAGTACATAGCCGTGTCAGCCATCTTGATCAGATCGTCTTTGTTCTGGGAGTCCCGTGGATAAATACTGATACCAATACTTGCATTGGGCACGACTTCAGTATTGCCAAGTTTGAGAGGCTTTCTAAGTGTGTCGAGCAGTTTGTCTGCGATCACGACAAGATCTTCGCTTGTATCAAAGCACTCAATAATGACTATGAATTCGTCGCCCCCAATGCGACTAAGGGTATCGGCGGCACGAATCTCGGATCTTAATCGTTTGGCCACTGCCTTGAGCATGATATCCCCCACTTGATGCCCAAGCGTGTCATTTACTCGTTTGAAATGATCAAGATCTAGGAAAATAATCGCCATCTCTATCTTGTCGCGCTTCGCCTTCGCCATTGCCAGCTCAAGGCGGTCCATAAACAGATTGCGATTAGGCAGGTTGGTGAGCCCATCGTAGTAGGCTATGCGCGATAACTTATCTTGTGTATCGCGTATCTCGGTGATATCCGAGATGACCACCACATATTGACCTAGCGAGTGGACATTCTCGGGGACGATTCCAATATTGACCCATGCATACAAAAAATCATGGTTTGCACGATAGGTTTTGATTTCTCCTTGCCAAAAACCATTGCTTTCTAAGTCCGCCTTGATTTGCAGCGCCAATTGCGAGCCAATTACTTTCTCTGCTAGAAAGCCCAACTCAGAACCCACAGCGTATTCACTGCTATATCCCGTGATGCGAGAGAAAGCAGTGTTGGCACTAATTACATTCATTCTTAAATCTAGAATTACAATACCGTCTGCGCTACAGCGGTACACTAGCGCCGCTTGCTTGAGATTCTCTTCCACCAGACGTCTCTCAGTAATGTCTTGCAACACCCCTACTACTTTAATTCCCGAGCCTATTTGATGGGACTTGCCAAACATAGCCAGCCAACGATGACCAATGTCAGGATCGAGAATCTCGAAATTTATCTCTATCTCCAGATCTGGTGCATGTTTGATACTCTCGATGCGTTGAAATACCTTCGCACGATCTTCCGGCACTATCTGTTTTAACAGGGTCGGCCAATCCGACACATCGGAAACTCGCCCACCGGAGGTATAGGACAATGCAACATCGCTATCTTCAGAGCCGGTCTCCCACGTTGAAAGATTCCCTGCCACCAAGGCAAGCTCCAAATGAACTTGACTGTCACGGATTCTGCCGTCGGCTTGACTCTTCTCTAACGCCATCTGAATGCCTGCATGCAATTCGCGCTCAGAGTAAGGTTTTAAAAGGTAGCCATAGGCATTAGATTGCTTTGCTCGCGCTAAGGTCGTTTCTTCGGAATAGGCAGTGAGGTAGATTACGGGGATATGATATTTTTCGTAGACGATACGCGCGATCTCGACCCCATCGGTATGCCCTTGGATATGAATATCCATCAGGACGATGTCAGGGTGGTGTTCTTCTATTAACTTAAGAGCGCGATCTGCGTTCGATGCCATACCGATGACATTATAACCAAGCTTCGACAGACGCCGCTTTAAGTCAAGCGCTACGATATTCTCATCTTCAACAACAAGGACTTTAGCGTTTTCCATACCACACCTAGTTAAATACGAGAGAGATCTTTGCTTGGAATACTTTTTTATTCTCGCCCTTTATCTAGGCGTTTTCGCGTGTATTGCCGCTGCAATTTCATCGTGACTTATTCTACTAGTTTCCAGACTACCCCCTACTCAGCTTAACGGCAATAGAATCCACAAAAAATATCTGGAAATTGACGGGATAAAATGAGAGCGCGTTATTAACTGGGAGTGCGACTAGAGCGACTCACTTCGGGCGCGTGATGCTCTTCAAAAAGATTAATCCAACGGTCCGTCTTGCGACCGAACTTTAGCAACTGCTGGTAGTGGCTATCCTTTTCGGCAGGCGCGAGTATTAGGTCAAGAATAAACAAGATAATGCTTACCGGACTCATCACAAGATCTCTAAGTGCGTCTGCTGCAAGTTTTAGTTGAAATATCACGAGGCAGCGCAGGCTCTTCATTGCTGTCATTCTAGGTTCTTTCACGACGAGTCCTCTTCAAGCGAGCATGGGCCATGGACATGTCTTTGAAGGGCAAGGAGTACTGTTAGACTCGCTAGCTCTCGGGGACGTCTAGGCTAGTTAGGGTTCTGGTTTTAAGGGGCAGTGTCTCACCGCACTCGTAAGGGTGCAATAGCCCTATCGACTATCGAGGCGAGTGTGCTGATTAACAAGATAATCCCCAGCAGCATGATCGTCGAGCGCAGTGCCTCAGACCAATCGCTCATAAACTCTAGTTGGAGAAATCCAATTAAGACGAGCGGTACAAAGTAGAGAATCCCGTTCCAACGCCCCAACATACTCATGCGGAGTTTCTTCTGCCGCAGGAGCCAATAGGAATCGAGCACATATTGGGAAAATGCAAAAACGATCAGTATAGGCAACCAAGGATTTATTAGACCTGAGTAAGAGGACGCAAATAATGCGCTCGTCACTAGAATGAAGTCTGTTCCATGATCGAAAAGCATGCCATTGGCAGACGCAGTCTTCATATGCCGCGCCACCTTTCCATCGAAATAATCCGTCAGGATTGCCACCACTAGAAGCAGAAGCAAAAAGTAGGAAGGAAATGTCTCGGGCGCGGCGCAAGCCCACGCCACGGGAATGGCGAGGACTAGCCGAACGCTAGTGAGTAAGTGAGCGATCAAGTACCGAACAACTCCCTTTGGGCACGGCGCCAGAACAACAGGCCAATGCTCGCATTGAACAGAATAAAGAAATTATGTTGTACGAAACCGAATGCCGCCATCTGGCCCTCGTTCTCGGGAAACAATACAACCCAGAGCGTGATAGCCGCTGCACGCATTGGTGTGGGCACTGCCGCCGCAAAGAAAATTACTGGAAGTACACCAATCATGTTGAGGAAATTGGCCTCCACACCGAATAGGTTCAGCGCGGTGGTATACACCACTACAGCGAGAATAATCGCAGGTGATCGCAATAAGAAGAACGCCCCATAATGCCAAGGCTTGGCGAGTTTAAATGCGTGCAAGATGCGTTTCTCGCGTAGCGAACTATTCGGTAATATCTTGCCCTGGAAATAGAGTATCCATAGCACGAGAAAGATAGCGGCGATGCCAGCGATATACGGAATAAGGCCGAACACATCCGGTAGCAACTCTGTCGTGAATACGAAACCGATAGTGGCCCAGACGAGTAGATAGAAAATCTCACAGAACATGATGAACAACATTACCGAGCCGGTTTCCCAGCCAGGCACCTTGTCGCGCTTGTTCAGATAGTAGGCCATCGCGCCTTTGCCTATCTGCTCATTGAATATTGAAATAATATATGAGCTGCCGCGAATAGGCATGATGTCGCGGTATTTGATTGGAGCGATAAACCAGTTCAGCGCTCTAGTAATCACAAGGGTATCGATGGCGAAATACGCAAGGGAGTAACCCATCATCAACATCAACCACGGCACCCAACGGACACTGGAGAAGACCTGCGACATATATTCGACCAAGCCCATACCTTCGCGCATAGCGGCGCCATTGAGCCTGTAATACAAATACACGAAGCATAGAGCAGTTAGTAACAGGAATATGCCACGCTGCAAGGCGCTTGGCTTTTTACGCGGAGGACTGTCGGGAATAGGGTTAGTTTCGATCTCTTGATTCGGAGTATTAGTCATCTTCAGCTTCTATTGTTGTGTTATGAATTTTTGCAGTGTCTGCTCTAGCGGCGTTAACTCTACGCCGAGAGCCACATCGGCATTTTGCTCTGCATGTTCGTTCATCGTGATCACATCGATCACAGTGGGTGACATGCCTCCTTTCTGAAAAACGCCTTTCAGCCCTGAGGCTATTTTGGCTACTGCAATGGGGAAAGAACTTATTGCAACTTCCCTTCCCTGCATGCGCGCTGCCATCTTCACTAAATCGCAATATTGTATTGCTTGTGGCCCTACCAGCTCATGGGTAGTACTTCCATTGAGCTGGGTCTGACAACTATTGACGATGGCAACGCAGAGATCATCGATATCGAGTGGACGCATAGTATAGCGCCCGCCCCCTAGTAATTTTGGTTTCGGGCTTCCAGAAGCCCACTTGATAGCGGCCGTTCCAGCAGCGCCAGGCCCAAGTAGAATAGGCGTACGAATGATAGTGGAGGACACACTCGAATTTGCTACCAGCTGCTCCGCTTCTGCTTTTGAGCGAAAATATGCATTCTCTGAGTTAACGTCGGCGCCAATAACGCTGATAAAGACTATGTGGGACACAGACACTTTCTTCGCTGCGGCAACGACGGCAGCAGTTGCCTCTACATTGGCGCTGCGATAACTGGAGTTTTTACCCTCCATCAAAATACCCGCCAAGTGCACTACACAGTCAGCTCCCTCTAAGACCAGAGCTAGTTCGTCGGCAGCGTCATAGGAGATTGCTGCAGTCTCTATTCGGCTCGATTGTGGTAAGTCTTGCAAAGAATTTACCGAACGTGCGCCGGCAAGAACGCTGTGCTCGCTATTATCGAGTATGTGTTGAACTAAGGTTTGACCAACCCGGCTGTTAGCACCGGTGATTGCTATTTTCATTGTAATTTTCTCACTAGATTATTCGGGCGTCGCTCGCTAGGCGCTTACTACGTTGTAGTTTACTGGCTGGCGTATTTTCGATCTCTAGCAAACCATTAGCTCGATGGGCGAGATCGCGTCGCTCGCACGGTGCATCATCGTAAGCAGTAGTGCGCATGCGAGGTACACGCCCTAAGGCAGTGATGGCCTGCTCAATCTGCGCAGGAGGCCACTCCTGTCCATAAGAGGCACCTGCGGCACGTGTAATGCTCTCATTCATTAGGCTGCCCCCTAAGTCGTTACAGCCCGCATTAAGACAAGCTACTACTCCGTCGCGGCCCATCTTCACCCACGAGGCTTGAATATTATCGATACGACCATGAAAGACTAGGCGAGCCACAGCATGCATCAACAAGGCCTCGCGGAAACTTGGCCCGCGGCGCGACTTCCCTTTGAGATAAAGTGGTGCTTCCATGTGAACATAGGGTAAGGGTACGAACTCAGTGAAGCCCCCGGTGCGCTCTTGCAGGTCGCGAACGCGTATTAAGTGACGCGCCCAATGCAGTGGCGTTTCTATATGACCATACATAATCGTCGCTGTGGTCTTAAAACCGATTTTGTGCGCACTCTCCATTACCTGTAGCCATTCGCCTGTGCGCAGCTTGTCAGGGCACAGATCTGCGCGAACTTCGTCGTCTAGAATCTCAGCAGCGGTACCCGGCAAGGTATTTAGCCCAGCCAATTGCAATTGCTTCAAGAAATCTTCAAGACTAATACCGAGCGTGGCTGCACCTTGCCAGACTTCTAATGGCGAGAAGGCATGGATATGCATCTGTGGCGTAGCCTGGCGCACAGTGTGCAAAATATCGAGGTAGGTCTGACCTGTATAATCTGGGTGAATGCCACCCTGCATACAGACTTCCGTAGCACCCCGATCCCATGCTTCAGTGCAGCGCCTTGCCATCTCTTCTGCGCTTATATCGTAAGGCTTGCCACGCAAATTTTCGCTGTGCTTGCCTTTCGAGAATGCGCAGAATTGGCACTTGAAATAACAGACATTGGTATAGTTGATGTTGCGATTTACAACATAGCTTACCGAATCGCCATTGACCGCGTGACGCAAAGCATTCGCGCGCTGAGCGATATAAGCAAAGTCTTGTCCGCGCGCGGCAAATAAACGTGCAATCTGCGTCTCGTCGACGCGCTGTTGCGACTCGCACTGCGCCACGATCTCGAGCACATCCGCAGACACCGCAGCTACCTGCACGGTTTGCTCGAGTAGCTTCGCCTCGATCTCGGGCAACTGCATGCTCTCACCGGGCATCCAACTATCGCGGCGCGCAAAGCCCATGCTATCTATTTGTCTGAGCACCGCACTGCGCACACTCTCATCGAGCCAGCGTTGCGGCTCGCGTGCATAGTTCGGGTATATGGTAAGGCGCTGCTCCAAGAACTTACCTGCCGCCGCAGTCTCGCGAGCTAGCAGGTCTAAATGAGGCCACGGAGCTTCGGGATTTACATGGTCGGGCGTTAGAGGAGACACGCCACCCCAGTCGTCGATGCCGGCTGCAATTAGTTGCGGCAACACGCCCGGGCTAAGATTCGGCGGTGCCTGGATATTCATCTGCGCACCAAATATCAGACGCGCTACGGCGATAGTCCAGAGCAGCTCGTTAAGATCTGGCTCCGGCGCTTGCGCCATTTTAGTGTCTGGTTTAGCGCGGAAATTCTGCACGATAATTTCTTGAATATGCCCATATCGGGCATGGATCGCTCGAATAGCGAGAAGGGACTCGATGCGCTCCAAGCGAGTCTCACCGATACCGATCAGAATGCCAGAGGTGAAGGGCACGTTTGCCTGCCCAGCCAACTCTAGAGTCTCGAGACGCACTTTAGGATCTTTATCGGGAGAACCATAGTGAGGCATGCCCTTCTCACAAAGTCGCGAGGAGGCCGACTCAAGCATGATCCCCATAGAAGCACTGACTGGGCGCAGCATCGCAATCTCTGCAGCGCTCATGCAACCCGCATTGATATGCGGCAGCATTCCCGTTTCTTGCAGCACGCGTCGCGCTACTTCACGCACATAGTCGAGCGTGGTTGCGAAACCCATTTCATCAAGCGCGTTACGGGCGGCGCTATAACGAAGTTCTGGTTTTTCTCCCAGTGTAAAGAGTGCTTCTTGGCACCCTGCGGCAGCGCCTTGCCGACAAAGCTCTAACACTTTGTCGACCGGCATATATGCTTGCTCTATTCGCTTAGGGGTTTTTGCGAAGGTACAGTAGTGGCAAACATCGCGACACAAATGCGTCAATGGGATGAACACTTTGCGCGAGTAGGTAATGAGTTTACCGTGCTGCTCATCGCGCAAACGTGAGGCCACTGCTGCCAGTGCAGCAGTGTCGTTAATATCAGCTAAAGCTAAAGCTTCGGTGTCACTAAGCGACAGCCCAGTTAATAATGCATTACTCACGCGTGTGCCCCTTACTACAATGTTAGGCCATGTGCCAAAGAACTAGCGTGGTACGTAAGGGCGCCCGATAATCAACGAAGGGTCCACACCAGGTATAGGTACTAATTTCTGTGGGCGCCCTGCCTGATTATCCGTTCCGTACAAATTGCCATCGACATCTACCGACAGAGAATGCATTTCTATCCACATATCGGGACCTTCGACCGGCAGATTAAATACATAGGTCGAGTTACCTTCCAGATCAAACTTTACGATCTTAGGCGGCTGAAGGTCTGTTACCCAAGCTGCGCTCTCTGTCACTGTGATATCGAGAGGTAAGCCTAGCCCTTCCCAAGTCTTTACATATTCATAAGTAGGGTAAGCGCTAGAGCTATGGGCTGCAGTTTGCTTGAAGACTTTAACGTTGGCGTTATCGCGGTCAAGAGCATAGAGGTGCTCATTAGGACCCATTGCTAGTGAGTGCACAGAGGCAAACTGATGCGGAGCCTCGCCCTCTTCACCGAACTCAGAATGGTAGCTGCCATCGGCGTTGCGAACCACGATGCGCTTGTTAGCGCCAAGACCGTCGGCGACTAGAAATTTACCATCGGGCAAGAAAGCAACGTCTTGGGGAAGGTCATAATGAGTCTCATCGTTACCGGCGACATTCTTCTCGCCAAGAGTCATGAGCAACTTGTCACCATCGTTTGAAAACACGTAGATGATATTGCCAGTCTCATCTACTAGCCATAGACGCTTCTCTGGATCATAAGGACTGATGCGTAATTTGTGTGGGCCTGGGCCATCGGTGCCGGTGAAAAGGTGATCCCAATGATCCCAAACTTCAAGCACATTGCCATCGCTGTCGATCACATAGATGCAGTTTTGCCAAACACGCCCACGACCGCGCAGAACATTCCACCCCATGGAACCTGCAAAATTAGTGTACTCGGATGGCAAGGGGTCAGGTAGCTCAGTTTCGCCACGTTGCAACATGAATATGCGATCTTGGGACTCAACCACTACACTAGAGTTACCGCCCCAAGTGAAACCTTCTTCTGCAAAAGGCTGCATCCACTTCTGCGTAGTGAATTCATAGGGGCTTGGTCCAGCCTCAACTAGCTCCTGCGCAAGGATAGGTACGCTTAAAAATCCGGCAAACAACAATGCCGCCGTTCGACTAGCGTTTCTCATGCTGGTACTCCAATTTCTGTTACAGTCTGTGACGCATCGCCACAGACATTTGTTATTGTTATTTGGTGTCCAATTGAGTTTACAGCTTATTGGATAAATCTCAACATAGAGCTAACGACAGCTTGGCCACTGTACTGCGTAAAGGCCTTTCGGTACGATAAGCCGCTAAAGGCAAGCACTCCTCATAACCGATCAAACCCTTGGTTCAAAAGGCCCATGACGCAAGCCAAACGCAAACTGACACGCTGCAACCCATTGATTCGAATAGGAATCGTGCTTATTACTGGGCTCGCCCTATTAAGCAGCGCTATGGCCGCCGAGGACCCTATTGCCGAGGGCCGCAGCGCTCGCCTACGCCCAAACTTCGAAGGTTCTTGGGAGAAGGATTTCGGTCGCAGCGATAAGTGGGATGTCGAATTGCAACGCACCATCGATCAACTCAACAGGGAAATGGAGCGCTCACAAGGTAGAGGCGATGGGGGCAACATCGGAATTAGCAATCCACGTCGCGGCGCCGGCAACTTAATTTCCCACGCCCGCTTGGCCGAGTTGATAACACGGCAGACCACTATACGTATAGTACAAACAGATACCGAAGTGCGCATTGAGCGTCCCGGAGATGCGGCGCTGATATGCAGTACTGCTAGCAGTGAAGAGGATAGCTTTAACAGCCCTCATGGCAAAGAGTACTGTGGCTGGGACAGGCAGCAATTAGTGTTTCAGATTAGCCTCGCCGACGGTGTGTTTATCGAGCATCGCTTTAGCGTCGACCCAAGTGGCGAGAGCCTTAGCATGCTCACGAGCGTTTCTAGTCGGAATTCCTTGCCCTTCAACCTCATTAGCTTCTATACCTCCTACGACGCCCCAGAAGATGGAATCCATTGCGTACAGACCCTAAGCCGCGGCCGAGTCTGCAGCGCACGAAATCCAGAGGAAGCTGCCCGTTGAGCGCCATATTCCATTGGCGACGCCTAGGCCTATGCGCCTCACTCAGCCTACTTTTAACTGCCTGCGCTACGGCGCCAAGCCCCGAACCGGCTGGGCCGCTTCCCGTGGGCACCGTATCCTTAATCACTGCCAACAACTCGCCCACAGAGGCGCAGTCATTCGATATAGGCGTTCTCGTCTTCTCGACTCTCGCAGGGAGTGAAGATATTAATCGAACAGGCGCGCAGATCTTTTCGCAGATAAGAACAACAGAGACCCAATACCTACCGGTAGCCCTGCGCAGCACTTTGGCTGCTTCCAATCAATGGGGCGTGGTGCGGGTACTGCCAGATACCGACCCCTCACTCGATTTAATTGTAGAAGGAACAATTTTGCGCTCCGATGGCGCGGATCTTTTACTGCATATAGAGGCTACCGATAGCACTGGCCGCGTCTGGCTAAATCAGAACTATGCCGACAACGCCCGAGTGGCAGACTACCCGGACTCGGCTCCCATGCTTCTCGACCGTGGGCTTACCTTCGGCGCGGACCCTTTTCAAGACATCTACGCAGCCATCGCTAACGACCTTCTCGCTGTACGCCAGAGTCTTACTCAACCAGCGCTTGACGAGATTCACAACGTCACCCTGTTACGTTACGCAAGCGACCTATCACCTGAGGCCTTCTCCCGCTATTTACATGAGGATGAGACAGGCCTACTGAGCGTAACGAGTCTGCCAGCGAGCAACGATCCATTGCTACGCAATGTTGCGGACATCGGTGCGCGTAACGAGATATTCATCGATACTATCGACGAGTATTACGAAGCTTTGTATCAAGACGTCAAACCAATCTATGATATCTGGCGCCAATATTCCTTCGAGCAAGTGACCGAGGAACGCTCTAGTTTAGAGCGCGCCCGCAGTGGTAATAGCAATAGCGGAAGCTTTGAAGCGATTAGCCAGAACTATAATCGCTATAAGTGGAGCAAGATATTCGAACAGGAGTTTGTCGCCCTCGCCTCTGGATTTGTAAGTGAAACGGCACCGGCAGTACTCGAACTAAGCCGCAACGTTAATGGCCTGAGCGGCCCAGTCGAGGAACAATATTCCCAGTGGCGCGTGCTGCTACGCGGCCTATTCGAGATAGAATCCGAGGGTCTTAACGCAAGCCCCCTCTTAAATACCCCTTAAGGAAACACCCTACTATGCTACGCCTTGGTTTAACCTGGGCAGCACTATTGCTGCTATTAACCCCAACTTGTGCACTACATGCCCAGACGCCCGCGCTCGATGCTGTGCGCACCCCTTTCAGCAACACCCTTCAAGATGCCTGGCTTAGTCAAGTTCTACCCGAGGCCACACGTTTTTCTGACAAGAGCGGTGAACCACCAGTATTTCGTGGCTACAGATCCACCGCAGATGGAACAGAAGAGCTAGCGGGCTTCGTCTTTTTAAGCGCGGATGTGCCACCCGAGGAAAAGGGCTTCGCTGCCCCAATCGACATGCTGATCGGCATGAGCACAGACGGCACACTTACAGGCTTGAAGGTACTCAACTACACCGAGTCCTACCGTTACTCCCTTGGCGATTTTGTAGCGGACCCCGCTTTTCAGGAACAGTTCAGGAACAAAGCGATAGAGGATGAGTTTCGCGTAATGCGCGATATAGACGGTCTTGCAGGCGCTACCATGACCAGCTTCGCCATCAGTCAAGGAGCGCGCGGTGCGGCTCGGCGCGTAGCAACCGCTTACTTAGGCTATGAAGAGGTTGACCAGCAGACTCTTGCCTCCATAGCTAACGCAAAAGCCGAGATCGAATCCATGAGCTGGGAAGACATGCTCGCCGCAGACATGATCAGAGTCATGACCGTTCCTCTGCCTATGGATCAAGAGATCATTCTCTCTGCCATGTTCATCGGACACAGCGTCATCGGCGAACATGTGATCGGCGTTGAAGACTATGAGAGAGCCGACAGAGATTCTCGTGCTCGCCTAGGTGGCGACGGCTTGATACTACTAGCAGTCGGGGGTAGTGGTGCCACACAGTTTCGCGCCAATATGCTCTCGATCGCGCAGGGAGATGGCAAAGGGGCGCGCCTAGACCCGAACCGTTTCGTCACAGCAGGCAGCGCAGACGAGGGCGCAATCACTGGGCACGCCAACTACGCCGGCGCGATCGTGCTAGAGGATACTATCGATCTCTCACAGCCCTTCAGCATTTTGTACAAGCCTCGCAGCAGCCCCGAAAACATAGGCATGGAATACAGCATATTTCCTCTTGGTCAGGCACTCATCAATGGCGACCCTATCCTCTCCGAAGCCGACCTCGAACGCGAGCGTATCGCGCAATCGAACATCTTCGTGCGGCTTTGGTTTGCTCCTCCCTGGGGTGTAACACCTTGGGTAGAGGTACTAAGCCTCTCGTTGATACTTGGGCTAGTCATGACCGCATTCCTTCGCAAGGACGCACGCGTTCGCTGGGTAGCGCTGACAGCAACGCTTCTGTACCTAGGCTTCTATAAAGGAGGCTTCCTATCCGTAGCCCATATCACTGGCGCGATCCATCAGGGTCCAAGCATCTTCCTGGGAAATCTACCGATGCTGATGGTCATTATATTTACAGTCATCACAACTATTATCTGGGGACGCGTCTTCTGTTCCTCGCTCTGTCCGTTCGGGGCCGTACAAGATGTCATTACTCGCTTCACACCAAAAGCTTGGCGCTTCAAGATGCCACAGTTAATCCACGACAATGCCTTGTTTGCTAAATATGCAATTCTCGCATTGATTGTCGGGACGGCAATCTCAGGGAGTAGTATTAGCCTGTTCCAATATTTCGAACCCTTCGGCACTCTGTTCTTCTTTAGTTCTTCCTTGCTGCTATGGGCGATACTCATTCTGATACTCATCGCCAGTGTACTGGTCGAGCGTTTTTATTGCCGATATGTTTGCCCGCTAGGTGCAGCACTAGGCATTGTTGCACTAGTCAGTCCGCTGCGCATCAAAAGAGTGCCACAATGCACGCTATGTAAAGTGTGTGAGCACGCCTGTCCAACTGGCGCAATCCGCAAAGAGGAGATCGATTTCAAAGAATGTGTGCGTTGTGATATTTGCGAGAGCAAACTCATTCGGAAGGCGGGGAGCTGTCGACATTCGATGGCAGAAATTAGTCGACGCCAGAAACCGAGCAATCTTATACCTAGTCGCGAGATAGACACCTACACCCCAGCCTAAAGGCAATAAGGAGCGCAATGTCTCACATTTTGCTTACAGGATTCGACGCTTTCGATGGGCGCGAGGTCAATGCATCATGGATCGCAGCGCAGGCTCTCATCGCAGGCCATCGCAGTAAACATATATTGCATGGACTTCGTATCCCGGTGTGTTGGGGGGAACCACGGCCCGCAGTTACCGAGGCATTCGCTCGATGGCAGCCACACTGTATCATCGCAATGGGAGAAGGTGCTGCTGGCGCATTTAAGATCGAAACACTAGCACGCAACAAACGTGCGCTACGCAAAGATAACAACGAACAACTACCACCGCACCCGCTCATAGAACCACAGGGGCAAGACACTTATCCTGCAAGCACCGACTACACCGCGCTTTGTGCACGCCTATCTGCTGCCGGCTATCCCGCATTGTTATCTAGCGATGCCGGGGCGTATTTGTGCGAAGAGCTACTCTACGGCTTAGAGTCCTTGAAGACATTACACTCCAACTTGCAGACTGTCCTGTTCGTGCACCTCCCCCCTTTCGGCAGTAGCGTAGACCTACACGGTAAGAGGCGCTGCTGCGATGCGGCCTTGCTGCTTGAGTTCGCTGAACAGTTACTCGCCTGTCTTGACGAGCAGCAGCTACTCTAGACTCGGGCAATTTGAGAACTGGCGATCTCGTTCGAACGGTACTTACGGGAAGAGAACTAGCCAGAATCGCTACCCCTAATACCCCGTACCAAAAAACCGAGAATACCCTCTTTGCAATCTAGACCACTCGATATCCTTGGTTGTTTTGAACCAAGCAGGCAAGCAAATTTTCCTGAATCGTGTCAAACTAGATGCTTATCGATCCACAACGAGGAGATTTAAATGAGCAGTACGCCGCAAGTTCCTGAAGATTCCGAGCACAAATTAAGCTTGCGACATTTATGTCTTGAGGACTATGCAGATGTTAAAGCCATGTGGGACAACATCTACCAAGATTTTCACAGCTCATTCCCCGAAAAGCAGTTTCGTACTCAGCTTAAAGTTTTTCCCGAAGGGCAAATCTGTATCGAAGACCATGGAAAAGTGGTCGCCGCTGCGTTTTCGGTGATCGTGGATTATGACAAGTTCGGTGATAAGCATACTTACGAGGAGATTACCGGCAACGCCTATCTGAGTACTCACGACCCCAAAGGCGATGTGTTATATGGTGTAGACGTATTTGTAGACCCTCAGTATCGTGGCTTGCGCCTAGGGCGTCGCCTCTACGAAGCCCGCAAAGAGCTGTGCCAGAGCCTTAACTTGAGCTCGATCATTGCTGGCGGACGCATCCCCAATTTCATTAAGTATGCGGATCAATACTCGCCCCACGAATACATCGAGCAGGTCAAGAAAAAAGAGATTTACGACCCTATTCTTAGCTTCCAACTCTCCAACGATTTCGAGGTTAAGCGCTTACTGAAGGCCTATCTTCCCGAAGACAAAGAGTCGATGGGGTTCGCCACTCTACTACAATGGCACAACCTGTACTACGAACCAAAGAAGAGCCCCTTGTTCGGCGGCGTGCGTACTTCTGCGCGCATCGGGCTCGTGCAATGGCAGATGCGAACAGTTAAATCTATAGAAGAGATTTTACAGCAGTTTGAATATTTTGTAGACGCGCTTTCCGACTATCAGTGCGACGCGGCGCTTTTTCCCGAGTTCTTTAATGCCCCATTAATGGGCATCGATACTCATGAAACCTCGCTTGACGCAATTAAGTATTTGGCAACTTGTACTGATACGATCATTCAATCAATCAGCAAGATGGCAGTCTCCTACAACATCAATATTATCGCCGGATCTATGCCGATCATAGAGGACGACCTACTGTACAATGTTGCGTTCCTATGCCGTCGAGATGGCACCATCGATAAGCAATACAAAATACACCCAACACCTACAGAGAAACGTGATTGGATAATGGAAGGTGGCGACAGCCTCAAAGTTTTTGATACCGACTTTGGTAGAATTGGCGTGTTGATTTGCTACGACGTAGAGTTCCCGGAACTTGCGCGACTGCAGGCCGACAACGATATGCAGGTTCTGTTCGTCCCATTCTGGACCGACACGAAGAACGGCTATCTGCGAGTGCGCTGCTGCGCACAGGCTCGCGCTATAGAGAACGAATGTTACGTCGCCATCGCCGGCAGCGTCGGCAATCTGCCCAAGGTAGACAATGCCGATATTCAATATGCTCAGTCAGCAGTATTCTCACCTTCGGACTTCGCCTTCCCCTATGACGCAATCATGGCTGAGACCACGCCCAATACAGAGATGACGTTGATTGTGGACTTGGATTTAGAGAAGTTGAAAAAATTGCGCAACGAAGGCTCGGTACGCAATTACTTAGACCGCCGCCGCGATCTATATGACGTTCGTTGGCTGAATGAGCAAGGACCGGACGCGGAGTAATTCCGCGTATCTAGTCTTCATCACTAGCATCCTGGGGGCTACGCGCAAGTGTCGCCCCCATTTCACGCATATCCACGCCACTTGGATGCTGGAATACCCGTAGACCAAACTCTGGCAAGATTGCCAACAAGTGATCGAATATATCCGATTGAATGCCTTCATATTCGGGCCATACAGTCGTACTCGTAAAACAGTAGACCTCTAAGGGCAAGCCATCGGAGGTCATCGCGAGTTGACGCACCATAAGCGTCATATCCTGGTTCAACATCTTGTGCTTGCGAAGATAGCGCTCAACATAAGCACGGAAGGTGCCGATATTGGTGACTCTTCGCGCATTGACCGCATCGCTATTCTGCGCCTTGAGTTCTGCATTCCATTTTTCGATATCTTTCTGCTTGTCGTTCAGATACTCATCGATAAGCTGAAAGCGATGGAGTTTTTCTATCTCCTCGTCTGCTAGAAAGTGCACGCTGGTCTGATCGAGAAGAATGGCACGCTTAATGCGACGCCCACCGGACTCCTTCATGCCTCGCCAATTCTTAAAAGGGTCGGAAATAAAGCGCTTGGTAGGGACCGTTGTGATGGTCTTATCCCAGTTCTGAATTTTAATCGTATGCAGTGCGATGTCGATGACGTCGCCATCGGCATTTAGCCCTGGCATCTCTACCCAATCTCCAACGCGCACAATATCGTTAGAGGAGATCTGCACACTAGCGACCAAGGAAAGCAGGGTGTCCTGAAACACAAGGATCAACACCGCCGCCATCGCACCTAAGCCAGACAGTAGGATGAGCGGTGAGCGGTCGATCAACGCTGCCACAACGAGAATGACAGCTAGCAGATAGACGACAATCTGAACAACTTGAATATAACCTTTAACCGGCCGCCTATATGCGTCTTCGCGGCGCTGGTAAAGCTGCGTAATTAAATCAAGAACACCACTTATCCCCATTGCGATGACTAATACAATGATTGCGCTACAGACATTGCGTATCACCAACACCACCGGCTCGGGCAAGCCCGGGACCAAAGTCACCCCTAAGGAGATGATTAAGGCTGGCACCACATTTGCGAACCGCGCGGTAACGCGACGATCTAGGAGGGCCGTGTCATGGCCGATTGGAGAGGCACGCAGTGCGCGATAAATACCCCTGACCAGAATACGCTTCACGAGCCAGTTGCAGATCCAAGCGGCAACCAACAAGACACATACGCTGATTAGGGTAAGTAGTTCGGGATAGTTTTCCAGCCAAGCCAGAATGGCTTCGTATTGCTCTAGCATTCAAATCCCTATAAGACGGGTGAGGCCAGCGTCAGAGTTTGACGCCGGCCCCACGTTTAGAAAGTACCAGTAACCTTTAAGGAGACAACTCGGCCGGAACCACCACATTGATCCTCGAATTCTTCGATGATACCGCTAGTGATCGGGCCAAGATAGCGATGTCTTTCGCGACACTGGTCTTTGCTACCCGCATCGCGCGCGTCAAAGCGGAATGTGATGCCATTGAACGCCACAAACTCCACAAAGGCGTCGAGATGGGGATCCCCCGCTGTGTATTCGACATCGTCGATGTCGTAACGCACCATATTGCCGTCGAAGCGATTATTCCAGCTCATACCGTAATTCAAGCGGAGGGTAGGAATATCATGACGGAACCCCAGCATTAACCGACCACGGTTGTAGTTCGTAAAACGACGATCGATGCCTAAGAAGGGGTCTTCGATCTCTGAGTCCTGCACACTAAAGCCTGATGTCAGTAGCAGGTTCGGCATGTTAATCATCTTCATGCGCAGGCTCGCATTTAGGTTTAGGCCATACATAATGCCATCGCCAATGTTGCCATTTGTGGAGGCTATATTAGTCGGCGACGTCGAGATGTCGATACGATCGATAACATCAACATGTTTCATATAGCGTATATCGCCATCGATCACGCCGATATCATCTGCGAGACGATATTCGAAACCAAGGCGTGTAATGAACACCTGCTCTTGCTTAAGATTAGCGTTGCCCGCTTGGGTGTTCGAGTCATTATCTTGGTTATCGCTGGCCGCCACGAAATCACTGAAGCTCAGCTGTTGAACAATCCTCTCGGCATTCCAGTTCAGCTGGAACGTCGGCGTTACGTCGAAACGGAAATCGACCTTCGGCTTAAGGAAGGCAAAGTCACGCTGATTGTACACGTCGCCCGTTTGCGTAATCTCAGACATCTCGTACACGAGTGAGCTCTCCAGCGTCATGCGCGAGTTCAGCTGCCAGTTGTGGACCAAAAACGGTTCTACGCGAATCTCCTCCACCGTGGAGTTTGAATTAGACACTTTCTGCGGAACAAGCCCACCGAAATCTGCAGATGGCGTGCCAGTGGTGGATCGCAGCGCGTAGCGCAAGCTGGAGTCCAAAATAGTTTGTGCGCGCTCAGCACCGAACTCAATGTCCTGACCCTGTGCCACGCTCATTGAGTAAGAGCCGCGCACGATACGCTCTCGAGTAGTGCTAGCAGACGCTAGGAAGAGGTTCTTAGACTCAGTGCCGTTATCATAGACGTCATAACGTTCACGAACATTGGAGCGATCATTCTCATTGGTCACGACGATGACCTTAAAGCGTTGCCCGTTGGCGAAGTTGTACTCGTAGTCGCCGCCAATCTCCCAATTATCCTGATCTTCTGGCACATCTTCGCGCTGCACAGCGAGTGTGGTCGGGTTGCTGCGCAGATCAGTGGTCCATCGATCTACATCCGTGGTGTTATCGCTTATGCCAAAGAGACCGTTCAAGCGAGCGCTGCTGCGCTCATTGATCTCATAGCCTAGATTCGTCGAGAAATTATAGTCGGTGCGATCGCGAGTGCGCTCTTCGCGTACCTGGTCGTTGAAGGACCAATCGCCCAAGCGGCTAGTCTCTTTAGAGGTGTAGTGCTCATAGCGCGGTTCCGCTTGGCCGCTAAACAAATAAGTAAAGGCACCAGACTGCCCACTGTAGGCAATTGACCCGCCTGGCACGACTTCGCCATCGATGTATCGATCTGCATTGACTTGATAGGAGATGGTATCGGTGTCGAGCGCCTCGAGCAGTACAACATTGACGATCTGACCGCTGCTGCGCACATCCAGCTCAGCGGAGGTGCCGCGGATAAGCTCGATATAGTCCACTTGAGAAGCGCTAATACGGCCCAACTGATCGCGAGATTGGTTACCCTTGCCCGCCATACGCTTGCCATCGATCAATATTTGGTCGCCGCCGCCAGCGCCTAGACCACGTCCGCCGCCACCTCCGCCGAAACCACCGCCTCCGCCGCCACCCGAAGAGACGCCCGGAATGCGGTTGATCATGTCCTGCGCAGTGGTCGGTGCCCACTCAGAGAAATAGGAGGAAGGGTAGCGTACGGTGCTATCCTCCGCATTCGTTGATTGGGAGAATGAAAGAGCGGAATAACTGCTAGTTACGAGCAGAATCGACGCAGTGAGTAATGACTTGCGGAAGGTGGAATTCATTCTTTTCTGTGCCCTTGCCCTAAAAATAAGTGCGTACGCTATTAAAAAACGTGCGTTGATGCAATTTAATATCATTCGTAATACATAAAATCACTTTCTTGCCATAGTTCTGACAAAGATCGTCAAACTTAAGCATAGGCCTAGGCCCCAAGGTATACGCATACTTGTGCTTGTGATTTTACAAAAGAGGCGGATCCACTTCATTTGATCTCTATACTTAGCATCTGAGACCGGCTTTAACCCTAAGCTATTCTCTCTAGCCCTAATCTCCTCGCCTACCGGAAGCTAGCCTTGGCGCAGTGCCGGGTGATATTCTGAAAACGAAAGAAACATAGAAAAGGTTTAATGAATGCTCGAGTTTGCCCACATCATTCAGATCAATGACCCTGAAGACCCTCAAATCCCACCAATGAGTCGACAACAACTATGGGACTGCTTGGTATTCCGCTCTAAGTATCCCGAGCACTTCACCCCCGCGCTTAGCAGCAACATAGAGCACTATACCGATGACGGGTTTGTCCGCAAACTCAGCTTCGGCGAAGGACATCTGCGCGATCGCGTCACCTTAATAGAGCTGGAAGAGATTAGGACCACGCCTGCGGACGAGCAGCAGGCGCTCTTTGCTCAGAGCGTTACTAGAATCGAAGAGCCCGTACCGGGCTATTTATTCGTGCGTTTCATGTACCGCAGAGACGACCCGCCAGCCAGTGATGGCGTAGACGTAGCGGAATATCTAAAATCCGCCTATGTGCAGAACGACCGAGAGGCCATTAGTCTAATTCGCAAGTTTGCACTAGAAGGCCTGCCCGGCGAGGGCTCATGGCTCCAGTGACACCCCGAGCAATTGCCCATAGCGGTCCTCGGTAATATGCTCCATTGGCAATTCGCCCCTTAGTAAGTCGTCGACATCGCGAGCAATGACCTGCACAGCCGCGATTCGATATTCAGCGGAATACTCCGCCTGCATCACTCCAGCCCATAGGCTCAACATCCGCGAGTCTATCTGACGCACTTCGTTATCTTTAGCCCACTCACCGGATATTTGCGCGCCAATACGTTCAAGGTGACCGTCGATTGTTCTAAATTGCACTGGCTCGAGATCCACCAATACGGATTCAGAGATATCCTGCCAACCTATAGGCATCATTTCCCAGCCTTCATAGAAACGGGCAACCCATACCAGATACTCTACTTCGGACTGACGCGCTTGATTGCTATCGTCTTCCCGATAGAGCCGCTTAAAATAGCTTTGCTGAGGAATTTGTTCGGGCCACTGGTCAAGTATGGCACTGCTCATGCAGCTCGCTAGAAGGACTGCCCAACTCATCAATACTGCTAATTTCATTATCTACGCAAACTCCACCTTACTTATTCACTTCGGGGCATCATAGCAAACCCAGACGAAGGATTGGGCGATAACCGAACCTATCGCCCATTCCAAGCAAAAGCTCAACTTGCAAGAGCTTACCCACAATGGTCAGTTGTTGTCTTAGTAGTCCAAAGCTGATTGAATTCCAGCATGCCTTAGAAAACTGCACTGCGAACTACTAGGCTCCAAGTCTCCCTACAAAGCAAGGAATTCCATCACCATGAACGAATCCATACCCGTCTGCCGAAACTGGCGAACAGTACACGACAAAGACGGCATTCTATGGCTGTTTATCGATCGCGAAGGCGAGGCTGTGAACTCCCTTTCCGAAGAAGTCTTGCGCGAGTTTGACACTCTACTGGACTACGCTAAGAAAACCCCCATTAAGGGACTAGCGATACTCTCAGATAAGCCCAGCGGATTCATACTAGGCGCCGACATACGCGAGTTCGACGGGTTCACAGATGCCGAACAAGTCACAAGCTCGATCGAGGAAGTTCATGACATGTTCCGCAAGCTGGAGAGCCTTAACTGCCCGACTGTAGCTGCATTTGAAGGGTATTGTCTCGGGGGCGGCCTAGAGCTGGCGCTGTCATGCTCTTACCGAATTGCCAAAGACATCCCCTCTACCAAGATCGGTTTCCCTGAAGTCCAGCTAGGCATTTTCCCCGGATTCGGTGGCTCCGCTCGTTCAGTGCATCAGATTGGCGGATTGAAGGCTATGGAGCTTATGCTCTCCGCTCGCCAACTCGGAGCCCGGCAAGCCCGTGCTGTCGGCTTGGTCGACGAAGTGATCGGTCGACATGAGGAGCTCTACTGGGCCGCTAGGCGAGCTGTGCTCAACAAACGTAAGAGTCGCAAACCGAGCTTGCTAGCTCGCGCTTCCAACTGGGGCATAGCCCGCGGCTTCCTCGCCAAGCAGATGCGCAAACAAACTGCCATGCGCGCCAGAGAGGCACATTACCCGGCACCGTACCGCCTCATCGACACTTGGGAGGCCGTGGGGGGCGATCGCGACGCTATGATGCGCGCAGAGGCCAAGGCTGTTGGTCGACTAATGGTGACGCCTCAGGCAGATGGGCTGCGGCGCGTATTCGGCCTCATGGAGAGATTGAAACGCGAGGGCAAGAAAAGCGATTTCCGCGCTCGCCGCGTTCATGTAATCGGAGCCGGTGTGATGGGGGGTGATATCGCAGCCTGGTGCGTACTCCAAGGCTTAGAAGTGAGCCTACAGGATCGCGAGATGAAATTTATTACTCCCGCCTTACAACGCGCCGAAGCCTTATTTAAGAAGAAGCGTTTGAACCCTGCAGCTGTCAAAGCCGCAATGGAGCGCCTTCGCGCGGACGTCGAGGGAGCCGGCATCCCGCTGGCCGATGTAGTGATCGAAGTCATTGTGGAACGCCTCGATGCTAAACAGGCGTTGCTCAAATCGGTAGAGACCCAATTGCGCGAAGGTGCAATACTCGCCACCAATACTTCGTCGATCCCTATTGAAGAGATTGCAGAAGCGCTTACACATCCGGAACGACTCATTGGCCTGCATTTTTTCAATCCCGTAGCCAAAATGCCCTTAGTAGAGGTGGTGCAAGGGGCGCAGAGCGACCCAGACTTCCTCGCCAAAGGCGCTGCGTTCTGCGGCCAAATCAATCGCTTCCCTCTACCCGTAAAGAGCAGTCCGGGCTTCCTAGTCAATCGCGTACTTGCTCCGTATATGCTCGAAGCGATGCTCATTCACCAAGAGGGAGTGCCAATAGAGGCGATCGATGAAGCGGCCTTAGAGTTCGGCATGCCAATGGGACCTGTCGAATTAGCAGATACCGTGGGGCTCGATGTCTGCGCTATGGTAACGAAGACCTTGGGCGACTCAGCACAGGCCGAAGGTGTCACTGCTGCGCAGCTACAGGCAGTGGCGACGCTACAGAAATTAGTCAACGAAGGGAATCTGGGGCGCAAGTCCGGACAAGGTTTCTATCGATGGGAAAAAGACAAAGCGGTCAAACAAAAGGAGAACATTGCTGGCCATGACTTGACGCCGATTCGCGAACGCTTAATACGGGTTTACACCAACGAATGCGAAGCTGCCCTGCGTGATGGCATCGTCACCGATGCGGACTTACTCGATGCAGGAATGGTGTTCGGCACAGGGTTCGCTCCCTTCCGAGGCGGCCCAATGCATTACCTGCATAGCACTCAAGGAGATGCATGATGAATCAGCTCAAACGGGTCGCCATCATCGGCGGCACACGCATTCCATTCTGTCGCTCCAATTCGGCCTACGCGCAGCTTAGCAATCTAGACATGCTAACTGACACCCTACAGAGACTGGTCGATCAACATGGTCTCGCCGGCCGCAAGATCGACGAGGTGATCGCCGGCGCTGTCACTACTCACTCTAGGGACTGGAACCTCGCCAGGGAGGCAGTGCTCAGCACCAATCTTTCACCCGCAACACCCGCTACTACTCTGCAGATGGCCTGTGGCACCTCTTTGCAAGCAGCCCTTCTAGTTGGGGCGCGCATCGCCACTGGTCAAATCGACTGCGCGATCGCCGCGGGATCGGACACCACTAGCGATGCACCGCTGGTCTTGCAACCTAGACTCGCAAAGCGCCTGCTTGGGGCGAGCCAGGCCAGATCCTTCTCCGCAAAACTGCGCAGCTTCAAAGGCTTTGGCCTTAACGAACTCGCACCACAAGCTCCCGCCAACGGTGAACCCCGCACACGCCTGTCGATGGGTCAGCACTGCGAGATGATGGCGAAAGAATGGGATATTAGCCGTGAGGCGCAAGATCAATGGGCCCTAGAGAGTCACTTAAAAGCAGCCTCAGCCTATGAAGCGGGTTTCTTCGACGACTTGCTTAGCCCATATGAGGGCGTGGCTCGAGACAATAACATGCGACCCGATAGCAGCCTCGACAAACTAGCGGCATTACGACCGGTCTTTGATCGCTCCCCACAGGGCACGCTGACGGCAGCCAACAGCACACCGCTAACCGATGGCGCTGCAGCCGTTTTCTTGTGCAGCGAGGATTATGCTATCCGCAATGATCTCTCCGTGCAGGCATGGCTTACTTTGGGGCGCACCAGCGCCGTCGACTTTGTCGGCGGAGAGGGCCTACTTATGGCGCCTACTGTTGCGGTCAGTGAATTGCTGCAAACCGCCCAGTTAAGCCTACAAGACTTCGACTACTACGAGATACATGAGGCTTTCGCTGCGCAAGTGCTGTGTACCCTAAAGGCGTGGGAGGACCCCGTGTACTGCAAAGAAAAACTAGGCCTGTCCCAGGCACTAGGTAGCATCGAGCGCAGCCGCATAAACGTAAAGGGCAGCTCTTTAGCCGTGGGCCACCCATTTGCAGCAACAGGGGCTAGAATAATCGGCACACTTGCGAAATTACTGGACAAACAAAGTGGGCAGCGAGGACTGATTTCGATTTGCACGGCCGGAGGCATGGGGGCTGCGGCAATATTAGAGAGCGCCAATTAGCGTGTTAAGCTTGATTTAAGTCAGGGAAAACCTATACGGCGAATTGAACTAAAGGTCATGAAGTTGCTAGAGTCTCTCGCCAACATGCACAAGTAACGAGGATATACGCTGACATCAATTCACCATAAAAAACAGAACAGGCGTTATACACTTGCGGGAACGCTTAAGTCCTGCTTCAATTAAGCGCCTGAAATTAGCCTTATAAAAAAAATAGCATTGGTATACGGGAGAAAGTTGAATGAATAAAAACTATAAGACTATGTGCGGTATTGCCTTTGGATCATTGGTCTTTCTAGCAAGTACCATCATGCCTGCTTCAGCGCAGGCTCCAATTAGCAATCCACTTTCCTTGACACCTCCGGTAGGTCTGCCGGTAGTCCCTATCTTCGAAGGGGCTTACGAGAATGAAGACGGATCAGTTTCCTACTCTTTCGGTTATCTGAACCGCAACACTGGCGAGCCTGTTAGCGTCCCACTCGGTCAAAATAACCGCATCGAGCCTGCCCAATTCGACGGCGTTCAGCCCACTTACTTTGAACCCACGCGTCACACAGGTGTATTCACTGTCACGGTACCCGCATCGTTGCGGGATGGTGAAGTCTGGTGGTACATCAAGACTGGCAGCCATAGCGAATTGAAAGTTCCCGGTCGTCGCGGCCGCATGGGTTACACTCTCGACACGACTCCACGTCCGTCAGGCTCTCTAGCTCCGTTAGTGTCCTTTACCGCAGGTGGACCTACTGGTCAAAACCCAATGGGCATGACTGCCCAAAACGCCCTTTCGGTGAAGGCAGGAGTGCCTGTGACATTGACAGTGCATACTACAGACCCATCAGTACGTGACCCTGCAGATCCACGTAACGAAAAACCCATTCCATTACGCGTCTCTTGGCATAAGCATCAAGGTCCCGGCGAGGTCACTTACCAACAACATCCGTCCTCAGAGGATCCAGAGCCATTGAGTGAACTGCAGATCCGTCGTGGTATTTCACTGCCCGGTCCAGATCAAACAGTCCTAACTCCCGGCCACGGTGTAGCGAATGTTATTGCTACCTTTTCTGAGCCTGGTGATTATCTTATGCGCACGATGGTCGATAACTGGGATGCAACCGACAGCACCGAAGCGGATCAGTGCTGCTGGACAAATGTGTACCAGAAAGTAACAGTTACACCCTGATTCTACACACTTTTGTATTTTAGAATCATTTGCTAGAAATCGTCGAGAAACTCTTATATTGTGAGCTACTTGGCGGCGTCACAAATAGTTGCAGATACGCTTACCAAAGAGTGGACAAGAGACCGCGACACTAATAGATTGCGGCAACTGCTCACCCATTTACGAGGAGAGGATCATGAGAATCAAGCAGTGTTGGAACCATCAACGCTCAGGGAAGGCCGCACTAGGCTTTGCTGTCCTGGCAGTGTTTGGATTTACGGCGCAAGCCCAGGCGCAATCGTCTACCCTGTCAATCGACTCGGGTGCAGTGACATATGCCGATCACGTAGCAGAAATAATCACGGAAAATTGCGTTGTCTGTCACCGCGAAGGCGGTATCGGGCCCATGCAATTGACCAATTTTGAACAGATTCGCCCTTGGGCACCGCTCATTAGTCTGCGCGTTGCTAATCGCGAAATGCCTCCATATGCGTATGACCAACATATCGGCATTCAAGATCTTCAAGGCGACTGGCGTCTTACTGACGAAGAAATCAGCACAATCACTAACTGGGTAGCACAAGGTGCTCCAGAAGGCGATTGGGGCGATCGTAGTCACCCAGTAGCAGATCTTCCAGACGCCGACGAATGGACTTTCGCCGCGCAGTTCGGTGAGCCTACTATGATATTGGATTCGGCGCCCATAGACGTGCCGGCTCTAGGGAATGACATGTGGCATCGCCCTTATGTACAAACAGGCCTGACCACTGATCGTTGCATTAAGGCGATTCAAGTGAAGCCTGCCGGTAATGCTAAGGCTGTTGTTCACCATGCGAACTCTGATCTTGAAGTGATGAACGCAGATGGCGAATACGAAGACTACGGCCAGCTGACTGAGTATGCGATGGGCAAGTGGGGCGAGATCATGCCAGAAGGCGTGTGTCGCGTTATCCCTGCTAATTCACGCGTACGCTGGGACATCCACCTGTTCCCAGGCGGTGTTGGCGCAACGGCTCCAGGCACTATGATCGAAGACAACGTCGTTGAAATCGGTGTCTGGTTGCACCCAGAAGGCTATGCTCAGACTGCACGCTTCAAGCAAGACCTGAAGCTATACAGACTCGATCAGGGCGAACTAGTTATCCCTCCTCATGGTACTGCCATGACTCAGGGCTTCCACTCTTTCGACCACCCTGTGCGTATCGATAGCTTCCAGCCACACGGCCACCTGCGTATGCGCGCCGCCTCACTGGAGATTTTCTATCCAGCCACAGGTCGCACGGAGCAGATTAGCCAGATCTCTAACTGGAGCGCCACATGGCACCACAGCCACTTGTTTGAAGACGACGTCGCACCTCTTCTTCCAACTGGCGCAGTCCTTGTGATCAAGCAGTGGTACGACAACACTGCAAATAACCCTAACAATCCAGATCCAGATTTCTGGGTTGTTGCGGGTAGCCGTACTGCAGACGAAATGACTCACGCTTGGATTGCAATAACTCACCTCGACGACGAAGGCTACCAGGAAATTCTGGCCCAGCGTGAAGAGGCAAAGCAGCGTTCTGTAGCAGCTGAGTAAAAATGGTTTTAGCTGGCGCTAAGCGCCAGCTAAACGAAAAAGGCCCAAGACTTCGCGTCCTGGGCCTTTTTTTATGGTTCAGATGTTTTGTTAACAAAACATCTTGGTAGGAGCGCCTGCCCTCGCAAGGGGGGGCTTGCGCGCTCCTACCTAATCCGCAAGGTGAAAGGTGAAATAACCAGTAAACATCTCATCGGTGCTATTCAATCCAGAACGGACCTCTGCGTTAGGGTCAGGATTAAATGGGTTCGATACTGAGTTGTCGAAGGCTCCGCTTACGTGCACTGTGCTGCCTGAGGGGACAGAGATAGCTTTCTCTAGCACGTAGTGGGGTTGCCACCCGTAGTTGTACGCCGGCACGCTTAGAATATCCTGCATGGTGCCGTCGGGGTACTCCACACTAAACTTCATATTCTTGCCTCGCGCATTCATCTTCGCTCGAACGCCGGAGATGACGACAGCGTCCTCGAAGGTATATTGTGCATGCGCACGTACATCGTGCTCAGTGGGGGGGATGACGACAGTAGCGGAGACCGCCTGCACCATCCTCTCCTTAAGATGTGGTATATCCTCTGGGTCGGCAAAATATAGTGCAATCTTGGTTTCATCGAATAGCTCCGCCCCGATGCCTACATAATGAAACTGCATCGACAATTTGGCGCCCTTAGGAATGCGCACCGCAGTGCCCTCGGGGAAACGTTCGGCGCGCGCCTCTCCAGGTGAATAGCCACCGAGGAATCGGCGCGTGGAAGTAGAATTGGAACGTTCCTCACCCCAAAAATCCTCCTCGTCCAGAGTAACGAAACTCATGAGATGGTGTAGTGCACTAGTTGCGACAGCTTGATACTGCATGCCCACCACCCATTTATCTTCGTCTATGGGCAGCTCTACATCCGCATAGATATAATCCAATACGCCGGTGGCTGGAATGCGTTGACGCGGCGCAGTGACAATCAGATCGGGCTCTCCTAGGAGCCACTCCTTATTCTCAACATAGTTGAACTCTTCGAGAGGATCTGGACCCTCGCCCCTAGGTGCTCCAGCACTTAGCCAGTGCACGAGTTTTTGGATATCTTCAGTGGCTATGTAACGAGCAGAGTCGGAGTGCCCAATGTCGGGGTCGATCTGCGCTGGAGGCATACGCTTGTTCAGCAGCACCTCTTTGATCATAGGTGACCAGCCCAGCAAGGATAGATAGCTGTCCAACGCGAAAGGACCTACTCCGAACTGGCGATGACAAGTGACACAATTGTCGATAATCATCGGGGCAATGTCAGTAACATAACTGGGGACTACCTCGCTATGGGCATCGCGCACCGGGTAGCTCACAGCACAAGGAGAGGGGTTATCGGTCTTTACTGTATTTCTAACAGGACCTTCCAGAATGGCAGATAAAGTAAGCCCTAAATCGGCGCCCACCGCACCAATATAGTAAAGAGAAATGCGATCGGGATTGAGAACACGCACATCCCCCGCATGGCTTATTCCGAGAGCCTCGGACACCAGCTGACCGCTGTCTTGGAGTATAGGGACCTCTAGGTCCAGAGCGCGTAACTCAGCGCGATCGGAGTCTTGCGAGTCGATGAGCAGAAACTCGATCCCTTGCTCTGCATATTGGGAACGCAGCTCACGATAACTGGAGAGCATACCGTCCATCCCCGCGCAGCTGGGGGCGTAGGACATTAATACGACAGCCTTTCGATGCTGATAGCGGCTAAGTTGATGGAAGTTGCCCTGCTCGTCGAGCAAAGCAAAATCACCAGTCCTATCGAGAGCGGCACTCACGGTACCTGAGGCCAAGGCGATACAAACACCAAGGCATGAAATGGTAGCTCTAGTCATGGAAAACTCCTATCCATAGTCGAAGCGGGTGGCCTGTTTCATGCGCATAATTAACGCATTGGATAGTTGCTTATATGCTGTTCACCAGTGGCTGCGCGAGAGCGGTTACGCTCAGATTCCGCCATGCCGCCTAATGCAGGGCCGCCTTGATTGAAGATCCCCCCTCTTAGCACGAAAAACAAATAATCAGTTTCGCCCTCTAAATACTCAGTTTTACTAGTGTACTTCGCGACCATCTCATTGATGGCACGACCACGATCAGGGACATCGGGATGTACTAAAATATCGCCAATGACTACTTTCAACGCCGCGATATTATCGAGCACATAGGCTGCCCCAGGGTGAAAACCGTATAGATACGGGGCAATCACGGGCATTGTCGGAATATCGGTTGGAAGAGCCATTAATCCACCATGCACGGGCGCGATTTTCTCCTCATAAAGCGCGATAACATTCTCAATGCCGGATTCCAATTCGCTCTGGTTTCTAGAGATCATCGCAACCTCTAGCGTTGCCAATTGCAGCCACTGAGAGGCCCACGTTAATCCGCTAAGTTGCGGAAAGCCTACGCGGAAGGAGTAGGCATAATCGTGCTCTGAGAGCAGCTCAGAGGACTTAGGCTGAGCTGGCACTGAATGAGCGTCGTCACTCAAGTAGTCGGTCAATGCGATATCGACTGCGTTGTGTTTGTCGATCAGATTATCATCAAGATAAATCTCCACCATCTTGGTGGCGAAATCTCTGCCACGCTGCAGCACCATTACTGCATTCGGTGGAATACTGCCATTGGCCTCAAGAACCTCTTCGGCCTCCTCCGCTGAGTACTCACGACGAATCATTGCCTGCAAACCGGGCGTAGCACGACTTTCGAACACACGAAAAGGGCCTAGCATCGCTAGATGGTCAGAAGAGGAGTGATAGTGAGAAAAACCGGCTTGAGATAGCTCTATTAAGGCTTCACGCAATAGACCCTTGCCGATCATCGAGTCTGCGGAGTTGTTGCTGGCGACGATTTCATCGAAGACAGCAGCCTGTAAGACCGCAGAAGCGTTGAGATAGCGGCTTAGATCTGGGAATCTTGTGTCGATCAGTTCATTACCTGTTTGCGCAAATGTAACGAGCGGTGTGGCAATGCTCGCAACCGCTAGGCCCATTAGTAAACTGTGCAGTGTCTTTTTCATTCTTACCCCCGCGTGGCGTTTATAACAGCCTGTGGTTTACCCACTTTTTATAGTTGGCATAAGGATAAAAGCCCTTGTTCAGGAAGTCTATCATCCAGGCACGCAAAGATTTGGCAATATGTGACAGGAGCACTAAGAATCAGTCTCTTGAGCTATTTTCAGACCTATCTTAAGAACGCGTCCGTGATCGATGGCGGCCACGGTCCACAAAAACCCCTGCCATAACATCTGATCCCCGACCACCGGCTTACCGCCCATTTTCTGCTGAAAGAATTCGCCAATGGAAATACTGCCTTCGCCCTCGAGCAATGCGAATCCATACACTGGCGCAAGGTCCATGAGTCGAGCGTTTGCATCTAAAATAAAGTCCCCGAAGAACCAAGTATCTGCCGTAGAACTAGGGGCCTGACTGAATAATTTTCCAAGACTTGGCAGGTCATACTCATGACCAACGATGCACAAAATATCACCAGCGAGCAGCTTCGTACTGCCACTTGGGTGTAAGAGTTCACGCCCCCGAAACAATGCCGCGATTCGTGTCCCCTCGGGCATATGCAAACGCCTCAGCTCGGTGTTAATACACCACTTCTCCGCGCCCAAGCGATAGACAAAGAGCTCCCACTCGCTAGTAGGGTGTATCTCCAAACCTGAGCGCGCAATGGGCGAAGGCTGCGAGGGTACCTCTACCTTCGCAAGCCTTGTTGCCAGTGGAATAGAACTGCCCTGCACAAGCAAGGATACCAACACAACGAAAAAAGCGAGATTGAAATACAGCTGGGCATTTGGCAGCCCCGCCATAATAGGATACACCGCGAGAATAATCGGCACAGCTCCGCGCAAACCAACCCAAGAGATGAACCAGCGCTCGCGGTTCTTGAATCGACTAAACGGTATCAAACTGAGCCAGACAGCCAAGGGGCGAGCGAACAATATCATCCATAATGCGAGCATCAGACCGGGCAATGCGATGTCTTGCAACTCACTAGGGGTAAGCAATAAGCCAAGCACCAAGAACATGCCGATCTGACTTAACCAGGCCAACCCGTCGAAGATGCTAAGGATAGAGGTTCTGCTGCGCAGTGGACGGTTGCCGAGTAGTAAGCCGCATAAATAGATCGCAAGAATGCCACTACCACCGAGCATATTGGTGACCGCATAAATTGTTAGGCCGCCGCTAATTGCGAGCAGCGGATATAGACCGTTGGCGAGTGTGCTGCGATTTATTAGCTGCAATAGCAACCAACCACCTACCAACCCCAATACTATGCCCACCCCAAACTGCTGTAGCAATTGCAGTAGAAAAAACCAACCAAACTCCTGCTCTCCTGAGGCGAGCACTTCTATTAGAGTAACGGTAAGAAACACCGCCATCGGGTCGTTGCTGCCGGATTCGATCTCTAACGTAGCGCCTACGCGCTCATTGAGACTACGCTGCCCTAGCAAGGAAAAAACCGCCGCCGCATCCGTTGATCCGACGATAGCCCCAATCAACAAGCCCTGCACAATGTTCAGATCGAATAAATACGCCGCCACTAGGCCAGTGAGACTAGTGGTTAGGAGGACGCCTATCGTGGCCAGAGAGAGCGCGGGACCCAATGCAACCCGGAATGTGGCGGCGCGTGTGCGCATGCCACCGTCCAACAAGATAATCGCAAGTGCGAGATTGCTCGCGAGATAGGCTAGGGAATAGTCATCGAATTGAATACCACCAATGCCATCCTCGCCGGCGAGAATACCAACCCCAAGGAAGATCACCAGGATCGGAATCCCTAGTCGTGAAGACAGCGCACTAAAGAGCACACTGAAACCGACCAGTAGGGCACCAATCAAGAAGAAACTATTAATACTGCCGACGTCCATCTTCTCATTCCATTAGGCTAAGGCACGACAATACAATAGCAGAGCGCTAGACAACTGAGCGGGATTTTTAGCGTGAGATCGCGATTCTTCGAGGGGAGCTAGAGCTTTGGGCGCTGTTACGATACGTCCTGCATTGACTTGATCGTCTGCAATTCGGCAGCGAACTCCTCTAGTTTGTCCCTTATCTGGTTTTCGGCGTCAGCTTCAGACCAAACGCTGACATCCAGAGCCTGGACGACTGCATCTTCTATTTCCAACGGATCGACAGCTCCGACTTCAAAAGAGGTTTTCGTCATTTTTTCGTCGTTCATTAGCCGCCTAAGCTCCATTATTTTGTCACTAATCCAGCCAAATTAGCGGCCATCTAGCACACTGTCAATTGAATCAAGGGGTAAATGTGAGGCAGTTAACGGGCGCTCACTCACGCCGCGCCCGTTAACGAAAGTCTTAGGCAAAGGGGTGTCGCAATATGATGGTCTCTTCGCGATCCGGCCCTGTGGAGATGATGTCCACGGGAGCTTCTATCGTCTTCTCGATATAGCGAATATAGTCTCGAGCATTCTTAGGCAGATCCGCTAGACTCTTCACACCAAAGGTCGACTCTTTCCAACCCGGCAGCTCTACATAGATAGGCTCGAGTTTCTGATAACTGTCGAGATTCATCAGACAAGAAGAGGACTCAGAGTCGATACCCTTATAGCCTGTGCAAACCTTGATAGTATCCAAACCGTCCAGCACATCGAGCTTTGTTAGGCAGATACCGGAGACCGAATTGATTCGAATCGCGAGACGCACTGCGGCGGCATCGAACCAACCACAACGGCGATCTCGCCCTGTAGTCGCGCCCTTCTCCTTACCTACCGATGCGAGATGCTTGCCGGTGTCATCGAATAGCTCCGTAGGAAATGGCCCAGAGCCAACACGAGTCGTGTAGGCTTTGGTGATCCCAAGAACATAGTCTAGATACAGTGGGCCGAACCCACTGCCTGTAGCCGTACCGCCCGCAGTGGTGTTAGACGAAGTAACGAAAGGGTATGTGCCATGGTCAATATCGAGCAGCGAGCCCTGCGCACCCTCAAAAAGGATATTGTCATTGGCCTTGCGGTGTCCGTGAAGAATCTCGATCGTATCGCTCACCATAGGCTTGATCTGCTCGCCTAACGCCAAGCTCTTCTCTAAGGTGGACTCATAGTCCAGCGCCTGCGCGCCATAGTACTTAGTCAGCATGAAGTTGTGGTACTCCATCGCCTCCTTTAGCCTTGCCGCGAAATGAGATTCGCTAAACAATTCGCCAACGCGGATGCCGCGTCGTGCAACCTTGTCCTCATACGCTGGCCCGATACCACGCCCTGTGGTGCCGATCTTGTCATTGCCAAGTCGCAGTTCACGCGCCTGATCTAGGGCGGCGTGGGAGGGCAGGATCAAAGGACAGGAAGCGCTGATCTTCAACTTGGGTCGAACCGAAATGCCACGCTCTTCGAGACGCGTAATCTCGCTCATAAGGGCTTCCATACTAAGGACTACGCCGTTACCAATGACGCAGGTCACACCTTCACGCAAGACGCCCGAAGGTAATAGGTGCAAGACCGTCTTCTCGCCCTTAATTACCAATGTGTGTCCCGCATTGTGGCCACCCTGAAAGCGTGCAACGACTGCCGCCTGCTCAGTGAGCAGATCGACTATCTTGCCCTTGCCCTCGTCACCCCATTGCGTTCCTAGTACAACAACACTTCTACCCATTTGTAATCATCTCTCAATAAGTATTCGATTTCTCTCTTCGCGCTCGCGACTTCGATTGCCTCGGACCGAGGCCTGCTAGCACATTAATCCTCGCCCAAACCCTCTATCTGCCACTGCTGTGCTTGTCGCACGAGGCGTCTGTCACAGCCGAGCAAACGTAATTGCTTCGAACTGAGCGTGTCGGCATCAAGATCCTTAATGACACGCTCTCCCGCTTCGCGTAACTCTTGCACACAGGCATCCAGCGATTGATCTTCGTCAGCTGGCGCACATATCGCCTGCTTGCGTTCAAACTCGGCCTTACTTAGGCGTGCGAGAACCTTTAGGTCAGCGTCGAAACCCGAGGCCGGGCGCGCGCGACCGAACACCTTGCCAATATCGTCAAAACGCCCGCCCTGAGCGATGGCGCGGCCATAAGCCGGAGTATAGGCCGCAAAAACAATACCTGTGTGGTATTCATAGCCACGTAGTTCGCATAGGTCGAAGCCTAGAGAAACGTTAGGTAGTCGGCGCTTAACGCCCTTCGCTATGGCCTCTAGCTCTTGTAATTCTTTCTGCACCGCGCTTGGCGCACCTTCGAAACTCTTTAATGCTGCCGTTAAGATCGACTCGTCGCCACTCAAGCGCGACAAATCGCGGAGCATTGCGCGAATCCCATCGTCCTCGATCTGCGCATCTAGGAAGGCGTCGATCTCGCCATAGGCCTTGCGCTGCAAGGCATCGAACAACTCATTCTCGCTATCAAAGGAGAGCTGGGAGGCACGCACTAGGCTGCGGAATATGCCCACATGACCAAGCACTATGTGCACCTCTTCGATCTTCGTCAGCTTAAGCGTGTCATGCATCAAGCAAATCAGCTCAATATCGCAACCTACCCCGGCATGACCGAACAGCTCAGCACCGATACGAATCGGTATACGTGAGGCGAGCAAACCACGTGGTCGCGTGTGCGCCACATTGTCGGAGTAACACAGACGAACCGGCAAGTCCTGCCCCTCACCGCCGCGCTGACTCAGGCAATGAGCGTCGATGCGGGCAACCTGTGGAGTAATATCGGCTCGGAGCCCCATCATTCGACCAGTCAATTGATCGGTAATTTTGAAGGTTTGCAGATCCAAGTCGTGGGAAGAACCCACCAACAAAGAGTCGAGGTATTCGATGAGCGGTGGGATGACCAAGTCGTAACCCCAACTTGCGTAGAGATCGAGAATCTGGCGACGCAGAGTCTCTAACCTAAATGCCTCAACCGGCAAAATTTCCTCTACTCCCTCGGGGAGCAACCATCGATCACGCACAGACATTGCTATCTCACTTCCTGTTCCTAAATATCTTTAGCGAGCGCTAGGCGCTCCGCAACACTGCCAAGGGCAGTCGCCCTAGAGGGTAGGCCACTATTGTCCACCCTACAAACGGACAAAGACCAGCAGTAAAAAAATTTACTGCTGGTCTCTTTGGCTTTAAAGCTTACTGTACTTCGCTTGCTCGTAGGTACTTGAAGTATTCGCTATCTGGATCTACGAGTAGGATATCGCCCTTATTCGAGAAGCTCTCCTGATAAGAGTTAATGCTGCGTGTAAACGCATAGAACTCTTCGTTCTTTGAGTAAGCATTAGCGTATGTAGCTGCCGCTTGCGCGTCGCCCTCACCGCGAATCGTCTCAGAGTCACGATAGGCCTCTACCAATAACACGGCCTCTTGTCGGTCCGCATCCGCCTCGATCCCGATAGCTAACTCGTTACCGCGTGAGCGCAGTTGCTGTGCCTCGCGCTGACGCTCTGAGGTCATGCGCTCATAAACCGAAGCACGTACGTCTAAGGGTAATTCGATCTGCTTAACACGCACGTCGATCACCTCGATACCATACTCCTCTGCGGTAGAGAGGTTTAATTCACGGGTAAGCTCTTCCATCAGCAAATCGCGCTGACCGGACACCACTTCCTGCAAATCGCGCTCGCCGAACTTGTTACGCAAACCATCGTTAATGCGTTGCTGCAAAAGGTTGCTAGTGCGGCTCTCCTCGCCAGAGGAAGAAGTGTAGTACTTCTCGACATCCACGATACGCCACTTGGCGAAAGAGTCGACTACAAGTGCCTTCTGCTCGAGAGTAAGATAGCGCTGCGCATCGGCGGTTACTGTCAAAACACGGCCATCGAATTTACGCACGGTATTCACCCAAGGCATCTTAAAATGCAGGCCTGGTGCGATATCGGCCTCAACGATTTGTCCGAACCTTAGTAAGATTGCGCGCTCGGTCTGCTTGACGATGTAGACGGCATCGGAGCCTGCGACAAACAATAAGAAAATAAGTATGCCTGCAAATGCATTTTTCATTGGAGTACTCCTCGCGTTGGCCTAGTTTGCGCCCGCGCTCTATCTGCGGCAGCGGCGGAAGTCTCTCGGTTACTTTGTTCCGAAATCTCTCTCAGCTGCTGCGGTGTGAGTGGCGCGTTGTTGGCAGCTCGTGAAGCATTGCCCTGCTCGATGATCTTATCCAGCGGCACATAGAACATGTTATTGCCACCCTCGACATCGATTAGCACCTTGCTGCTATTGGTCATGACCGATTGCATCGCGTCGATGTAGAGTCGCTCACGCGTTACCGCTGGCGCCTTCTCATACTCTGCCAATAACTGTTCGAAACGCGAAGCCTCGCCGTCTGCTCTCGCGATCACCTGATCCCGGTAAGCATTCGCCTGTTCGATGATGCGCTGCGCCTCACCTCGAGCCGTCGGTACTACGCGATTGGCGTAGGCCAACGCTTCGTTCTGCACGCGCTGCTCGTCTTCACGGGCCTTAATCACATCGTCGAACGCGCCCTGCACCGCATCTGGTGGCTGAGCATTACGGACTGTTACTTGGGAGATTAGAATCCCGGAGTCATAGCTGACCATATAGCGCTGTAAGCGCTCACGCACCTCGGCAGCCACATCTGCACGGCCCTGCGTTAGCACACGGTCCATCGTCGTGCCACCCACTACGTGGCGAATGGCAGACTCGGCAGCGTGATCTAGGCTGATCTCAGGGTCACGCACTACCACTGCGAATTTCACGGGGTCATCGATCAAGTACTGCAATTCGATCGAGACGTTCACAATATTCTCATCAGTGGTCAACATGTCACGAGAATAGGAGCGCGTGTTCACGCGGGTCACGTTGATCTTCTGCACTTCGTCGATCAACGGAGGGTTCCAACGCAACCCGGGCTGAACGACTTCTTCGCGCAGCTTCCCGAAACGCATGACTACCCCACGCTCGGACTCGTCCACCGTATAGAAACCCACTGCGGCCCACATGAGAACCAGCACCACTAAGGCGCCGCCAAACAGACCCGAGGAGAATCCACCACCGCTAGCGGAGCCACCCCCACTAGAACCAGAGGAACCACCGGACTTACCGCCGCCAAACAGGCTGTTGAGCTTGCGCGTAACGGACTTTATGACCTCGTCGAGATCTGGCGGCTTCTGATCATTGCCACCACCATTGCCGCGACCGCCGCCCCAGGGGTCGTTATCCTTACCTTTATTTCCAGGTTCATTCCAAGCCATTGGCCTCTCCATACCCCAGTCAAAATACGGGGGTGATTTTAACGAATTATTGACGATTAACCCAGCTTTTTACCCAGCTGGCAAAGGGGCAATATGCCCCAAAAATGCAATTTGATTGGAAACTTACAAGCCAGCAGAAGTGCCGCTCGGCGTCATCCCCTCGTCTACTAAGAGACGGTCTAAGTCTTTACGCGGTAGACGGACATCTAAACAGACTAAGCCATCGGCGTCGACATTCTCATGAACGACAGCACCTTTGGCATAGAGGCGGGCACGCAAACGACCCTGTTCAGGGGCCAGTCGCAGGCTATACTCCACGACATCATGACCGAGTAACTCGCCGATTGCGCTCAGCAACAGGTCTATTCCTTCTCCCGTCCGGGCGGAAATCCACACGCGTACCGGCTCACCTTCTTGATTTCGTTCAATATGAGGGGCGTGGTCGTCCAACAGATCGATCTTGTTGCACACCTGCAGACATGGCACCTCATCCGCACCGATCTCCGCTAACACCTCTTCGACTTGTTCAGTGAAGAACTTATGTTGCTCGTTCGCCACGTCGATGACATGTAGCAATAGACTCGCCTCTGCCGACTCTTCTAAGGTGGCACGAAACGCTGCAACCAGCTTATGGGGCAGGTGGCTAATGAAGCCAACGGTATCGGCGAGTATCGCCGCACCAAAATTAGGGACTTGTATACGCCGCAATGTGGAGTCGAGCGTCGCGAACAATTGATCCGCTGCATAGATATGCTCGTTGGCCATCACATTAAATAGTGATGACTTGCCAGCATTCGTATAACCGACCAATGAGACCGTTGGAATATCTGCCCGCTTTCGGGAGCGGCGGCCTTGATCGCGCTGGCCACGCACCTTGATTAGGCTAGCATTGATACTCTTTATGCGCTGCCTGATCATACGCTGGTCGAGCTCTAGCTGAGTCTCACCCGCTCCGCGCAGTCCAATGCCCCCTTTCTGCCTATCTAAGTGGGTCCAGCCGCGCTTCAGGCGTGTAACGGTATGCTCAAGTTGCGCTAACTCTACTTGGAGCTTGCCCTCATAGCTGCGGGCGCGTTGGGCGAAAATATCGAGAATTAGACCTGTGCGATCAAGAACGCGGCAAGATAAACGCGCCTCTAGATTGCGCTCTTGGCTTGGGGTGAGTGCGTGATTGAAGAGGACGACTTCGGCCTCGTGCTCTTCCACGGCGGCTTTAATCTCTTCAAGCTTACCCGAGCCTATGAATAGACCGGCATCGGGTTGTTTGCGACTGCCTTTTATGAAGATGGCCGGAACTGCGCCAGCCGAGAGCACAAGTTCTTCAAATTCAACAGGGTCCTCCTGCTCTTGCTCTGAATCCAGATCAATATGCACGAGGATAGCGGTTTCACCGCGATCGGGTCTTTCAAAGAACAAAAACGAACCTCAATTAGGCAATATTGCCTGGCGCTTCTTCCTCTTCGTCTGCGCCTGTCTCGCCAGTACCTTGTGTAGGTATCTTGACCGAGCGCGCGGGAACAACAGTAGAAATTGCGTGTTTGTAAACCATCTGATTGACCGCGTTCTTCAGCAGGATCACAAATTGATCGAATGACTCAATTTGCCCCTGCAACTTGATGCCGCTAACCAAATAGATGGAAACCGGGATACGCTCCTTGCGAAGCACATTCAAGAAAGGGTCTTGTAGAGAATGCCCTTTTGACATTTACTTTCTCCTTAACCGTTAATGTAAGCTGGAAACCCCAGCACTATAAGTCCAAACATTCTCTATATTGCGACCTTACTGATCGAATTCAATAGCAGATCTAGAGTTTCCGAGTTTTCACTGTCAAAACTCCTAAGATTCTCCCAACTACGCATCCAAGTGATTTGTCTCTTAGCTAGCTGTCGTGTGGCAATAATACCCTGTTCCACCATAGCATCAAAGCTCAATTCACCCGCTATATGACGCCAAGTTTGTCTATAGCCTACGGCACGTACCGAAGGCATGCTCAGATCGAGATCCCCGCGAGCATAAAGTCGTTCAACTTCCGCCACGAGCCCTTGCTCAATCATACGCTCAAAACGCTGCGCAATCCTTGTATGTAGTACGGCCCTATCCTGTGGTTGGATCGCAAAAAAATGTAAATCAAAAGGTAACTGTGCCGCCGCCATAGCAGCGCTCTCTTGCCGGTGGAGCGCCGTCATGGTTTTACCCGAGACAAGGTAAACCTCCAACGCTCGCTGCAAACGTTGCGGATCATTGGGGTGAATGCGCGCAGCGGACTCTGGGTCTACTACCGAGAGCTGCGCATGGACCGCTGCCCAGCCTTCATGCTCGGCCTTGGCTAGTATCTGTTCTCGTACCAACGGGTCGGATGCCGGCATGCTCGCCAAACCGTCTCGTAAAGCTCGAAAGTAGAGCATCGTGCCACCCACTAACAAGGGTATTTTGCCCGCACTGCGAATCGCCTCCATCTCCCGCAAGGCATCCTGTCGAAACTGTGAGGCCGAATAGGTCTTCGCAGGATCGAGGAAATCGATAAGGCGATGGGGGGCACGCGCAAGAGTTTCAGCGTCGGGTTTGCCAGTGCCTATATCCATCTCCTTATAGATTTGCGCGGAATCGACGCTGATAATCTCACACGGCAGGCGCTGCACAATCTCTATAGCAAGATCGGTCTTACCCGATGCTGTAGGCCCTAATAGGCAAATGGCTGGGGGTCTCACACTTTTCATTCCCACTGCGTCCTGTGCTTACTCATGAATGTCACGAGGGGCTCTGTCACTACTGGCCACGCAGGAACAATTTGTCCAACTGATCGATGCTCTGCAGCACCCATGTAGGCCGACCATGATTACACTGCCCACTGCGTTCGGTCCGCTCCATGTCGCGCAGCAATGCATTCATCTCCGGGATGGTCAACTGACGGTTGGCGCGCACCGAGCCGTGACAAGCCATAGTCGACATCAGCTCGTCTTGATAATTACTAACACGCTCACTACTGCCGTGCTCACGCACATCTGCCAACACATCTCTGACTAATTGTTCAATATTCGCAGCGGCAAGAATGACTGGAATCTGACGCACCACTATTGATTCACTCGCCACGCGCTCCACTCCTAGACCCAGAGCCAGCAAAGCCTCTGCCTGCTGCTCAGCACAATCGGCCTCTGCCTGACTCACAGCGATGGATAGAGGCACCAACAATGGCTGCGCTCTAATACCATCGTTCGCGGCAGACTCTTTCATACGCTCGTATGTGATGCGTTCGTGAGCCGCGTGCATGTCAACCACAACGAGCCCAAGTTTATTCTGCGCCAAGATATAGATGCCATGCAGCTGGGCAATGGCAAACCCTAAAGGGGGCACGTCTTCGTCTTTACTTAATTCGGCATAAGCGCTGATCTGATCCGCCACTTGTGTTGGCGTCAGCCCTTGCGAACCATAGGACGAATAATTTGCAGAACCTGTAGAAGGAGCGCCTCCATAGGAGGGGGCATTAAAACTAATACGCCCCTGACCGGAAAACTCACCGGACTCTGAGCCGCCAGTTTGCAGAAGCTCCCCTGTATCCGGATCAACAGAACCTGGAGCGTAGGCAATCCTCTCGCTATGGGCAGCCAAACTATCTTGGGGTCGCACACCTGCCAAAGCTTTGTGTAGTGCGCGAAACAGAAAGTCGTGAACTAAACGAGAGTCACGGAAGCGAACCTCGTGCTTGGTAGGATGCACATTGACGTCGACCAAGGCGGGTTGCAGCTCAAGATAAAGAACAAAGGCCGGATGTCGACCGTGAAAGAGCACATCCTTATATGCCTGTTTTACCGCATGACTTACAAGCTTGTCACGAATGATGCGCCCATTCACGTAGAAATACTGCAAGTCCGCTTGGCTGCGCGAGAATGTTGGCAGGCTTACCCAACCCCACAGGCGCAAGCCCGAGGCCTCTATATCGATGCGAATCGAATTCTCAACGAATGCCGGGCCACATACAAGCGCTACGCGTCGTTGTTTTTCCTGCTCACTTTTTGCGACATCGAGATGATGTATCGCGCGCTGATTATGGCGAAGCAAAAACGCCACATCGAAACGGCTAAGGGCCAGCCGCTTGACAACTTCGTCTAGACGATCGAACTCGGTTTTCTCGGTACGCAGAAATTTCTTGCGCGCCGGTGTATTGAAGAACAGATCGCGCACCTCCACCGTACTTCCCACAGGATGCGATGCTGGTGACACGGCGGTATTCATCTCTTGTCCTGCTGCCTCTACTCGCCACGCACTCTCGTCCTGAGCATCGCGCGCGCGTGAGGTAAGCTCGAGTCGAGAAACGGAACAGATACTCGCGAGTGCCTCGCCGCGAAAACCGAGGCTAGCAATATTCTCTAAGTCGTCTAGATTTGAAATTTTGCTGGTTGCGTGACGACTGAGGGCAAGACCAAGATCAGATTTTTCAATACCCGCACCATTGTCGCGAATTCGAATCAGCTTAGTGCCACCCTGTTCGACCTCTATCTCGACGCGATCTGCACCGGCATCGAGACAATTCTCTAACAACTCTTTTACAACAGAGGCGGGGCGCTCAACGACCTCTCCGGCAGCAATTTGATTGGCCAGGCGCTGGCTTAATAAAGCAATACGTGTCATTTAATTTTCGCTGGCTCTAGGCCCGATTATGGATTCAGGGGGCAGGTATCTTTAAAACCTGTCCCACCTTGATTACGTCGTTTCGCAGATCATTCGAAGCGCGCAGGCTGGACATGCTTACGCGATAACGTTCGGCAATTCCAGATAGCGTTTCACCGCGCACAATCTTATGCTCGATTGGCACAGCACTGGCAATAGCGATGCCGGGTATGCTGAGTTTTTGGCCTATGCGAATAACATCGTTCTTAAGATTGTTTTGCGCGCGCAACTCCTGTGTACTGATGCCATGACGCTGCGCTATCTCAGACAGATTGTCGCCGCGTTTCACAACATAGCTACCACTGACTAGCAACTCTAGCGAAGGCTTAATATTATTCTCTTTCTGCCATGCAATCAGCGTGTCCTCGGGCGGTCTATCATAAAAATAGCGCATGACGCCCTGCACGATGCCGTCTGCCAGACGCCGCTGGTAGGACGAAGTATTCAACTGACGAGCTTCGTTCGGATTCGATAGATATCCCGTCTCAATTAGTACCGATGGGATGTCAGGCGAGCGTAGCACCCACAGATTGCCCTGCTGTGTTTTATCTCGCCGCAGTGTTGCCACGCCTCGCAGTGAATTCAAAATATATGAGCCCGCCGTACTACTCTGCTCAATACTCCACGCCATAGACAGATCGAGAAGCGTGCGAGCCAGATCGTCCTCGATATTGTGCAGACTTGTATCGCCAGCGACACCGCCTAGAAGATCGGCACTATTCTCTTTCTCTGCCACTCTCCGAGAGTTTTCATCTTCGGCTATACGCTCGGACAAGGCATACACGGTAACTCCCTCCGCCCGTGTCGAACTAAAGGAATCTGCATGTATCGAAAGAAAGATGTCTGCACGGTTCTGTCGCGCAATCTGTGGGCGGCGCTGCAACTGCACTGAATAATCGCCGTCACGAACCAAAACTGGCCTGTAACCTGGCATAGCAAGCAGTCGCTCGTAAATGGCGCGTGAGATGGCGAGGACCACATCTTTTTCACGAATTTTACGATCATAGCCTATAGCCCCCGGGTCTTCCCCGCCGTGGCCAGCATCTATCGCAACAATGATGTCGCGTTGCGAATTTATCGTCGCAGGTGCGGGAATTGACTCGGCAATTGCAGGCGCTCGGCCGATATCGTAAAGGTCGATAACTAGACGATTCTTCAAATCGCCATTGGCCGCCAAAGTAAAACTGCTAGGGTTAACCTGACCGCTCAGATCGATCACCACACGCACGTCATTGTCATTGCGTGGCGCACTACGGATGCCTGTGACGGGGCTATTCTTGAAATCGAACCCACTAAGACTTGCACGCACCGTAGAGCCACTTAGATCAACAACGATGCGATGAGGGTTCTCAAGCGTAAACAAGCTGTACTGCACCTGCTGATCGAGATCGAAAACAATTCGGGAGTAGTCCGGCGCGCGCCACAGACGAACCTCTTCTACTTCGGCAGCAAATAGGGCCGATGACGCGACCGACATTAACAGGACCGCAATGACTAGCGCGCGCGCCATTCCCTCACAAAGACAGGAATAACCCGAATTTAATCGCGCTTTTATGCAGCCAGCAAAGCCATTCATTGCGTTTTGATTCCAGTCATTAAACTTTCAGCGTATTCAGACAAATGTTGAGCGATACGCTCACCATGGGGCGAACGGGGCTCACAGTGAACAAGACGACCCTCGCCTTGAATCGACAGTGTGATCTCTATATCCGCTGCCGGCAAAAACCCAACACCGCGCTCTGCCCATTCGATGAGACATAAATTTGATTCATCAAAATAGTCGAAAACTCCAAGAAATTCAACCTCTTCCGGATCTGAAAGGCGATATAAATCGAAGTGATAAATATTAAATTCCGGCTCTTCGTATGGTTCGACCAAGGTATAAGTCGGACTCTTTACCGCTCCAAGATGTCCATAGCCACGGAGGACGCCGCGAGTCAGCGTAGTCTTCCCCGCACCTAGATCTCCGCTGAGGTAGACCCGCCCACCCAAAGTTTTCGTGCGTGGCGGCGCGAGCTGAGTAGCGCGAGCGAGAGCACGACCAAATGCTTCGGTCGCCTCCTCATCGCTCAAATAGAATTGATAGTCTGCCATTACTCTATGATTTTTCCGTTGACGCTTTCAGCTTTGCGCCTAAAGATTATTGGCAAGCCGCCTAATATGGTGGAAAAGATCCGTCGCGAGAAGTCCGCGCTCGCCCTCGCTAACTACGGCTAAATCCGCCGCCTCTCCGTGGATACATACGCCACAGCGCAGGGCATCGGACACACTCAAACCTTGCGCAATCAAACCACCAAGCATACCGCTCAGCACATCACCCATGCCACCGCTGGCCATACCCGGATTGCCCTCTGTGCAGACTTCGACGCTTGCTGGCTCCATTTCGAAATTGACGATCTCGCCAGGGCAACATAAAAGGCTACCAGCCCCTTTTAACAGGACCGCGCCTCCGAACTTGGCTTGCAGACTATATGCCGCAGCAAAGCGATCCTCTTGGACCTTTGCTACAGTGCCGCCTAAAAGCCTCGCCGCCTCACCTGGGTGAGGGGTCAGAATCCACAGGGGCGAGTGCATGAGCATCGACTTACCCTCATTTTCGAGAGAGCCTTCATTTATAGACGCTGATTCGGCTAGCAGATTCAGCGCATCGGCATCGAGCACGACGGGTAAGTGTGAACCTGCAAACTCCAAGGCCTGCCTCAGAATAGAGTGGGACCAATTCGAGTTGCCAAGCCCAGGACCTATCACTATCACGCTGGCCTTTTGCATCAACGCGAGCAACTGCTCAGAGCCGAATGCATCTGGCTCCTCGATAGCTCGCACCATAATTTCTGGTCGACGCGCGAGGCTGGCAGTCACATGAGGAGTCCTTGTTACCAAGCTTACAGTACCTGCCCCAATGCGGGCTGCAGCCTCGGCAGCCATTAAAGCGGCGCCACCATAGCCGACATCCCCACCTAGGACAAGCACATTGCCACAGTCTCCTTTATGAGCATCTAGGCGCCGCGGCTTCAACATGGAAGATACAGAATTGATGTCGATACGAGTGCTGGAGGCAGCTTTCGCGACACTTCCTGACTTGAGCGCCTCGGGCATGCCTAAGTCATGGAAGACGATCTCGCCGGCCTGCTCGGGCCCACTGCCAGTAAATAGGCCTTGCTTAAGCGCAACTAGGCAAACAGTCATCGCGGCACACACGGCTACTTCTGCTACGTGCCCGGTGTCGCAATTTAATCCCGACGGCACATCCACAGACACTATAGGCAGACCAGAGCCGTTCATCCAATCGATAGTTGGCTCAAAAGATCCGCGCAATGCTCCGCTCCGGCCCGTACCCAATAGTGCGTCGACGAGCACGGTGCCTGGGCCAAAATGAGCCGACGCGAGATCGAGCAAGATATCGCATTGTTTGCAAGACACTCCGCTAGCGAGTGCTTCCTCGCGCGCACTGGCGGCATCGCCGCTAATGCGCTCTAAATCGCCACATTCCAGCACCTGCACCTTTATACCCTCTGCCGCAGCAAGGGCCGCGATGTAATAACCATCGCCACCGTTATTTCCTGTTCCTACGAACACTACAAGGCGACGTAGGTCCGGCCAGCGCTGTGAAATCACACTCAAAACTACAGAAGCTGCTCTGCGCATTAACTTCAAGGCACTGATAGGAATGTGCTCGATCAGCAACGCATCCAAGGCTCTTACCTGTTCAGCAGTGTAGAGCTTGCGCGGCAAATGTGTGTTCGAGTTAGTTCTATTCACGAATCCCTTCCTGTAAACATAGAGTAACTGCGGCAATCACTAACGTAGCCATTAGCGATCGAACTTATGAATAAGGCGGCGAACTAATTGTAGGCCGATCTCCAGCTCTTCAACGGGGACATCCTCGGTATTCTCGATAGCCCAAGGATCCTGCACTATGCGCAAGGAGGTATACACATCCTGCCCTGCGTCCGTTAAGCATACCAGCACGGAACGTTTGTGTTCCGGGTTCTCTTCATAGCGAAGCAAGCCATCTTTTTCCATGACATCGGTAATACGCTGCACTGCCTGCCGAGACTGGCCTAAGACACGTGCAATTCCGGGCACCGTCACACCGGAGTTCGCTAGGGCGACAACGCCGATAACCTTCCAGCGCGCACTGGTCAAGCCAAGCGCCTCAGCCATATGGTCGCCTTCTGCAACTAACAGACCGTTGAGTCGGAACAAGGAGAGCACGAGGTCGAGAAAGAGCTTACGCTTGGGCGAGTGGGCCATGGAAAACTCCTAAACGATATAGAAAGAGACAAGGCAGCATGCTGTCACTATGACCAATTACTGTCAATCATTCTCGCCCCCGCTTCTCTTGCTCTCCCTTGCAAACAATGGGTTGCCAAGGTAGTTTAGTAACGCTACTCATAGCGCCTCCCCCTATGTCTGTGGCCAACAATTTCACAAACTATTGCATTGACACCCATGAGCCGACCCTTAGACATAGCAAAACGCTCAGCAATTGTACTTCTGCAATGTTTCTGCGCGCTCATTTGGTTCAGCAATAGCGCGGCTCAGCCGTTACTAGACCCCCAGCCCATAGAGCTGCAAGATGTAGCTGGGGAGTTCGCCTTCGTGCGCTTACAATACGACAATTATTATAACGATGGCTTTGGCTACGGCACATGGCGCACCGATTTCCCAAGTGCCGATTCCAACTTCTTACGCGGAGTATCACGCCTTAGCAATGTCAGGGTCATGAAAGATCCCATAGTACTGCGCTTCGACGACGACCGTATTTATGACTATCCGTTCCTTTATGCTCTCGAAATGGGCCGCAGTGGGGGGCCGAGCTTCAGCCCGAAAGAAAAAGAGAATATGCGCGAGTATCTGCTGCGCGGCGGCTTCTTGCTTATTGACGATTTTTGGGGCACTCGACAGTGGGATAATTTCTACCGGGCATTTACCGATGTCTTTCCTGACCGCGAGATTGTTGAGCTAAGCCCAAATCACGAAATCTTTCGTAGCTACTACGACATCGCCGGCCCGCAGATGATTCCCGTAATCGGCAACCCTGAGAATTATCCTGAGCAGGATGTCGATCGTGCTTCTAATCACGCCATCCTCGATGATTCTGGCCGTGTCATGGTTTTAATCAATTGGAACTCAGACATGGGCGACGGCTGGGAACACACCTTCGATCCACGCTACCCAACCCGCTACGCAAACCTTGCCTATCAACTGGGCATCAATTACCTGATCTACTCATTGACTCACTGAGTTACTATCCCGCACCGCTACTAAGGCTAGCGCAGTAATCTTGCGCGGGGAGAGCGGGTGTGAACCAAACATAGTCATAAGGAGTTGTAGCCGAAAAACTCTCTAGATATTCCCGAGCTTGATCCGACTCTGGGCTAACCTCTATAAAAGCCACGGTAATTAATTCCCCGTGCTCGGGTCCGACATAGTTCGGTACACCCAAGTCGCGACGGGCGTGAAAATTTCCGGCAAGCAATACACGCACACCATTAAAACCCGCCCCATCGCTCACCAAACTCTGCGCCATCGCGGCGTCGCGCGCCTGCTGCACTGCTACCATAGCGGGGAACTGGCTTTCCGGGAGCATGCCACAATGACTCTCATCGATCTCTTGATGTAGCCGCTGCACTTGAGGGTCATCTAAGATGCCCTCTGCGGCACCGTAGGATTGATCGGCGTATACCGCCATCATTTCTTCGCTGCTGATATTAGCGCTACGTACGACCGCTCCGGAGAGCAAGCTGTCCTGAATTATCGGGCCATAGAAAGCCCAGTCCCAGCCCTGCTCATCCCACCCCAGCGCATTGCCTAGCTCATCCAGCGAGGAGATATTTGCTGAAGTGAGACTATCTACAGCGATTTGCTGGCTACTATCTAACATCTCAAAACTCACACTATCAATGGTCGTGTGCGCTGCCATTTGCGATAGCACATACCGCTGTAGACTATGATGATCGGGATTGTCGTGCTTCTCCCCCAGTATCACAAAATTTGCTTCACTTAGTCGTTGCAAGAGTAGTTCAGGGGAAATGCTTTGCGCTTCCCTCGCGCTCCACACAGTCCCTACTAAGGCGTGCTGGCGATACATTGGAGACACCCAATCACCGAAAGGTGCTTGCGGTAATGTTGAACACCCACTAAGAGTAAGGACGAGCAACAAAGGCAGTACTACAACACGAGTCATCGGTTTATTCCGGATTCTTAGGGAAATCAAAATCGAGAACCTTGCCGAGACCTGGCAGCACTTCAGCCCAATATTCAATAGGCAATGCGATACTAACAAGGCCGCAGGTTGGAATATTATCGATACTGGCGCGCGCAAGCTCATTGGCGAGGTCGGTTAGGGCGGGGTTATGGGCGACCAATAGCGCGCTTTGCTTGGTCTCGTCGAAGCCGCTAACTAATTGCAGAAGCTTGGCACTACCCGCAATGTAGATCTGCCTATCTTGTACAATGGCACTAGGATTCAATCCTAACTCATCACAAATTACTTGTGCCGTGCTTAGGGCGCGCACTGCCGGACTACTCACGACAAGATCCACAACGTAGCCGCGCTCGCGCATGCGTATCCCCATTTCGGGTGCGTCGTGCAAACCTCGATCATTTAGGGGTCGGTCATAATCTTTTTGCCCAGGAATTGCCCAACTCGATTTAGCGTGACGCAGCAGATACAGAGTTTTCATAATGTGGCGTTTTCCCGTCTCCCTAAAGACATAGAATGGGCTGCAATGACATTGCCCTTCAAAAACATTCTACGCGAATCATAGTGCCCAAGAAACGCGCCATTGCCCAGCAATAGCAACACACGGACAAAAAAAAGGGAAGAATCAATCGACCCTTCCCTTAAAGACTCCACTACAACCCTTCAAGTAACTAAATTTTCGCAAAATTAGTACTCACAATACTTTCTCTGATCTTCAATACTGTCGCGCTGATCATCTCCGAACAAAAGGGGACGATCGGCGCGAGTGAACGACTAGGCGCTCGCAACTTCGTCGCGAACTCGACGATCGAGCTCCGCAAGGGCGAAGTGAGCAGACTGGATTGCACTCTCCATCCAGGCCGTGTGATGACTGATCTGGTCGCCGATACACCAATATTTGCCCTCAACTGGCGCTTGGAGATTAGCGAAGATACGCTCCTCTTCAGGAGTTGAGACGCGCCAGCGGGCAGAACAGCCCAGCATGTGGTTCATGCGGTGCCACGCAATCGTAATACCCTTTTCAACATACTGGCGGTAGTCAGGATGCACTTTCTCTCCCTGAGAGATCATCATCTCTATGCGTTGCTCCTGAGTCATACGCGTATAGGGCATGCCATTGCCGTAGTCATATGCAGCAAGAATTACGCCCTTCTGCTTATGTATGCCATGGGCTGGATACCAGATCTGGCGAATATCTTGATTTGTCCACGTGATGCCACCGTAGATACCTTCCTTCTCCCAGAAACGTTCTTTGGCCTGGAAGGCACCCTTCATGGCTGTGCCGCGGCGAATATATTTCATGTCTTGCGCATATTGCGCCGGCAGGTTGTGCTTAATGCCATTCATGAAATGGCTAGGGATGCTATTGAAGCAATAGTCGGCATCGATAGAATGACGCTGACCGTCGTAGTCATATTCAACCGTAACGCCTTTATCGTTCAGCTCTACTGAAGTGACCATCGCACGGAATTTGATCTTATCCTCGATCTGACGAACGAAGCCATATGGGATGCGATCGTTACCACCAACCGCCTGCATCAGCATTGGGCCAGTCTCGCCCTCGTTATCGCTGATCACCTGACGAAGCGCATTAGTTTTTAGCAAATCTCGGATTTTGATCATTTCGTGCTGGGTTGTGTGAGTGACATAGTCGCCAGATGCATAACCTGCGCGATCGCTGCCCGTGTAATTCATATCGGCATCGAGATCTCCGAAGCTGCGAATCATGCTCAAAATGATGCCAGCTTCATCGTCACTAAAGGGCTGGTCGAGATCCCCGTCTTTCATCGCTTTCGCCATCAGTTCCGCCATGAAGCCGCGGACATTGGTGGAAAGCTCACGGTTACGGATAGGCTTACCGCCGAGGATGTTGTCGTCCTGAATCCACGCGGCCTTGTTCTCATTGATGAACATCTCTAGCTCTACGCCTAATTCTTTGCAGTAATGCAGCACATTGCTGTGGGTGCTAGGAATGCGTGCGGCGCCAGCATTAAAGTACAAATGGGGCTCATCATCCCATTCGCAATATTGTGGGTTGCCAATCTCATCGATCAAGGTACCTGCGCGCACTGTGAACACCCGCCCACCGGCGCGGTGTGACGCCTCCAGCACTGTACAGTCATAACCAGCCTTGTCTAGCTCATAGGCTACGGTCAAGCCCGAGATACCGGCCCCTAGGATTACGGCCTTTTTCCTCTGGGAGCTCAATTTTAAAAGGTCGGGCACGGAGGCCTGAGTACTACTTGGGATCATACCTAAGGCACTAGTGATTCCGAGTACGGCTGCGGTACCGCTTGTAGCGGCAATCAAATTCAGAAATTCTCGACGAGTAACGGGCTTAGACACTTGCTTGATCCTCTTTAGCTTCTTGCTGCGATTTTGGTCACTTCGATTACTACCCCCAAAAGGTGCCTGATTATAAGATTCAGACACTGACAAGGGCGCACGGTGATTATTGCGAGCAGGCCGTGGAAAGTCCTCCTAAAATCCTTCCGAAAACCTCCTAAAATCCGTACAAGCGTTATATGAGCTAGGTTACAGAGACGCTACATGTCTTGACCTACTGACGATTCTGCGCTCTACTTCATCTCAAACACGCATTTGCAAAAACATCTCCGCGGACCTGTCCGCGCACCCTTAAACGGTTGAGCCGTGGCCTTCGATAAAACACAGAAATTTAAAATCGGCGATTGGGAAGTTTCACTCACCGCCTGCACATTGTCCAAGCTAGACAATGAAGTAAAAGTGACGCCGCGTAGTATGGATGTTCTCAATTATCTCGCCGAGAATGCTGGCGAGGTGGTGAGTCATGACGAATTACTAAATCAGTTTTGGCAGGGTACATTTCCTTCGGATCATGCTGTACACAAGGCAATAGCGGAGCTACGTAGCGCATTAGGCGACGACGCACATCAACCGAGCTATATTCGCACCATCCCAAAGCGCGGGTACTCGCTCATCGCCAACGTCTGCCGCGAGACACCAAAGCAGGCGCTAGGCGGCGACGGGACTGACGATGGGCCGATTTCTCTAACTCATATTTCCGCTACCAAATTTCACATCAGCGCACTGCTGGACAAACGCCTCTTAGCCGGTGGGGCGGCGATTGCCATCTTCCTGTCCGTCCTCCTGTGGCCTAGCAGCAATGTCATCAGCGATAAAGACGAGATCGTGCGCCTTGCGGTACTGCCATTCGTGAATCGTGAGCTCGACAGCGACAATCAGTTCCTTACCGATGGACTTCGCGAATCCTTGGTCAATGGCCTGTCCAAACTCAGCCACATGGAAGTACTCTCTCCGTCTCGCGGCTACGACGACTTCGATGCCAGCCCTCGCTCCGATCGTATTGCCGATCGCGCGCGCGATCTCCATGTTGATCACGTATTACATGGCAGCGTTCAGACAGCGGAAGGGCGTTTACGCGTTACCGTGCAGCTCACACGCGCCGAAGATGGCGTACATCAATACTCCGAGCAGTTCGACCTGCCTCTCGAGGACCTATTTGGTCTCCAAGATCAGATAGTTTCCAATGTCGTTGCCGCTCTATCAGTACATCTAGACGAGAGTGAGCGCTCGCAAATGCTGGACTGGGGAACCACGAATGCCATTGCTTACGAACGCTTCCTAAGGGGCGATTTCTACTATAATCAGTTCAGCCCAGATGACTTCAAACGGGCCATCGACTATCACCGCTCAGCTATAGAGCTAGACCCAGGCTTTATCAATGCCTACCAAGGTGTCGCAACCGCCGCCAATAATCTCGCGGTCTATAGTAGTAGCGCCCGTATTCGCGAATTAAGCGCGCTGATCAGCGACATTCATCGCGAAATCGCCCGCATCGCTCCAGACAGCCCAGTTCTGAGCTCAATCAACGAAATCAAACTGCGCATGAGCGGCGTGAACCAGATGCAACAGGAAATGCAACTTCGCGAACAGATTCTGTCGGGCAATCCTCCGGAATTCGCTATAGCGCATTACGCCCTGTTCTTAATAGGCGCCAGGCTGTACGACGAGGCCGAACAATTCCTAGACAAAGCAGCCGAAGTAGGGCCCTTCGAGATATCCCCAGACGAGGTCTGGAGCTATCGCAGCAACATTCAACCGCCTCGCTCCCAGCTCTTATCCGCTAAGGGCCAACTGCAGGAAAGGCCCTACCACATTGGCTTTCTCGGCACCGTGGCGGTAAATCTGGCACTTGCAGGAGATTTCCGCCAGGCGGAGATGTTCCTCAGCAGGCAGAAAGATGTCGATGAGGAAGGCTTGCTCGCTCACTATAGCGAGGCCGTTATCGGCTTTCTCAGTGGCAGAATTCAGCTTGGCAATGCCGCCTATGATGCCATTATGGATCGGGGAGAAGACTTTAATTTCACTAAAGGCGCGCTCAGCTTCATGCTCGGCGATATCAGTACTGGCATTGAGTATTGGAGCAACATACCCCCTCTACAGAAACGACGCTTGTTTAACGTTACCCACAGCGCCGAGAAGTACTTCCCCGCAGCAGTCCTTGAGGACCCTCGCTATGAGGGCTTGTTAGAGGAACTTAATTTTGGCAAACAATGGCAGCGACAGCTCATGGAAGGGGTGATCGCAATGCAAGACACCCTAGGTGTGCAGCTAAGCGAGCGCGCTCAAGCTGCATACGATTCCAACACCTTTATGACCCACAACGATCTTTGGTCAGAAGAGCAATGGCAAGAGCTTGCTGAACGCAAACTCACTGGCATGCAGTCCCGCCCTATTCTGGATTAATCCACCTAGCATTGCCCAGATTCTAAAATTTTGCGCCTAAATTTGACAAAAACCCCTTCGTCTTTGGCGTCATTTGACGTATAAAACATCCGCTTGGTGTAGTTTTTATCCTAAGCCCTCGTGTCCCGCAACACTAATGATTGCAGTACTTACACACAATGAGGAGGTATTCGGAATGTTTTTAGGAGGACTTTCCAATACCCCATTCAGATAATCGCTCTGCTACAAATTCGAGCGATCTGTCCCACAGCTAGAAAACGATACTCGAAACCTCTATCGCAACTAATTAAAGAAACGATTGAAAAGGGAAATGTGAATATGAAAATCTCAAACCTGCTGACCATGTCATCGGTTGCTGCCCTATTGGGCTCAATTGCAGCCACTACTGCCCCAGTCGCCATGGCACAAGGCCAGGGTGCTGACATTGAAGAAGTGGTCGTTACCGGTTCACGCCGTGCGCCTCGAACAGCTCTAGACTCTGCCGCTCCAGTCGATGTGTTCTCCGCAACAGACTTCCAAGATCAGGGTACTGCTGACTTGAACGATCTGCTACGTAACCTCGTTCCAACGTTTAACGTAGATGTACAAGACATCAACGATTCAAACAGCTTGGTACGACCAGCTACATTGCGCGGCCTCCCAGCTGACGACACGCTAGTGATGGTGAATGGCAAGCGCCGCCACCGCTCTGCTGCCGTTCAATTCGGTCGTCAGGGTACTCACTTCGCTGATATCTCTCAGATCCCTCCTATCGCATTGCGTCAGGTTGAAGTTCTGCGTGACGGTGCTGCCGCACAATACGGTTCCGATGCAATCGCGGGTGTAATCAACTTCATTCTTAAAGAGAATCGTGAAGGTCTCTCCGTAGAATATAAGACAGGCTACCTCGACGAGACCAATGACGGCGAGCTCAATTACGTCGCTGCCAATGCTGGCTTCGCTCTAGGCGAAACAGGCTTCTTAAGCCTGAGCATGGACATGACTGACAACAAGAAGAGCGACCGTAGCATCCAGCGCGCTGACGCCCAGGGCATTATCGACCGCGGCAACACCGCTGTTAAGGTAAACGCTCAGGAGCAAGGCCTGCCTGATACTGAGATTCTCAACTTGTTCGCAAACCTAGGCATCGACCTAGGCGGCGACCAGACTTTCTATTCTTTCACTGGCTACAGCGAGAAAGAAGTAGAGCTTGGCTTCTTCTTCCGTAACCCAGAGAACCGTGGTGGCGTATTCACTAGCGGTGCAAACCAGTTGTTCTTCCCTGTGACTCCTGGCGCAACTTGCCCAGTGATTCCACGTGGAGCGAACGCTGAATTCGGCACTAGCTCAGTTGCAGCGCGTAACGCCGGCTTGGCAGACCCAGATTGCTTCACGTTCCTAGAGCGTCACCCCGGTGGCTACACTCCAGTGTTCGGTGGCAAGAACACTGACATGTCGAACGTAGTCGGCCTGAAAGGCGAATTGACTGCAGATACGACTTACGACGTGAGCATAGGCAACGGCTTCTCCGAGATGACTTACATGATCTCGAACACTACCAACCCATCAATGGGCCCAGACTCACCTAGCAGCTTCGAACCAGGCATCTACACAACAATCGAGAATAACTTCAACCTCGATTTGTCTACGCCTTTCGATGTTGGCATGTACTCTCCATTGAACGTTGCATACGGTTTCGAATGGCGCCGTGAGGTCTTCAAGGTTAACTCTAACGACCAGAACTCCTACCGCGTAGGTCCTTACTCAGGCCTTGGCGCAGGCGTTGGTTCTGACGGCTTCCAGGGCTTTGGTCCAGACCAGCAAGGCGTTTGGGACCGTAAGAACTGGAGCCTCTATGCCGACCTAGAAGTAGACGCCACTGAGCGCCTGCTATTGGGTGCTGCGATTCGCTACGAAGACTTCTACGACAGCTTCGGCGACACCACTAACGGCAAGCTGACTGCACGCTATGCACTGACAGATACTACGAATATTCGTAGCACAGTCAGCACGGGCTTCCGCGCGCCGTCACCTGGTCAGGCTAATATCTCTAACATCAGCACTGGTGTTGTAGATAGCATCCCGGTAACGCAGGGTCAGATTCCACCAACGAACCCAATTTCCCAGCGTTTCGGCGGTAAAGAACTAACTCCTGAGAAGTCGAAGAACTTCAGCATCGGTCTTACTACAGAGCTCGGCGGTTTGGATCTGACAGTGGATTACTACCGCATCGAGATCGAAGACCGCATCCTGAACTCTGCGACCTTTGATATCACCCCAGCAATAGCGGCAGAGCTTGAAGCTTCCGGTATCTCTGGTGCGGGTAGCATCGTGTCCTTCAACTATTACACCAACGACATGTCTACGACTAACGAGGGTGTGGAAGTTGTAGGTTCTTGGTCAATGGATTGGAACGACTACGGCCGCACAGACTTCGCCGCTTCTTGGGCGTGGACTAAGCAAGTCTTGGACAGCTTCACGCCAGGCCTACTGACTCGCGCTAACGTTGCAGATCTCGAGAAGGGAATCCCTGCAAACCGTGGTAACTTCCGCGCTAACCACACACTTGGCGACTTCCGCTTTACACTGCAGGCGAACTACTACGATGAGTACTTCTCAGTGCCATCTAGTGCAGACCCTTCACGTGACTACTGGCCTGAAGCTACGACTATCTTCGGTGGCGAAGTGGCCTACACGTTCCGTGACAACTATACCTTCGTAGTTGGCGCAGACAACTTGTTCAACAAGATGCCAGAGAAAGTACGTCTAGTAGATGTAAACTCCGGCACCAGCAACAAGTACATCACTGGTGGCGCTTTCAGCCCGAACGGCCGATTCGTATACGCTCGCGTTAAGGCTGATTTCTAAGACCTAGTCTTAGAGTTAAGAAACACGTCAAGGGTGCCACTTCGGTGGCACCCTTTTCTCACTAGGAGTAAGAGTTTTATGTCTCGTACAGTATTTTCCGCAGTTCTTGCTTTCTTCCTATCTGCGCTTGCAGCGACGACCGCATTGGCGGAAGAGCCTCATGAGCCGGTCACACACAGATTCTGTTTCACTTGCCATGGCACCGACGGCATTGGCAGTGAAGGCATCCAAGCTCCTCGTCTTGCCGGCATGGAGCCTTGGTATTTGAAACGTCAATTGGAGCTATTTCGTGCCGGTGGGCGCGGTACGCATCCAATGGATATAGAAGGCATGGAAATGCAGCCGATGGCCGCTATCCTTACCGATGCCGAGATTGACGACGTAGTACAGTGGGCGAGTACTTGGGAATATATTCCAGCACAACCCACAATCACTGGCGGCGATGTCGATCATGGGAAGCAATTGTTCCAAACCTGTGTCATGTGTCACGGCGACCAAGCGCAAGGCAACCAAGCCATGAACGCGCCAGCACTTCAAGGTCAGAACGACTGGTATCTCGTGACGCAATTGAAGAATTTTAAGGCTGGCTATCGTGGTGCAAATCCTTTGGATGCCTATGGCGCACCAATGCGAGCCATGACGTCTGGGCTTGCCGATGAGCAAGCGATCATCGACGTTGTAAGTTATATCAACACCTTAGGGCGCTAAACAGTACGCCCTCTACTCACGTAATTTGTAAATAAGGAAATTAAAATGACGAAATTCGTTAAAGTGCTATCTCTGACTTCGGCCCTTTTCGCCGCAGCATTCTCAGTAACTGCAAGTGCTCAAGAGATCGAGCGTAATGGAGAAGGCCGTTTCTTCTTCAACAACATCATGATTCCAGCCGGAGCAGAAACGCTCTATCTGAGCGGTTCAGGCGCTTCTCCCCAGGCTGACGGCACCTATGGCAACATGGAGCAGCAGACTGTCGACACATTCAACAAGTTCAAGGCAACGCTAGAGGCCCAAGGCTGGTCAATGTCTGACATCGTACAAGTACGCGTATTCGGCGTTGCAGGCGACGACGGCACCTTCGATTTCGCAGGCTTCAATGCTGGCTTCGCGCAATTCTTCGGTACAGAAGAGAACCCGATGAAACCAGTTCGCTCTGTCGTAGAGATCGCCGATCTAGTTGTAGATGGCTGGCTTGTAGAGATAGAGATACGCGCTGCCCGAGTGCCAAAGTAAGCACCTAGGCTTCCGAAAGAAGGAGTGGGCGAATAGCCTACTCCTTTTTTTTCGCCCCAAAATTAGTACTAACACATCACAGTTCACATTGAGCCAAGCTGTTTGAAGGTGCTGCAAATAGCCATTTAACGTGAGTGCTTGTAGAATGCTGCCCCTGCAAATCAATGATCATAGGAATTTTAAGCAATGTTGAAATTGACTCAAACTTCATTATTGGCAAGTCTATGCTTGCTTGGCAGCCTTGGGGTCCAGTCTGCACTGGCCCAGGAAACGGAAGACGCACTGTCCACCGAGATAGAACTAGGCGCAATATTTACATCCGGCAATACCAAAGACGAGAACATCAAATTCAAGAGCAATATGGTGTATCTGCGGGAGTCTTGGGAGTATGGATTCTCAATCGACGGTTTCCGCTCCTCGAAGGACGACGAACTTGCTGCGCAGCGCATCTATACCGTGGGCTCTGCGACCTACAATTTAAATGCCGACTCTTTCATACTTTCTCGAATCGCACATGAAGACGACCGTTTCAGCGGCTATGACAGCCAGTCTGACGTGTCTGTCAGCTACGGTCACAATCTCCTCCGAGAGCGCGAAAACCTAGATTGGAACTATACAATCGGTGCCGGTATGCGTTATTCCCGCGAGCCTGGAGATACCACTAGCGAGGCTATTCTTCGTTTGGGCTCTGAGCTGCGCTGGAACGTATCCGAGAACGCATTATTCGTACAAACTCTGAGCGTAGAGAGCGGCAGCAAATCCACGATCAGCCGTTCCGAGAGCTCTATACAATCGGATATTATGGAAAATCTTTCCATGAAGTTTGCAATTAAGGTTAAACACCAATCAGAGGTTCCAATCGGGCGTGAGAAGACTGATAGTGAAGCATCTGTGACTTTGCTACTGCGTCTCTAAGTCGGCGAGGCTCTTTTCTAAACAGGCTGCAAAACTCTACACCTAAGGTACTGATATGACTCCAGCAGTGCGTTTTTTTTGGACAAGCAGCCTGTTATGGTTAGCGCTCGGCGCTTACTTCCTCTTTCATGTTAGAGGCGCCGGCTTTAGCATAGAGGCCGCCAATGATCATATTGGCGCACTTATCTTCTTGCTCTCCGGACTGTTGTTCTTTGCGATTGGTCTTCATGACATGTTCGTAAGCGATAGTAATCTGCGTAAGAACTACCCAGTGTTCGCCAACTTGCGCTATCTGTTCGAAGCAATCCGTCCTGAGATTCGTCAATACTTTATTGCGAGTAACTTGGAGGAGGCGCCCTTCAATCGCGAAGCGCGTGACTTAATTTACCGTCGCGCCAAGAAGCTCAACGATACGCTGCCTTTCGGTACTGAACAGGACTTGATGGAGGATGGCTATCTTACTGTCTTCCATTCCATCAAGGCCACCCACGTTCCTAAAGAGAAAGCCCGCATCCTCTTCGGGGGCGAGCAATGTCTAAAGCCCTATAGCGCCTCAATTCTCAATATTTCCGGAATGAGCTTCGGCGCTCTGAGCGCCTCGGCTATATCCGCGTTGAACAAAGCGGCCGCTATGGGGAATTTTGCACACAATACCGGCGAGGGTAGTATTAGCCCCCATCACCGAACCCATGGTGGCGATTTGATTTGGCAAATCGGAACGGGCTATTTTGGATGCCGAAATCTTGATGGCTCATTCAACGATGTGGCATTTCAAAAGAATGCTGAAGCCGATGTAGTAAGAATGATCGAGATCAAAATATCGCAGGGAGCAAAACCTTCCCACGGTGGAGTCTTGCCGGGGGCGAAAGTGACACAAGAGATCGCCACTATTCGTCTGGTTGAGGTTGGCAAAACCGTAGAGTCTCCAGCCAACCATCCTGAGTTCAGCACGCCCACGGGCTTGTTGCAGTTCGTCAAACGCCTGCGCGATTTGAGCGGTGGTAAGCCCACAGGATTTAAACTGTGCATAGGCAGGAAGAGTGAATTCATGAGCATCGTCAAGGCGATGCTTAGCACCGGCATCTATCCCGACTTCATCACGATCGATGGCGCCGAGGGCGGCACGGGCGCAGCTCCCGTGGAATTCTCGAATCGTATCGGCATGCCCTGCCTAGAGGCGACATATTTCGTTAACCAGGTACTCGTCGGTGCCGGCATACGCTCAAAGATGCGCATCATTAGCGCGGGCAAAACAGCTACTGGTTTCGATCTACTCACCAAGATGGCTCTAGGGGCGGACTCAGTGAATTCAGCGCGTGCGATGATGCTTGCGCTGGGCTGCGTACAGTCCAAGTCGTGCAACACCAACAAGTGTCCAACAGGAATAGCGACAACTGATCCAGCGCGAGCGAAGGCCATAGACGTAGAGGATAAATCGCGCCGCGTGAAGAACTACCATGCAGGCACTGTAGAGGCGTTTATGGACTTATGTGGCGCCTTAGGCTGCGACGACCCCACTAATTTGAGAGCAAGCGATTTGTTTCAACGAGTAGGGAAGGATTTGAAACACTTCGATCAGATCTATACGCCACTGAGTAGCGGTCAGTTACTGACGACGAGTATTCCTGATGCCTATGCGGAAGATTGGCAGAAGTCGAGCGCGGAAAGCTTTTAATTCAAGGTAATACTAGTCGCCAGCTGGGCAGCTGCTCAAGTAGCTCATAGGCTGTCCAGTCCAGCTGCAGCGGTGTAACTGTGGCATAACCATTCTGATATGCCCATGTATCGCTTGTATCGTCCTGCGACTGATCGAGAGTTCGAGCTCGCTCATACTCTAGAAATTGTTCCGTCTCGCTCATTAGTTCATATTGCCCGACACCCAGGTAGGCGTCGCCCATCGGACGAATAGCCACTCCTTTGAGTTCTCCGCGCGGCACATTGATAGAGACCACCACTCCGCTGGGAGCACCTTCAGCCTGATATCGACGCACCACTTGAGCGGCGAGACTTGCGGTCACCGAGGTGTCCACTCCACTCGTGTCCTGAGAGACTGCGATCGCTGGAACTCCCAAATAGATTGCCTGCATAGCGGCCCCAACAGTTCCAGACATATGAGAGACCTTGCCGACATTCGCTCCGTTATTGATTCCGGAGACAACGAGATCGAAGGGCTTCTCTTTGCCAAGCACCAGTAAACCATAACGAAGTGCATCGGTAGGCGTGCCAAATACGCCGTAACCGAATAGCTGCCCATCACGAAGAATGCGCTCTACTCTTAGACTGCCCCCAGTTGAAGCCTGTGAGGAGCCCGATTGATTGCTGCGTGGTGCTGATACCACTACCTCACCCAGAGTCTGTAACTCTGCTACCAACGCGGCAAGCAGCGGAGACTCCACGCCATCATCATTAGTCACTAGGATACGATAGTCCTGTGCCCAAGAAGTGCTCGTAATGGAGATTGCAGATAGAAACAGGACGCTTAGAAGAAAGTGCCGGATGTTGTTAAAAGTTTTTGTTGTGATTGTCATGCACAGCCCCCCAACACTTCTCTAGCGAGGCCCCAACTGCAGTCAAAGCCAGGGGCCTTGACTGCAGTTGGGGAAAAGCGGGTATTACTGACGTACAGCTGTAACTGGGATCGCACCGAAATCTGAGTCGAAGTTACCGGTAAGGTTATCCCCATCGATAGTGCCTGCGAAGCTCAGTGCCAAAGTCTGGCCTTGCGCATCTACAACTACGTTGAAGCTAACGGCGTTGCCGGTCACTGTGATGCCTTGTAGCGCTGTCTGGCCGAGATCGTCAGAGGACATAGTGCCCATCAGATCTGGATTTACGTCCAAAGTTGCGCCCATAACACCTACTGGCGTGTTGATGCTTACATCCCACATACCGACGAACGGATTCGCTGGAGTCGACGCACAGGCGGCGAGAAATATGGTGGCCGCGACAATCATGACGCTCTTATAAATTCTTTTCATGGTTTCCCCTATAGTTTTCTTGTCGGTATTGAATCGATGTACCTGAATTTAACGCAAAAATAACTGCGCTCGGCTATTTTCGCTGTAATCGAGCGCGAGTCAACGTTAAATTAGGCAGCGAGACGGATATTTGAGATTGGTTTCCTCAAATTCTGAAATTTGCAGAATTCAGGGAGACATCGGGGGCATCTTGGTCGGCATCAAATTGCTGACTATTGGTTTCTGCTATATGCTGACGCCATCACCGCAAGCATCAGCCGCAGCAATGCGTTCCCTCCGATTAAGCATCGCACCACCAATAGATTAATTAGCAAAGAGGATAAAGCAATGGCGCGTTTTCGAGTTAACGGCGTTGAACAAGAATTAGACATAGAGCCCGACATGCCACTGCTTTGGGCTCTTCGCGATGAGCTTGGTCTTAAGGGCACGAAGTTCGGTTGTGGTGTCGCTGCCTGCGGCGCCTGCACAGTTCAAGTTAACGGCAATCCTGTGCGCAGCTGCGTTACTCCTGTCAGCGCCATCGAAGGCAGCGACATAAAGACCATCGAGGGTCTGGCCACTAACGTCGGCGGCATTACCGCAGTGCAGCAAGCCTGGATAGATCACCAAGTACCTCAGTGCGGTTACTGCCAATCCGGCATGATTATGGCGGTTTCGGCGCTGCTGGAGAGCAACCCAAGCCCAAGTGACGCGGATATCGACAGCGCCATCACCAATGTATGCCGCTGTGGCACCTACCCCCGTATCCGCCGCGCCATCAGATCCCTTACTGCTACTGCATAAGGCTGGGAGACAACATGACTATTTCAAGACGCCGTTTCATACTTGGCACAACCGTCGTTGGCGGCGGATTACTAATCGGCTATGCCTCTACACGCCCAAGTAAACACTCTATCGCGAACCGCGATGCGGGCGATCAACCCTATCTAACTACTTGGCTGCGTATCTCTGAAGACAACACTGTTACCGTTATCGTGCCCCATTCTGAAATGGGCCAAGGCATCCTTACATCGTTGCCTATGATGGCCGCCGACGAAATGGACGCCGATTGGAACATGGTCCACGTCGAGCAGGCCCCTGCGACCGATCTGTTCGCAAACGGGGTTTTGGTCAAAGGATTCGCCGAATCATTGGGCGTTAGTGTGCCAGGCTTCCTCAATGGAATAGCTTCCGCCGGTGCCATGAAGATCGCCGAAATTATGAATATGCAGATTACTGGCGGTAGCAGCTCGGTGCGTTTCACAGGCGAGCAGGGCATGCGTGTAGCTGGTGCTGCTGCGCGTGAGATGCTGATCAAGGCAGCTGCAGCGCGCCTTGATGTGCCAGAGAGTGAGCTGAGCACTAGCCTAAGTTTCGTTAAACACAGCGCAAGCGGGCGCTCACTATCTTATGGTGAATTAGCATCCGACGCTGCACGTTTCGAGCCGAGCTCAACGCCACAATTGAAAAATCCTAAAGACTTTACCCTGATGGGTAAGTCGATCCCGCGCATCGATATACCGGCGAAAGTCGACGGCTCAGCACGCTACGGCATCGACGCTGAAGCCCCGGGCATGCTCTATGCCGCGGTGCGCACGTCGCCCGTGTTCGGCAACAAGCTGAGCTCCGTGAATGCAGATGTGGCATTACAGCGTCGAGGCATAGTGAAAGTGATCGAGCTTGAGAACGCAGTCGCCGTTGTCGCAGACAATTACTGGCGTGCCAAACAGGCACTGGCGGCACTGGATATCCGCTTCGAAGAGACGGCAAACGATCAAGTTGACACCCAATCGATCTATGCTCAGTACGACGCAGCGTTGCTCGGCGAACTGAGCGAAGACGTCAAAGACGGCGACGCTGCAGCCGCACTAACAGATGCAGAGTCGGTAGTTGAGGCTACGTATCGCGTGCCATACCTAGCTCACGCAGCGATGGAGCCGATGAACTGTACAGTGCATTTCCATGATGGCAAGTGCGATGTGTGGACTGGCACTCAAGACAATCTTGGTATTCGCGGACGCGTCGCAAAAATCGCCGAAATGGACGAGAACGACGTCACCATGCACGCCTTTTACCTCGGTGGTGGTTTCGGCCGCAGGTTGCCAACTGACACCAATACTATCGATCAGGCGACCCTAATCGCCAAACAATTCGATGTGCCTGTAAAGACAGTCTGGAGCCGTGAGGATGACATTCAGCAAGATTATTATCGCCCTGCCGTAACCAGCAAATTCCGTGGCGGTTTCGACGCGAATAATCAGTTAGTCGCTTGGGAGAATCACTACATCGGCAAGAACGAACCAGCTGAGGCAGCCCACACCCCTTATGCGATCCCCAATAAAGATATCGCCTATGCAGAAAGTGAGACACACGTCCCCTTCGGCGCATGGCGCAGTGTGGCTCATTCGCAGCATACGTTCTTCCTCGAGTCATTCGTGGACGAGCTAGCGCATCGCTCCGGGCAGAATCCTTACCAGTTCCGTCTCAATATGCTCGCAGACAAGCCACGCCACGCCGCGGTGCTAAAAGCGGCTGCAGAGAAAGCGGGTTGGGAGCGCAACCTCGCCCCCGGCCATGCCCAAGGCATCGCGCTGCAAGAAAGCTTTGGCTCAATTGTTGCGCAAGTTGCAGAGGTTTCGATCTCCGAAACAGGCCAGGTAAGAGTTCACCGTGTGACCTGCGCCATCGACTGTGGCCGCTCGATCAACCCCGATACCGTAGCATCTCAAGCAGAGAGTGGTGTTATCTTCGGCTTGACTGCTGCGCTTTATGGAGAGATTACGATCGATCAGGGGCGAGTGATGCAGAACAACTTCACTGACTACGAGATGGTCACACTTAAAGATGCGCCAGAGATCGATATCGTCACTGTCGAGTCCGGAGAGTCTTTGGGGGGTATGGGAGAACCTGCTACGCCGCCTATCGCCGCTGCAGTGGCAAACGCGGTCTACATCCTAACGGGGCAGCGCGTGCGCGAATTGCCGCTGAAGAACTACCGATTCACGGCAGTACCCAACGAATCGGCAGCCTAAACTAAAGCCTTAGTAACCCCTTCTTCGGGGCTACTAAGGCTTGTATTACAGCTACTGCGAACGGCGAGTTTGCTGCATCATCAATTGCTGAAACTCATCGAACTCGAGCCCACCAGACTTGTTCTTGTCTAAGATCACAAACGCCATCGCCAGGCCCTGACGCATACGTTCAGGCATCTCGTCCAACTCCACCTTGCCGTCCATGTTTATATCCATATAGCCTATGGTGATTCCCGCTAGATTCTTCCCAATATCCACTTCGCGAACATCGTCCTCTTTGTGCTCGAAACGAAAGGACACGCCACCATATAACATCTCTTCCCAAGTTTGCTCGCCAAAACGCACGAGCTTACTAGCATCCGGGTTGCTGAGGTTCGCCTCGGAGTTATCATAAACGGTGCGATGAATCAGACGCGTCCCTGCAGCTGCATGAATGGGCTCCTGCAGCTGGAAATAACGCTGCCAATTGAAGTCGTAGTTTGGAACAGACAGAACCAACTCCTCGCGCCCATCCGGATAGGCTAGGGAGAAGGTCGAGCTGCGACCACGATAATGGGCATGGGGGAACAGGCTATAGATCACCGCGTCTTTCTGGAATTGATAGTAAGCCCCGGCCTCGTAGTTCGCCTCACCTGGTGGGATGCGCAGATCAACGTTCACCATCGCATAATGCTGCAGCGTGAACTCCGGTTCCAGTTCCGAGAAATACAGGCCAATCTTGGTTTGGTCGGTGCTCTCTCTGCCATAAGTTGTGTAATGCATCTGACTGAAGAAGGTTGCCCCGGCAGGCACTAACACACCGGTACTCTCTGGGTATTCGTATAATTCATTGCCCGGCACGAAGGTCATCAATTGAGACTGAAACAAAGCCTCGCCAATGGGACTGCCAAGATCGACTCCAGATTGAAAATCCTTCGGGCCAAATGTTGCAATAGCGTGGTGAAGTACCTGTCTGTCGCTCGGCACGATCTGCACTGCACGGACCCACACATCGCGATCTAGAGGATTCTCGACAGTGAGTATCTGGTAATCGAGGGTACCCGTAGCTGGCACGGTAAAGGCAGGTAGATCGAGCACCAAGTCAGGCTCGCCTAGCTCCCACTCGGTCTCACGCTCAGCAACGGCTAATAACGGGTCGGCGCTGCCATCGCTACGCGCTCCTTCGTCTATCCATTGCACAAGCGTCTGCGCCTGCCCCGTGGTCAAACCCATGTCGTGTTTGAACTGATTTACCTTTGGGTCCGCATGCCAGGGCGGCATGCGCTTGGTCAGGATCACTTCTCGAATCATCGGCGAGAAACCCTGCACCATTGCATGACTAGTCATTGCCCAAGGCCCAATGCCTCCGGGTCGGTGACAGCTTACGCACTTCTCCTGCAGTATTGGCACTACGGTGTCGCTATAGGAGATGGACGACAGCATTGACTCTAGTGATATCTGCTCGTCGTCATAGGCATTTGGCATCCCGCGGCTCGCTTGCGCAACTGCTTGATCGCCAAACAAGGCCGCCAATGCATCGCGCAGATACAGCGCCTTGGGGTTTGCCAAATCGTCGACAACTGGGCCTCTGTATACCACCGTCCAGTTCTGTGGGTCTATCAACAGGACCTCACCAGCAGTTTCCAACTCAAAAGTCTTTCCGACGAGTTGTGCATCATCCTGAAGTATAGGGGCTGTTAATTTATGGGCAGCCTTGTCTTGAATTAGGATTTCACGAGTGCTCGTTGTCTCGGGATTGATTAAGAAAAAGGGGATGTCTTGTCCCGCGAACTCGCCTAGAGTTTGAACAATACGATCGCTTACCTGCCCCACTAGATCAGAGTCGACACGATGGGTCATCAGGACCACGGCATCGGCAAGTCGGTTGTAGTGCAGCTCTACCGCGTGACCCTGTTCGTCGAACAGCGTGAAATTGCCAGCGTTGCTCTGCGCCAACACATTACCGCCACTTGTAATAGCGAATACGACAGCAGCTGTACGCAGCCATTGCAACTTCCGACCAACTAATCTCATAACACACTCCAATTTACGCATTGAATCTCAGGCAGGCGCTACGTGGCCGCCAAGAATATGCTGCAGTCATAGTAGAGCATCGCCAGTACACAAAAAATGCTTTGCGAGGGCCTTCCCGACGCTTTGCATTTTCTGATAATAGATTTCAATTTTCCGTGAACTCAAGCCCGAGATACGCGAGCTAGAGGAGCTTTGCTTGTGAAAAGTGCAGCGCCTCAAGCTAGGAGAACGCTGCATCTAGATTGCCGTTTCAGCGGTTGCTGCGGGGCATAGGAAGGGGTTCTGAAGCTATGAACTCCAGCAATGGCGGATAAAACTCAGCGGGCTTCTCGAAGAAAGGGATATGCCCCGCGTCTTCGATCAGTATCAACTGAGCATTGGGAATGTCCGCAACGGTCTGTGCAGCCTGCTCTGGAAAGTTCGGGCCATCATCTGCTCCGGCAAGGAAGAGTGTCTTCGCTTGGATATGCGGGCGGTCATACACCGTTGGGTCTTGATAAAGCCATTGGCTGTTCAGCGAACGTACAGTCGCTAAGCGAGGCCATTCTGCACTCAGTGTCCAACCATAGTTAATGTCGATATAACGCTCATAGGCCTCATCCCACGTCACAAAATATCGCTCGATATTACGACGCACCGCTTCGTAGTCGCGGCGATCACCCTCTGGCGTATAAGACTCAAACTGCGACCACCCGTATGACAAGCGCGAGTCGGTCAATGCAATCGGATTTACCAATACCAAATGGGTGGTGAGCGCAGGGAAGGAGAAGGCAAAGCGCGTTGCGATGGCCCCCCCCATGGAGTGACCAATCACTACCGCTTTGTCTATCTCGAGACTATCCAACACCGCTTTAGTGTTGGTCACATGATCATGCAAGCTATAAGGGATAATTGGCTTTGAAGAGCGCCCAAAGCCAATCTGATCCGGGGCCACGACTCGGTAGCCCTCGGCTGTGAGCCGGCGAATCGTCTCACCCCAGTACTCGGAGTACCAATTCATGCCGTGCAGCAATAAGACCGTCTGACCGTTCGCTGGGCCTGTTGGCGCAACATCCAT
>CAXBOY010000003.1:0-77112 GCA_963977405.1 uncultured Gammaproteobacteria bacterium
TTCGCGTTCGGTCTTGGTAGCGCAGAGGCAAGTGAAATAGCAGGTCTTGAACGCTTTTCAGCTGCATTGTCGCAAGGCGGGCAGCGACGCTCGGACCTACGCCTTTGAGCACCGTCAGTGGAGTTTGCTCAGGCAGCATTGGCCGCCTCAGGCTGAAGGGAGCGAGAGGATCGCCTCGATCTCAATATTCGCACCTTTAGGCAGCGCGGATACCTGTACTGTGGAACGCGCAGGATAGGGAGCGTCGAAATATCGCTTCATGGTCTCGTTTACTATGCCGAAATCCCCAAGATCGGTAAGGAATATGGTCAGCTTCACTGCATCCTGCAATTGCACACCAGCGGCTTCTGCGACACCGCGCATATTGTCTAATACGCGCACAGTTTGTGCCTCTATACCGCCGCTGACGATCTCCATTGTAGTAGGGTCAAGCGGGATCTGGCCTGAGCAAAATACCAAGTTACCGACTTGCACGGCTTGCGAATAAGGACCGATCGCGGCGGGTGCTGCGGCAGTGCTGATTATCTTCTTATTAGTCACAATGGCATCCTCATGCTGCGAGGGCGGAGCGATGAGCTGGCCAGCGCAGTTCGTTAATTTGATTTTATACTTTGAGCGTTTTGACGATCTTGCGACTCTTCACGCGAGTTACTTTGCTCACCGGTTTTATAAGTCTGATGCGCTTCATCACTCTAGCCAAGTGTATGCGATTACGCACATTCAGGGAGAGGTTCACGATGCTGAAACGCGCGTCGCGCTCCACTGTACTTATCTTCTCGATATTTGCTTCTGCACCCGTAATGGTGGTCGCTAGCTTGGCGATGATGCCGCGCTCGTTCTCTAGCTCAACGCGGATCTCGACGGAGAACTCGCCCTCGACATTGGGGTCCCAGCGTACCGAAATACACTTGTCTGGATTGTCGCGAATTTCGGCGATGTTATTGCAGCTCTCGGTATGGATTACCATGCCGCGGCCACTACTGATATGGCCAATGATCGGGTCCCCTGGTATCGGGTGGCAGCAACGAGCGAAATTCATGACCATGCCCTCGGAGCCGCGAATAGCCAGCGACGAGCTCTTGCTCTCTTTCCCAACTTCAGGCAATAGATCGGCATCGTCTTGGCCTGGCATCATCAGGCGGGCCACAACATGGGACATGCGATTGCCTAGGCCGATATCCTCGAGCACGTTGTCTAGCTCTGGGCTGTTCAGATGCTGCAAGGTCTGCTGAATCTGCTCTGGCGTAATTTTCTCGAGTTGTGTGCCGAAGCTGCCCAGTACCTTATTAAGCAGGCGGCGGCCTAGTGCAACGGATTCTGAGTGGCGCTGATTCTTGAGGAAGTGACGAATATTGCTGCGTGCCTTACCGGTGACTGCGAAGCTGAGCCAAGCTGGGTTGGGCTGGGTACCCGGTGCGGTAATGATCTCTACGGTCTGACCACTCTCCAAGGTTTCGCTCAAGGGTGCCAAGCGGCGACTAATTCGACAGGCCACACAGGAGTTGCCGACATCGGTATGTACGGCATAGGCGAAGTCCACGGCGGTCGACCCTGCTGGTAGCTCCATGATGGTGCCCTTAGGCGTGAACACGTAAATTTCGTCTGGGAATAGATCGATCTTCACGTTCTCGATAAATTCCAAAGAATTGCCGGCATGCTGCTGCATCTCGAGTAGGCCGTTGACCCATTGTCGTGCGCGGATGTGAGCGTTGCTGGGGGTGTCGTCGTGAGACTTATAGAGCCAATGGGCGGCGATGCCGTTATTGGCCATTGCTTCCATCTCTTCGGTGCGTATCTGAATCTCGATGGGCACACCATGCATGCCGAATAACGTGGTGTGTAGTGACTGATAACCATTGGCCTTGGGGATGGCGATATAATCTTTGAAACGGCCGGGAACGGGCTTGTAAAGGTTGTGAACAGCGCCTAAGACGCGGTAACAAGTGTCGACCTTGTCCACGACAATGCGGAAGGCGTACACGTCCATGATCTCGGAGAAGGATCTGCGTTTCGCGCGCATTTTCTCGTAGATACTGAATAGGTGCTTCTCGCGGCCAAAGATGCGTCCGGGCATGCCCTCGCGTTGAAGGCAAGCCTCGAGAGAGCCTTGAATCTGCTTTACGATCTCTTTGCGGTTGCCACGAATGCTCTTCACAGCCGCGTTGATGCGGCGCGCACGCATAGGATAAAGCGCGTCGAAACCCAGTTCTTCGAACTCGATGCGAATCGCGTTCATGCCTAGGCGATTGGCAATAGGGGCGTAGATATCGAGGGTTTCGCGGGCTACGCGGCGGCGCTTCTCGGGGCTCAAGACGTCCAATGTGCGCATATTGTGCAGGCGGTCCGCTAGCTTAACGAGGATCACGCGGATGTCTTTGGCCATGGCCAAAGCCATCTTCTGGAAATTCTCGGCCTGGGCTTCTGCGTGGCTACTGAAGGTAATTTTGTTGAGCTTGCTGACCCCGTCCACCATTTCGGCAATCGCGTCACCGAACTGACTCTTCACCGCGGCCTTGCTGATGCCGGTGTCTTCGATCACGTCGTGCAACATGGCGGCCACCAGAGACTGGGGGTCCATATGCATTTCGCTAAGGATGCCGGCAACGGCGAGGGGGTGTGTCACGTAGGGGTCGCCGCTGCGTCGGAACTGGCCATCATGGGCCTGTTCCGCATAGTAGTAAGCGCGTCGGACGAGATTAATCTGATCGCCTTCCAAGTAGCTTGAAAGGCTGGTGGCTAGAGAGTCGATTGTAGGCACAAGCCGACTCCTCCCTCTACTAGAGGTCTTCTCCGAAAGATTCGTCGTCGTCCCCTTGGTTTGCGGGAGGCGGCGTCTTCAGTTCGTCACGGGACAGCATTACCACCGGATTGGCGCTGCGGGCTGTCAGAATGCTGGAGTCCACAAGGCCAGCGGCGATTTCACGCAAGGCAATTACAGTGGGCTTATCGTTATCAGCAGGAACCAATGGGTCTTTGCCGCCAGTTTGGATTTGGCGAGCACGCTTGCTGGAGATCATCACCAACTGGAAGCGATTGTCTACTTTGTCTAGACAATCTTCGACGGTAATTCGGGCCATAAAAACACCTGTTTATAAAGCTGTACTGTTAAGGAGACCGGCGATTCTACTAAATACGCGCCCTAATGCCTAATTTATTCTCGCTTAAGCCTTTATTTATAGGCATTTAGGGTCTTTTTCAAGGGTTTTCCAATAGCGCCTGCAACAAAGCCGTGTTGTTTTCGAATTGCTGCCGACGCTCTAAACGGGAGGCGCGAATGATCGCGCGCAAGTCCTCAAGTGCGGAATCGAAGTTGTCGTTGATGACCAGATAGTCAGCAGCCTCATAGTGAGATATTTCGTCCTTTGCCTCGCGCATGCGTCGGTTGATGGTGTCGACATCGTCTTGAGCGCGATTGGTCAGCCGCTCTAACAGGCACTGGAGTGAGGGGGGAAGTATGAAGATGCTCTTGTTGGGAGTTATACGGCCACGCACTTGCTCCGCACCCTGCCAGTCTATCTCTAGGATGACGTCGATGCCTTGATCTAATTGGGTCTGCACCCAATCTTGAGAGGTCCCGTAGAGATTGCCGAACACCTCTGCCGATTCGAGAAACTTGTTCTGTGCCTGCATCGCCGTGAAGACGTCTTTGCTCACAAAATGATAATTCACGCCATCGAACTCACCTGGACGCCGAGGGCGCGTAGTATGAGATACAGATACACAAAGCAAAGGGTCCTGCTTGTCTTTCAACAATGCGTGAACCAAGCTAGTCTTGCCCGCGCCCGATGGCGCGGAAATAGTGTAGAGGGTCCCTCTGGCCATAGTTCCAATTCCTAGTCGAAAACCGTGCTTACTATACCATCATCCCTCGCCTCTAGGCTGCTTGAGGTAATGTGCTAAGTGCCTTTTTTCTTCGCTCGTGCGCTGGCTGGCGCGTTGAGAGGATCATCCGGCCAGGGGTGGCGTGGGTAGCGACCCTTTAGATCCTTGCGAACCTCAAAATAGGAGCCTTTCCAGAAGCCGGCGAGGTCCCGTGTGACCTGCACTGGACGCCGTGCTGGAGATAGGAGATGGAGCAACACAGGTGCTTTGCCATCTACAACGGTGGGCGTGTGAGTCTGCCCGAAGAGCTCCTGAAGCTTTACCGCCAAAATTGGCTCTTCTGCGCTATAGTCGAGCCGAACTCTACTTCCACTAGGCACATCCAAGTGAGTGGGCGCCAACTTCGATAGAGATTTCTGGAGCGACCAGTCCAGCGATTCCATAAAGATCTGTGCCAAGGGCAGGCGGTCGATCTGCTCGAGTCGATTGATGCCATCGAGTCTTGGTGCTAACCATTGTTCGACGGTTTCCATTAAGGCTAGATCACTAACTTGAGGCCACGGCTGCCCGAGGCAGCGCTGCAGCAGGCGCAACCGACCGAGGATCTGCTGGTCCTCATCGGACCAGCGAAACCCACGCTGGCGAAGGCCCGCCAACATTCCTGTACGTATAGCTTCGGCTGGCAGTTTCGCCATGGGGCGTCGCTCCAATACCACGGCTCCCAGCCCTCGGGTCTCCTCCCCGCTAAGCCGTCCTGTTGCCTCAATCCAGCGAATCTCTTGACGCCATTGGCTCGTCTCGTCGAAGAGCTTTTCGAGAGTCACTTGGCTTATGGCCAGTGCCTTATAGACTCGCGCTCCGGAGTTAGCACCGTCTAGATCGATGGCCACCAAGAAGTCTCTCTGGCTGAGCGCATCCTGTGCGGTTAGCAGTGCCTGGCCTCCGCCGGGTAGTTTAAAGCGTGCCTGATTGCGGTCATTGGTCAGCCTCAGGTTCTGTGCTACCCGGTCGGGGAAGGCTGTTGCCATGAGCGCGGGGAGTTGCTCTAGGTCCACTGGCTCTAGTTCAACTCCTAGGCGCTTCGCCCATTGCTGCGCCCCGAGCAACCAACGGCCCCCGATCTTGTCGCCGCGTTGAGGACGTTTGCTAAAGATTTTGGCGATATCAACTTCCGCATCTTGGCTAGCCTCTTCAAGCCATGCGAGGCACCAGCAGGCTAAAGTCTGGTTGCTGTCCTGCACTGCGCGGGCTAGCAAAGCCGCGAAGCGAGGGTGGGTAGGCCAGCGCGTGCACCGCCGTCCTAGGTCCGTGAGTATGCCGGTGTCTTGAACAATGCCGAGTTGCTGTAATAGCGCTATGCCTGCTGTGTAGGCTGCAACCGGCGGGGGAGTCACCCAACTAAGTTGGTCGGGGTCCTTGACGCCCCAGCGCAGCAGTTCGAAGGCGAGCGCAGCCAGATCCGATTGTAGTATCTCGGGCTCTCGGTGAGCGGCCAGCATCTGCTCCTCTGGCCACAGTCGATAACAAAAACCTTCAGCCTCGCGTCCCGCACGGCCGCGTCGTTGGTCTGCGCTTGCCCGATTAACCCGTTTAGTTTCGAGGCTGCTCATGCCGCTGCGGGCTTGGAAGATTGGAGTCCGCTCTAGTCCGGCATCGACCACGATACGCACGCCGGGCACGGTGATGCTGGACTCCGCGATCGAAGTGGCCAGTATTACCCGACGTCGCTGACCCTCGGGCGTTCGTAACACGGCCTGTTGTTGAGCTAGAGGTAATTGCCCATGTAGATCGCAAATCTCGATGTCGCTTGAAAGCAGGTCTTGCAACATCCCGTGAAGCCTTCGGATTTCGGCTTGGCCGGGCAGGAAGGCTAGGAGGTTACCTTCATGGGCGAGCAGGGCCTCGCGGATAACGCTGGCCTGATGCCGCTCCGCCCGTTCGCGCAGAGGTGCGCTGCGATAATAAGTTTGCACCGGCCAGGCTCGCCCCGGGCAGTCGATTACCGGGGTGTTCGAACCCAAGACTCCCAGCAGCGAATTGACGTCGAGGGTTGCGGACATCACTAATATGCGCAGGTCTTCCCGCAGACCTTTCTGGGCATCTAGGGCTAGGGCAAGACCGAGATCGGCATCTAGGCTGCGTTCATGAAATTCGTCGAAAATTATGCCTGCAACACCATCTAAGGAGGGATCGTCCTGCAACATGCGTGTCAATATGCCTTGAGTTACTACCTCCAGGCGAGTATTCGGACCTATCTTGGATTCGCCGCGCACTCGAAAACCGACGGTTTGACCTAAGGATTCGCCGAGTGTTTGCGCCATGTAGGACGCAGCTAGGCGTGCCGCGACACGACGAGGCTCTAGCAGTAGCCATCGGCCAGCATGGGATGGAAAAAGCTCAAGCAGAGCAAGGGGAGCGCGCGTGGTCTTGCCTGCGCCTGGTTGGGCGACTAATAGCGCACGAGACTGTTGTTCTAGTGTCTGTACGAGGATTTCTAAGACGCTATCAATCGGGAGCGCGGCGGACGATGTCAGGTGATTTATAGACAAAAGATAGTCTCAACGATGTAGGCTAAAAGGTATTGCAATGGTGGAAAAATGGTTTCACCGTAGAAGCTTCACTATATTAATCCCGCACAGGCACAAACGCCGGATTATCTAAGGCTAGCAGACTATATTGTGCAGCGAGTGGAAAGTTTCGAGTATAACGCGGACACCTTAACCGCAGAACAGGCTAGAGGAAGCGCAGATCATTGCTTCACGCGGAGCAACAATGGAAGACCCGAGCCCCTTCAATTGGTATTATTTGGCTCGTGACTCCTACGAAGAGGGTGCCTATGAGAGCGCCATCTCCTACTATAACAAAGCGCTCGAGTTAGCAGCGATTGAGAACGCCAACAACAACCGTTCAAGACAACGCTATAAAGAGAAGCTATACACGCTTAGGGATGAAGTAGTTAAAACAACTCACTGATGATTGGAGATATCTTTTGCGTTATATCATTGCGATTTTTCTGCCACCATTGGCAGTGTTCTTGTGTGCGAAGCCATTTCAAGCTTTGATCAATATATTGCTGACACTTTGTTTCTGGGTACCGGGTGTTATTCATGCTCTTCTCGTGGTGCACAACCATCTTGCGGATAAGCGCACTGATCGCGTAGTGGATGCGATAAAAAGGAATAACAAATGAGACAAGTATTATTTTCTGCGTTCGTGATTCTACTTTTCACCGCGTGCGAATCTGCCTACTACGGCACGATGGAACAACTTGGCGTGCACAAGCGCGAGATACTCGTAGATCGCATCGGCGAGGCGCAAAGTGCTCAGCAGGAAGGTCAGGAGCAATTTCGAGATGCGTTAGAGCAATTTCGTAGTGTAGTGAACTTTGATGGAGGTGAACTGCAGCAAGTCTACGATCGCCTGAGCACCGAGTTCGAAGACACCGAGGATTCGGCAGAACGTATACGTGACCGGATAGAAGCGGTGGAGTCTGTCGCCGATGCACTGTTCGATGAATGGTCAGATGAGCTCGACTTATACACTAACCAAGCGCTACGTCGTGACAGCGAACAACAACTGCGTGAAACGCGAACGCGCTACACAAGACTCATTGGTGCAATGCAGCGCGCCGAGGCTACGCTTGATCCGGTGCTAAATAGCTTGCGCGACAACGTGCTATATCTGAAGCACAATCTCAACGCACGAGCAGTGGCATCTTTGCGTGGAGAGCTCGATACCATCAATACCGACGTAGATCGTCTAATCGATGCAATGGAAGTCGCTATTGCCGAGTCGGATCGTTTCATTGCTGAAATGCAGCAACAATAGTTTTTCTATTTTCGAGGCGTGTTCCACGCCTCGTGTCCATAAATTATCCTAAAGCTATTTCTAACTTCGATAAAATATCGCAATGAGCTCTCTGTGCAGTTTCTCTAGAGTTTGCGATAAGCATCACAGTTCTCCTCGACTAAACAATCTCCTCACTAACAATATGCTGCAAGTTGCTCTTATCTGTGTGATAACAAAGCGCGTGATGGCTAGGGCGAGATTTTCATCGGAAAAACGTCAGCATTGGCTCTTAATAATTAGCAAAGCCTAATCACGTTTTTAATCCCAAAAAGAATAAGGAGTCAATAAAACCTGTTTAATCCACACTAAGGAGATATTGCTATGAAAAAAGGACAATTCTTTAGAAAATCACTTCTCACCTGCGCGCTCGTTATGCCGCTTTCCGCCTACGCTGCCGAAGGAATAAGCTATTCTTTCATCGAGGCAGACTACCTAATTCAGAACATTGACTACTATGAAGATAATGATTTTTTCGACAATTTTGCCGAGGATTTCGACGACGGTGATGGCTACAATATTAGCGCCTCTTTCGACTTGAGCGATAGCCTGTTCACTTTCGGTTCCTACGGCAGTACCGATTCGGAGTTTTCCTATTTCGATGATACTGGCGGTTTCGTTAGCCAGAGCGACGATGTGAAGACCTTGAAACTGGGCTTAGGTTTCCACACTCCGTTGTCGGACTCTTTCGATCTAGTGGCGTCGGGTGGTTACATTGACGTTGACCTAGGGGACTTCAGCCTCGGCAGAGATGAGAACGACGATCTGAATAGCGGCGACGATATTCAGAACGCATTCAACGATCTGAACGATGACGATAGCGATGGCTACTTCCTAGACTTAGGTGGTCGCGCCCAGCTGGCTTCGTGGCTTGAGTTCGGTGCAGGTGTACGCTATACGGATCTTGACTACGGCGACAATACCTCTTTGTTTGGCAACGTATTGTTTGAATTATCAGATAACTTAGGCGTCAATCTAGGTGGCGACTTCGGTGACGAGATCTCTACCTACTCGCTAGGTTTGCGTTATTCCTTCTAAGAAAAGCGCTGCGAATAAATGTTCTCCATGTGGCATTAGCACTCGTGTTGCGTTAATGCCCCATGGAAGACAAAGTACAAATATCAAAATTTAATTTATACAAGTTTAAAATTGTCCTGCACATGTTTCACATGCTCGCAGATAGCGTCCCACAGGGAAGTGGGTTTTATTACAGACACCGCAATGGGCATTTGTACTAGCCAACGCGCGAACCAATCTAAGCTATCAGTACTCGTTTCCATGAGTAAACCCTCATCGCTTTTCTGCAATATCCCTTCTAAACCATGAAGATAATAAGAAGCCGACGCCATATCAGTATGTAATAAGACACTGACAGAATGTTGACGAGGCACGTTCTGCATACTCTGATTGAGATAGGTTGCTGCATCGAACTGTGCGGGGCGCAAAAAACTGTGGTGAAGAAGCTCCACCTTACTAAGCCGATCTAAGCGGAAGGTACGCAGTGCTTCACGTAGGTGGCAATGCCCTACCAAATACCAATGTCCACGCCGGAACACGATTCCATAGGGGTCTACATCGCGAAGCTGTGCAACATTGTTTTCTGCTTCATAAACGAAGCGCACGCGTTGCTGTCCGTGGGCAGCATCGGTCAGCAAAAGCAAATCCTCCTTATTCTCTGCGCCGTGAGCCTTAGGCAATATGAGGCTTGCGCTCTGGCTAATCGCCCGAACGCGGCGCTTTAGATTCTTTGGCATTACACGCTCAAGCTTAGCCTGGACGCTTGCAATGGAGGGCGTGGTTTCTGCCAGGCCAAGCTGGTTGGCGGCGAGAAGGCCGAGTGATATGGCCAGCGTTTCCTCATCGGTAAACATCATTGGTGGCAGCTTAAAACCGGCCACTAAGCGATAACCACCATAGCGACCTTGCTCAGTCAGCACTGGAATCCCAAGCTCCTCCAGGGCGGCGATATAGCGACGCACGGTGCGGATATCTACGTCTAAACGGCTAGCGATCTGTGCGCCGGACAACAGTCCATGTGTCTGCAGCAACTCTAGCAGCGACAATACACGAGTAAGTGGTTTCGACATGACGAGGTCCTAGTGGCTCTTGATAGCGTTTAGTCGAGCGAAAATGTAATGCTACAAAGCAAACAGGACATAAATTGTCCTATATATTTTGTATTGTGCCTGCGTCGACAAAAACACACCACTAATACCAAAAAAAGAGCGAAGGAATTGAACATGAGAACACTAACTTTGTATTCGAACCCTCAGTCACGCGGTCGTATAGTACGTTGGATGCTTGAAGAGATCGGCGTGGATTACGAGATTGAAATCTTGGAGTTCGGCGAGCACATTAAGTCCGAGCAGTTTCTAGCCATTAATCCTATGGGGAAAGTTCCGGCGATTAAGCATCGCGATACTATTGTTACTGAAGTGGCAGCGATCTGTGCTTATCTGGCAGATCAATTCCCTGAAGAAAATCTTGCGCCAGGCCGCAGTGATCCGTTACGTGGTGATTACTATCGTTGGCTGTTCTTCTGCGCAGGCCCGCTAGAGATGGCGATGAGCGCCATAAGCAATAATTGGAAAGTCGATCAAGACAATGCGATGTCGCTGAGTTGTGGTTTTCTTGCAGATACAGTTAACGTTTTGGAGTCTGCACTTCGAAAAGGACCTTATATTTGTGGTGAGCAATTCACTGCCGCTGACGTACTACTCGCTAGCACTCTTGGGTGGGCAATGTTCCAAAAAACCTTTGAAGCAAGGCCAGTCTTCACGGAGTATGTGAACCGTTGCGAAGCAAGGCCCGCCGCGAAGAGGGCCAATGAGCTCGATGACGCGCTGATGAGCAAGAAAGCGAGCTAAGCACAATCGTAAACACGGGGTCAGGAGTAATACTCTGGCCTCGTTATTTAAGATAGTACTCCACTGTTACAACTACACGGACGTTTTTGATATGGGGATTGTTGCGGTCGCGGTCGCTAATACTGAATTGGCCTTGAGAGGCCTTGCGGATATTGCCTAGTGTGCTCTGCGAGTCTGTCGCAAATTTTTGCGCGGCTACACGCGCCTCGCGCGTTGCCTCCTCGATCATGGCGGGCTTAATATCGTTCAGGCGATTGAAAATATATTCCGGCTGCAGATTGTACTCACTACCAGAGAACACAATGCCCTCTCTGCCGAGTTCAGACATAGAACTCATCAACTCTCTTACTCCTGCTATGTCGGATGAGTACACTGTCAGATTTTGTTGAGCGCTATAGCGCAATTCAATCGGAGCGCTATTGCCATAGAATTGCGCTAGTCTATCTGTGATTGCCGGAGGAGCCAGAGTGACTGCCGACGACTCAATTCCGTTGGCCTGCAGGAACGAGAGAATCTTGGTGTTGTTACTATCAATGAGGCTATACAGGGCTTCGAGTTCGTTCCCAGCAAGGGTGAATTGAATTGGCCAAATGACTATGTCGGCGTCTACTTCGCGCTCTGCCAAGCCGCGTACATTGACTGTGCGCTCATACTCTTTAACGGCGATTGCGTAGCTACCCAACAGATAGCCCAGAGCGGCTAAACCGATAATAAGAGATAATCCCAGTGCAAGTGCACTGAACTTTTGCTTGCCCATCATGGTGAATCCTTTGTGCACTCTGAGTGCTAAAATGGTGTCGTGTTGACACGCAGTGATTGTGTCTGAGGGTAAATGTAGGCTAGAGCAGCTTACTGTCAGCTGAATGGGACATGGAAAAAGTAGGTGTTCCTAACTTGCGCGTGAGTGAGCATAGCCTCCAATTGAGTTGGGCATGAGAAAACGCGCAATTTTGGTGATTAGATACAGCTTACCTTGTTAAGAGAAATGGAGCGCGATTCTCAAAATATCACTCGATATTCTGAATCTGCTCCCGCATCTGTTCGATCAACACCTTCAGGTCTACCGCATTGTGGGTGGTTTCCGACACTATGGACTTTGAGGATAGCGTGTTGGCCTCTCGGTTGAGCTCCTGCATCAAGAAGTCGAGACGACGCCCAGAGGGCTCCTTCAATTCCAGCACGCGTTCTACTTCGTTCAGATGAGCCTCAAGGCGGTCTAACTCCTCGTCGATATCCCATTTCTGCGCATACATCACGATCTCTTGCTCTAGGCGTGTGACGTCCAGTTCGATCTTGAGGGCTTCGAGACGGTCGCGCAGCGCCTGTTGCTGTGCGGCGATGATCTCAGGCATCCGGGTCTTAAGAGTGGTCACAATTTCGCGTATGGCACCGAGTCGCTTACTCACAAAGCCGTATAGTTCCTCTCCTTCGCGTTTGCGAGTATCAACAAGCTCTTTAAGGGTCTGCTTGAATAGCGCTAGTGCATGAGTCTCTAAGTCCTCGGGTAAGGCCTGGCACTCAAGAAGAACTCCGGGCCATTTGAGAATTTCATGGACCGTCAGCGCGTTGCCGCCACCGGTAAGATGCAGCACATCGCCGCTGGCGTTATTAAGCTTAACGACAAGCGCCTCGTCGATCTGCAGATTATTCTCTTGAGCGCCTTCGGTCTCTATACGCAGCTGGCAATCTACTTTGCCGCGGGCGAGGGTTTTGCGCAGCGCATCGCGAACCGCGGGCTCCAAGGAGCGCAGTGCTTCGGGAAAACGAAAACCGGTTTCGAGGTAGCGGTGATTGACGGAACGAATCTCCCAAACGAGGAGGGTTTGCCCGATACTACTTTGCTTTCTTGCGAAAGCAGTCATGCTTAAGACCATAGTGTGCTCTGCTTGAAAACGTCAAGAATTTCAACAGCTTCACTTCTAAGCTGTTAGCTCGAACCCGTATCTTACTCCAATATGGCCCTTCTTACTCGCCATCAAAGAGCAGATCAAGGATAATCGCGGGTCAATTATCAGTGACCCTAAGTGAGGCAGTATGCAAGACACCATCCGACCCAGTAAGCGCCAGAGCGATCAACTCCGCGATATTCGAATCACCCGTCACTATACCAAACACGCTGAAGGCTCCGTGTTGGTGGAGTTTGGTGACACCAAAGTGATCTGCACCGCGAGTGTTGAGGAGTCTGTGCCACGCTTTCTGAAGGGTTCCGGTAACGGTTGGGTCACCGCAGAGTACGGCATGTTGCCACGCTCCACAGGGTCGCGAATGGATCGCGAATCAGTGCGCGGCAAGCAGGGCGGACGCACCATGGAGATCTCGCGTCTGATCGGCCGCTCCTTGCGTGCGGCTCTGGACATGAAGCTGCTTGGTGAGAACACGATCAAGATTGACTGCGACGTAATCCAGGCCGACGGTGGCACTCGCACCGCATCCATTACAGGTGCCTGTGTAGCCCTGCACGATGCGATTGGCGTGCTGCTCAAAAACGGTCGTGTGAAGAAGAACCCGATGAAGCAACTTATCGCATCTGTGTCGGTTGGCATCTACAAGGGCGTGCCAGTGCTCGACTTGGACTATGCCGAGGATTCCAACGCCGAAACCGATATGAACGTCGTAATGACTGAGAAGTTGCGCTTCATCGAGCTGCAAGGCACCGGCGAGGAGAATGATTTTGACACCGCTGAGTTACAGTCGATGATCGCACTCGCTCAGAAGGGCATCGCGGAACTTCTAGAGAAACAGAAGCAAGCGCTGGAAATCTAAATTTCAAAGACTTAGTCGAAGGGGAGTGATATGCAAAAATTTCAGCAGGCGTTTATCGAGTTTGTTATCGAACAAGAGATATTGCGCTTTGGTAGTTTTAAGCTGAAATCGGGCCGTACCAGTCCCTACTTTTTCAATGCTGGCCTATTCAATACCGGGGCAGCATTGGACTTCATCGGTGGCACTTATGCGGCCGCACTTGCTACAGCAGATATCGATTATGATTTACTGTTTGGTCCAGCCTATAAGGGCATCCCGCTAGTCTCGGTCACGGCAGCAGCTCTGCATAATCGACACGGCATCAATAAACCTTATTGCTTCAATCGCAAAGAAGCTAAAGATCATGGCGAGGGTGGCTTAACAGTTGGTGCGTCGCTGCAAGGACGCGCGCTAATAGTCGATGATGTAATTACTGCGGGCACAGCGGTACGTGAGGTTATGGACTTGTTCGAGCGCACCGGTGCTAAGCCTGCAGGCATCATCGTTGCGCTGGATAGGCAGGAGCGTGGCACTGGCAGCAAGTCTGCCATTCAGGAGATCGAAGAGCAGTATCAAATCCCAGTGCTAAGCATCATCTCGCTAGCTCAGATCATCGAGTACTTATCTCGCCAAGACGACCCGGCATTGGCGTCAAACTTAGAGGCTGTAAAACGCTATCGAGACGAATATGGCGTTAGTTCAGCCTAGGCCGAAACAACGCCATGCACTCGCTTGATTAGTTCGATTCCTGACCGAAAGTTACGAGCATATCCCGTGACAGGAATTGCCACTGTTCTTCCCAGTGTGCGGTAGGTAATTTCTTAAATTCGCTACGCACGAATTGCATTAGTCTACCCTCTGCACTGGACATCAATAGATTCGATAGAATGCTGGGAGAGACTACGCAGCGCAGGTTTTCGCGTATCTGTGCCTCGCGCAATATCTGCTTTAACTGCGCCTCTAAGCGGTCGAATAGTTGGCTGATGCGTACACGGAGACGCTCGGTCTCCCCCGCAAGAGCATCGCCGGTCATTAGGCGCGTCATGCCTGGATTTTTCTCTGCGAAAGTCAGCACCAACGTGAGTATTTTTTCGCAGCGTTTCTGTGCGGATGGTTCGTCATCAAGGATGCGAGTAATGCGCGAGAACAGTGTCTCTTCAATGAATACGATAAGCCCTTCGAACATTTTTGCCTTGCTGGGAAAGTGTCTGTATAGCGCGGCCTCGGAAACGCCTACCTCCTTAGCAAGGGCAGCGGTCGTGATGCGTTCTCCGGGGCCAGTCTCAAGCATGCGCGCTAGACATTGTAGGATGTGTTCTTTACGGGAAATTTTTGCTTCTGACGGCATGCTGCAGTCTTCCTTTTCTATAAGCTTGGTTTTATTCGTCGTCTACGCTGCGAGTATTGCTAATGAGTGTGCCTACGCCAGTGTTGGTAAAGATCTCTAGCAATACGGCATGCTCAACACGGCCATCGATGATGTGTGCACTCCGCACTCCGCTATTAACGGCGTCCAATGCACATTCGATTTTCGGTAGCATACCGCCGTGAATTGTTCCGTCGGCGATCATCGCGTCAACCTGAGCAGTGCTAAGGCCGGTAACTACTTTGCCTGACTTGTCCATCACACCTGCTATATTGGTCAACAGCATCAATTTCTCTGCATCTAGTACCTTCGCGATCTCGCCTGCGACTGTGTCGGCATTAATATTGTACGTGGCACCTGTTCGATCTGTGCCGATAGGGGCGATGACAGGAATAAAATTACTATCCTTTAGAATATCGAGCACTTCGCGATTTATCTTCTCAATGCTGCCCACTTGGCCCATATCCATCATCTTAGCGCCAATGAGGCTCTTCTTGAGGAGCTTCTTCGCTTGAATCAAATTGCCGTCTTTACCAGTTATTCCTATCGCTTTGCCTTGGTTCTTGTTGAGCAGGCTTACGATCTCCTTATTAACGAGGCCGCCTAACACCATCTCGACTACGTCCATGGTTTTACTGTCGGTCACGCGTATGCCGTCAATAAACTCGGATTGGATATTAAGCTGCGTAAGCAAGGAACCGATCTGGGGTCCACCGCCGTGTACGACAACGGGGTTCATGCCCACGAGCTTCATCAACACGATATCGCGAGCAAAGCTATTTTTGAGTACTTCGTCAGTCATCGCATTGCCGCCGTATTTAACGACGATAGTGCTACCGGTGAATTTCTGGATGTAAGGGAGTGCCTCGGTAAGGACGTTGGCGATATTCTTCGCAGCTGCAAAATCTAATGGCATAAGAAATCCGCTAAGGTTGGATTGGGTTTGTAGCGACAGCTGTAAATGACAAGCCTCGCAATGCTGGCGCAAAGTATACTCTGCTGGGCTGGGTTTTACATAAATGCTCGTGTTTGACTGGCATCGTTTCTAGAGATCGAAGACAAGGCGCTTGTCTACTTCCCGCAATAGCTCGCTAAAAAGCGCTTGGATTATCTGCAAAGACTCTTGGCTTTTGGCCTCGAACCGAAGCAATAGGGCGGGAGTGGTATTGGACGCTCGAATCAGCCCCCATCCATCTGGAAAATCCACCCTAATGCCGTCCAAGATATTGATCTTGCCCTGAGGAAATCTTGCCAGAGTCTTGATGCGCTCCATTAGGGAAAACTTATGTTCGTCATCCACATCGATACGTAGTTCGGGTGTTACGACGCTCTGAGGTAGGCTTTTTAGTAGGTCCTCGGCGCTCCCTGGCTGTTTGCTTAGCAGTTCTAAGAAACGAGAGGCAGCGTAAATGCCATCGTCGTAGCCATACCAGCGATCCTTGATAAAGATGTGGGCGGAGAGTTCGGCGCCCACTACGGCGTCGCTACGCTGCATGGTCTCTTTCATGAAGGAGTGTCCACTGCGGCTCATGATCGGCTTGCCACCGTAATCTGCAATGAGCTGGCTCAATAGCGCGCTGCATTTAACATCGAATACGACGTTGGCTTGCTCATAACGAGGCAAGATGTCTTTGATGAACAGCATTAGCAAGCGATCGGTGTCGATAATATTGCCTTTGTTAGTGACTATTACTACCCGGTCACCATCACCGTCGAAGGCGATGCCAAGGTCTGCCTCACTGGCTTGAATCTGGGCGATTAGAGCCTGCAGATTAGAGGCGATAGTGGGGTCTGGGGGGTGGTGCGGGAAGCTCCCATCCAGCTCACAGAATAATGGGATAACAGTGCAGCCTAATCTCTCGAATAAGGCGGGCGCTAATAGCGCTGGGACGGCGTTAGCGCAATCGACCACGATTTTGAGAGGGCGCGCTAGCGCAATGTCGTTCTGAAGGCGTGTTAGGTAGGTATCGCGAAAGTCTCTTTGGACTAAGCTACCCGCACCCTGACGGAACTCACCGAGCTCTGCGCGCTGGCGAATCTGCTGAATCTGTTCCGGAGTGAGACAGGTGCGTTGGCGCACGATCTTGATGCCATTATAGGTGGCGGGGTTGTGGCTGGCGGTAAGCATAAGCCCCGAGCGCCACTCAGAATTATAGGTCGCGAAGTATAACAATGGCGTTGGGATAGTACCCATATCGACGACGTTCATGCCAGTTGAAAGTATGCCGCGCAATAGGGGGGCGCGTAATATTGGGCTAGATAAACGAGCATCGCAGCCGAACAAGACGGTACGCTCGCCGGCCTCTAAGGCTAAGCTAGCTAGCGCCTTACCGATAAGCTCTATGCGTGGCTCATCCAAATGTTTGTCGACGATGCCGCGAATATCGTAGGCCCTGAATATGCTGGGCTCTAGCGCTACGGAAGTGCTATTTTTATAATTATTGAGTACGGATGTCATTACGCAGCTTCTATCATATTTCCATACGTTAGGAGTATCCAACACAAGCCCCAGTCTTGGCTATGCTTAAATTCTACTTCGGAGTAAAGCACTGCTAGCCCTGTGTGTGGCTCAGCCTTGACGGGTTTTGAGATCGTATTGTTGGCGTAGCAATTCCAACATCTGCACTGCGACGCGCCGTTTCGATGCCGGGCCAAGTGCTAGTGAGCCTTCTGGCCACAGCGCAGTGGCGCTGGTGTTGTCGCTGCCCAGCGTCTCGTTTGCGTCGTTCGCGAATAACAGGTCTAAGCCTTTGCGTTGCAGTTTCTCTGCGCCGTGACGCTCTACATCGATGGTCTCGGCGGCAAAACCTACTGTGAATGGGCGCCTATCCAACTCCGCGACAGCGGTAATAATATCGGGATTCTTTACTAGCTCGAGTGTCATTGTCGCGGCGCGCTTCTTAATCTTATGTGTCTCGATCTGAGCAGGGCGATAGTCGGCCACTGCGGCGACGCCGATAAAGATGTCACAGAACTCCGCCGCGTCGAGACTGGCGTCTAGCATCTGCTGCGCGCTGACAACATCGATACGCTTGACGCGTTCTGGCGTCGCGAGTGCTACGGGACCACTGATAAGGGTAACCTGGGCACCGGCCGCCGCTGCTTCGATAGCGAGGGCATAGGCCATTTTCCCAGAGCTGCGATTGCTGATATAGCGGACGGGATCGATGGCCTCTTGTGTAGGGCCGGCCGTGATGGCGATACGCAGGCCCGCTAAAAGACCTGCATCGAAAATGTCAGCACTTAGTGCGGCGATCTCCGACGGTTCCAGCATTCGACCAAGTCCGACGTCGCCACAGGCTTGTTCGCCAGAGGCCGGGCCGAATATTTTCATGCCTCGTGCTGTGAGTACGCTAAGATTTTGTTGAGTCGCGGGGTTCGCCCACATCCCTTGGTTCATAGCCGGTGCTATAGCGATAGGGGCCTTAGTGGCTAGTACGAGAGTGCTGAGGATGTCGTCAGCTTTGCCATCGGCAAGTTTGGCAATGAAATTGGCACTGCTCGGGGCGATGAGGATGAGGTCCGGCCAGCGCGCTAGCTCGATATGGCCCATCCCAGCCTCTGCCTCGGCGTCCAACAACTCGGTGTGCACTCGGTTCCCAGACAGCGCTTGCAGCGTAAGTGCTGTGATGAACTGGGTGGCTGCGTGGGTCATTACCACTCGGACTTCGGCACCTGCCTTAACTAGCAAACGCGTGAGTTCGGCACTTTTATAAGCGGCAATGCCACCGGTGATACCTAGAAGGACGCGTCGATTACTAAGGCTATTCATTTAGGGCCTAGACGCGATAGCGTCAGCAAGGAATATAGGAGGCAAAGACTAGCAGCAAGCCCGCGGCGATTCAATTTGCGCACACTGAGCGCTTCCAAGATCCTTTGCTACTATCAATGCAGCCGTTATCGCGGTGAGCGGTAGAACGTTGAGCCAAGGAGGGTGTATGCGAATCAAGGATTGGCCCGAGGGGGAGCGCCCTCGGGAGAAGTTGTTACGCTTAGGGGCTAGTAAATTATCGGATGCGGAACTGCTGGCCCTGATCGTGCGTGCCGGGGGCAAGGGGCGTTCTGCGCTTGATATCGCAAGGGGCTTACTACTGCAATTTGGCAACTTAAACCTGATACTCTCCGCGAGTGAAGAGGATTTTTGCCGCAACGCAGGCTTGGGCCAAGTGAGCTTTGTACAGCTAAAAGCGATGCTAGAGTTGTCACAGCGGCACATGTATGAGCAGCTAGAGGAGCGCGATGCACTAACGAGTTCGGAGCTAACGCGGCAGTACCTGCGTGCTCGACTACGCCATTACGAGCATGAGGTGTTCGCCTGCCTCTACCTAGATAACCAGCATCGCGTGGTCAAGCTAGAGGAGCTGTTCAGCGGCACTATCGATGGCGCTGCGGTCTATCCTCGGGAAGTAGTCAAGCGTTGCCTACACAACAATGCAGCGGCCGTAATCTTTGCCCACAACCATCCTTCAGGTATCGCGGAACCGAGTCAAGCGGACATCGGCATCACTGTCCGCCTCAAGGCGGCCCTAAATACCATCGATGTGCGAGTGCTCGACCATATCGTAGTGGGTCGTTGTGAGGCGGTGAGCTTTGCTGAGAGAGGGCTTCTCTAAGAGAAACGGGCTTAGAAGCACAGCACTTTTAGGTCGGAGCTGCTTTTTTGTTGCTATTGATTGGCCATTTTGGTATAAAACGCAGCTCTTTTTTTGGCAAGACAGCAGTGATATTCAGGTTAAAGCCCCAGAAGCGGTCTTTTGCCAAATAATCCGGGTTCTGTAACGAGGCAAGGCAATGGCTAACGTATGTATCGTAACCGGTAAAAAACCGATTACAGGCAATAATGTTTCTCACGCGAACAACAAAACCAGACGCCGTTTTTCACCGAACATCCATACCCATCGTTTTTGGGTGGAGTCTGAAAATCGGTTCGTGAAACTGAAAGTTTCTACAAAAGGTATGCGTATCATCGACAAGAACGGCATTGATGCCGTACTTTCTGATATCCGTGCCAATGGTGGCAAAGTCTAATATCTAAATCCTGATTCAGGTGGTGAGCAGCGATGCGCGATAAAATTAAATTAGTGTCTACAGCAGACACAGGTCATTTCTACACGACAGACAAGAACAAGCGAACGATGCCTGACAAAATGGAGATCAAGAAGTTCGATCCCGTTGTCCGCAAGCACGTGATCTATAAAGAAGCCAAGATTAAGTAATTTGTCGAGCCTTAGGGCTCTGGCATGCCTCGATCTGCCGAATATAGCGACTCGCTAAACCAAAACGCCGCCTCCTTCATAGAAAGAGACGGCGTTTTTGGTTTTGGCCACAGTTTTTAGCTGCTATTTCTCTTTGCTAAGTGACTTCATTAGCTTATTGGTTGTATTGAGTAGTTTCGGATCTGCCAAGAATTCCTTCTTAAGCTTTCCTACAGTGGTCGACACAGTACCGTAACGCTTAAGCTTGAATAGCTTGGCGATGGCCTGCAGTGTTACGGCGGAAAGCTCCTGACACAGATACATTGCTACCCAACGCGGCACATTCTTCGAGCCTGGTCCTCGTGCTGCCGTGTAAATGCTCTCTTCGCTAACCTTGAACTGTTTCGCGACCGCAGAGATGATGTCCTTGCAGGAAGGGCGCCATTTGGCGTGAGCACCACGTGAGACGCCCCGTACTTTCGACGCGCTGCGCTTGGTCTTGGCGGCTTTCTTGAATTTCTCATCCCCCATGATTGAGGACAGGTTCTTCTTTCCGTAGAAATGGGCTAGTTCTTCGTCTACACCTGCGGCCACATACTGCTTAATCTGCGCGGTGCGCTTGGCACCAGTTAAGCCTATTTGCTCGAAGACGCCGTCTCGATTCAGCCAAGCGGGTGCCTTCGCCTTGTTGATGTAGGCTGGGTAGCTAGACCACTGCCAAGTCTCTAAATCAGCCTTACGAACCCCCAAATGGATATAGCGTGCTAAGGGGAGAAGGTATTTGTCCGCCTGCACCAGCACTGCCTTGTACCGTCCCTTGAACAAGGAGCCTTCAGACTTCTTGAGGCGTTGATAATGCTGTGTATAAAGTCCGTCTACCTGACGCATGAAACGGCTTAGGTTCGCCTCTGGCGTCTTGATCAGAAGGTGATACTGATCCTTTTGCAGGCAATAGGCGTGAACCTGTACATTGAGACGAAAACAGGTTTCTTCTAAACCGGCTAAAAAGGCTTCGTAATATTTGGGGGAGGGGAAGATCTTTTGCTTGTCTAAACCAACGTTAGAAACGTGATAGAAGGCGTCTGGGTATTCTATTCGCAATGGTCTGGCCATTTTTTATTGTCCCGGTTTGTGTTTTTAGTTTTATTATACAACTGGTTATTGAGTTAGAGATGACCCTAAATCCATTCTTATAGTGATAACTGAAATAGAAGTTGCAGTCAACCTAAAAGCTCAGACAGATGGGAATTCTAGCTAGATCAAACAGGGTTGTACGCTGCAAAGCCCCGACGTAAGGCCTAGGGGTACACCAACGCCCATAGGGTTTGTTATATTGCCTTGTTCTTTACTGCTTATTCCATTGGTCACTTAAAGCTAGCCGGGGCACCTTAGCCCCGTCGCTCCTAGCGTTTCGTGGCAACAAATACGGCGCGTTTAGGAGCTGGCAAGCCTTCTACGGTAAGTGTTTTGTCTACCGGGTCGAGGCTGTCGTTGAGAGACTGGAAGCGCATCCAATCTGTGCTGCGCTGCTCGTCGGTAGAGGTAACGCTAACATCAATGACGCGGCAGTCGACGAAACCGCAACGCTCTAGCCAGCGCAGCGTAGTGGCACAAGAGGGAATAAACCAAACGTTTGGCATGCGACTATATCGATCTTCGGGGGTTAAGCAAAAACCTTGATCTCCATCAACAATAAGAGTCTCTAGCACTAGCTCGCCACCTGGGCGTAGGCAGTCCTGTAGTTGCAGCAGATGATCTATGGGGGAGCGGCGGTGATAGAGTACTCCCATTGAGAACACTGTATCGAATGCTTCAGGCTTATCCTCTAGCATCGACAGTGCATTTTCAAAGGTATTAGGTAGGACGAATACCGGAGCCTGTGGGCAATAGCGTTTGATCGCCTGAAACTGCATCGAATAGGCAAGCTGCGCATCTATCCCAATTGCTAAGCGCGCGCCTTCACCTGCCATGCGGAAGCAGTGATAGCCATTACCACAACCCACGTCGAGGATTGTTCGGTCGCACAATGAACTGATCTGAGTGCGCAGTCTCTCCCATTTCCAATCGGACCGCCATTCCGTATCGATATCGATCCCGAAGAGTGAAAAAGGGCCTTTACGCCATGGGATCAATACCTGCAGTGCCTCTTGAAGTTGTGCCTGATTCGCGTCCGTGCAGTCTTTAGAAGTGCCTATGCGCACAGCTTCACTAAGATTGAGGCTACTTGGGCTTAGCTCGGGCATGGCATCGAGTGCGCGTCGCCATTTAGCATAGTCACCATTGTTGCGGCTGTCGAACCAAGCTCGTTCACTAAGGCGTAGCCATGGCTCAAGGACTGTTCCCTTGAGGAAGGCGGGAAAATTGGAATAAGGCATAGGGCTCACTACTTAAAGGCGATCATGGAGGCAAAATTAAAGCACTGAAACCACGAGTCTACGCTCGCAAAACCTGCATCCAAAAGTCGGGACTTGTGCTGGGCAATAGTTTCGGGAATCAAGACGTTCTCTAACGCGGAACGCTTCTGACTGATCTCTAGTTCCGAGTAGCCTTGCGCTTGCTTGAACTGATGGTACATGTCGATAAGCAAAGCATTGAGATCTGCGTCGGCGAGTTTAATTTTCTCGGACAAGATTAGAATACCGCCGGGTTTCATTCCTGAGTAGATTCTTCTCATCAATTGTTCACGGCGCTCCTGCGCAATGAACTGCAATGTGAAGTTCAGTACCACTACGGAGGCGTCACGAATCTCCACATCTGCAATGTCGGCGCACAGGAGTTCGATCTGTTGTTTCTTAGGGCTACTCCCCAGAGATTTTTCGAAACGACTGATCATCGCCTCTGAGTTGTCGACAGCGACAATTTTGTAATCTTGTCGTTCGATGTGATGGGCCATGGACATAGTGGCGCCACCCAAAGAACAGCCAAGATCATAGATTGTAGATCCAGAGGAGCAGTAACGATTGGCAAGCACCCCAATCATCGAGATGATCGTCGCGTAGCCTGGTACTGACCGATTGATCATGTCCGTAAAGACGTCGGCCACACTCGCATCGAACACGAAATCCTGACGGGGTCGCGTGCTAGCGTATATCTTGTCTTGCTTGCTGCTTTCCATATTATGGCTCTAGGGCTCTGCCACAAAATGGGAGCCTAGTGAGTAGTGCTGATGGCGGAAGGAGGAATCCTTACGAAGGTATCGGCCTGAACGGGTTTTGCGTATTATGCGTCAATTCATGACACATTCAAATAATACAGCCATTGCTCTTCAAGCACACCCCGACACGGTTAGTGCCAAAGTGGTCGCTATTGCCCCTCCGTTCGAGTACGAGGTGTTGCGCAGTAAACGTAAGACTATGGTGGTACATGTGCGTCATCTGCAGGTACAGGTGCGTGCACCGAAATTTGTAAGCGATAAGGACATACGTGAGTTTGTGGTCACCCACCAGAAGTGGATTCTAGCCAAACTGGAGCAGAAAGCGGGGCAAGACGCACAGCGCTTAGACCTACGCGACGGTGGCCGAATTTTCTACAAAGGCCGTTCTCTGCGGGTTAGCATCGTGCAATCCTCGGTCGAGTCGATTGTCGCTACTGACACAGAGTTTCGAATCTTCACACGGAGTGCAAGTGAGGACAGTGCAGCTAAGACTCTGCAACGGTGGCTGATTACCCAGGCCAAGGCCGTCCTGCCCGCGCGAACCCATGCCTTGGCGGCTCATTTCAAAGTAGGCTCGCGTCTTAAAGAGGTGGTGTTTCGTAAGACCAAGACTAAGTGGGGGCATTGTACGTCTTCAGGCCGTATCCAATATAACTGGCTGATCATGCTAGCCCCCGATGCAATTATTGATTACATGATCTGTCATGAAGTGAGCCATTTGCTGGTCATGAATCATTCTGCGAAGTTTTGGTCGCTAGTTGAAACTGTTTGTCCGGATTACCGTAGCTACGTGAAGTGGCTGCGCAAACACGAACATCGATTATGGCTATAGGTTCATCATAAGGATGAGCCCTATCTGGAGAAAGGCTATGGGTCTGCGCCCCTTAATTCTAATGCTAAGCACTACTCTCACCGCGATACCTGCATTCGCGCAGGATTTTCCTCGAGTTAGCCCAGACAGCGTTGGGCTTTCTAGTGAAGGGCTCGCTCAGGTCACTCAGAATTTACAAAAGCATGTCGATGATGGCCACATAGCTGGGGCAGTTGCCGCAGTGCTGCGAGATGGCAAATTAGTGTATCTAGAATCAGTCGGTAAGCGCGATCTTGTGACGGATAGCCCAATGCAAGACGATGCCTTGTTTCGTGTCTATTCGATGACGCGGCCGGTTACGAGCCTTGCAGCAATGATTCTATGGGAGGAAGGCAAATTCCAGCTCGATGACCCTATCTCCAAATATCTGCCTCAGTTTGCGCAGCAGCGCGTATTTATCGACGGCTCCGCCCCGGACATGGAGCAAACCAGAGAGCGTCATGGTGATATTAAAGTAGCAGACCTCATGCGCCATACTTCCGGTCTCGGTAGTCGTAGCTCGCGAGTCTACGTCGAACAAGACGTACGCTTGCGCACGATTAGTCTAGAACAGCTCACCGACAATGCTGCACGGGTGCCATTGTTCGAAGATCCTGGCACGAATTTTCGTTATGGCCTATCGGCCACTATTCTTGGGCGTTTGATCGAAGTCTGGTCGGGGCAACCCCTCGATGAGTTCATGGAGGAGCGCGTCTTCCAGCCATTGGGTATGGAGGACACAGTGTTCTGGGTCGACCCAAGCCGCCGCGCGCGCTTAGCCACAGTCTATCGGCCCAGCGCAGATGGCAGCCTTCAAGAATTCGCGATGGAAGAGATCGACTTTACAGAACAGGTCCCTTTGATCGAGGGAGGCGTTGGCTTGGTATCGTCTACGCTGGATTTCGCGCGTTTCTCCCAGCTCTATCTCAATGGTGGTGAGTTATTCGGGCAGCGTCTACTGCAAGAGGACACGATAGCGTTGATGCTGGAAAACAGTATCGCAGATGCACTAATGCCAATAGGAAGGGGTGGTTATATGGCGGCCTCGGGCTGGACGATCGGCGGGTTCGCCTATGCCCTAGACCCTGCAGCCTATGACCACACCGTTAGTCCTGGCGAAGTTTGGTGGGATGGTTCTGCGGGCACTCGTTTCTGGATAGACCCGGTGCAAGGCATCGTCACCGTGATCATGGCGCAAATCTCCCCGTCCGGCGGACAGGGGTTTCGCGAAGAGTTCAAGAATGGAGTCTACTCCGCCATTACTGAACGTCGATAGAATAAGCGAGCTCAGGCCAACGTCGGTTTGCGCCTGAGCATCACACTGATGCCCATAGCGCAAACGGCGATTAAGAAGGCCGAAACTGCTAGCCACCATTGATTCAAGCCTAAAATTCCGCCGCCAGGAATCGCGAACACTAAGCCTGCTATTACTAGTAACGCCCTCACCAGTAAGCCGGTCGAGCCACTTCCCAATAATCCAAAGCCTATTAGATAGCCCTGCAGTGCCCCCGAAACTAGTGTGACTCCAATGACTGCAGTCACAAGCACTGGTGCAATTTCCATGAAACTGCCCTGTAGTAGCATGGCGGGGTTGAAGACGAAGAAGAAAGGAATGAAGTAAATAATAGCGCCCAACCGCATCGATTCAACGCCCACTCGCATAGGAGAAGTTTGCGCGACACTGGCTGCCGCGAACGCTGAAAGAGCAACCGGAGGCGTAATGAAGCTGAGCATGCCCCAGTACATAATGAACATATGGGAAGCTAGTGGATCAAGTCCCGCATTTATTAACGCGGGTGCCAATATGATGGCCAAGAAGATATAGGCGGCGGTGACCGTCATGCCGATTCCAAGCACGAAACTAGTAACCGCACCCATGATTAATAGGACCACGGTATTGTCACCGGCTATATACACTAGGTCATTGGCTAAGGTGCCCGCCATCCCAGTTACAGCGAGTGCGCCAACAATCAGACCGATTGCAGCCAAAATCCCTGCGAGCTCCGCCATTAACTTGCCCGTTGAAGCGATCAATAGTAATGCTTTGTCGAGGTTGAGCTTGTGCGGCGTGAATTGATTGATTACTAATAATAATGCAGTTGCATAAAAGGGAGCGGTGGCCTCCTGTTGTAAGTACACCAGCATCCACAGCAGTAAGAAAAATACCGCAAGGAAATACCAGCCCTCACGAAACACCTGCCCTACTTTCGGCAACTCTTCTTTCGGTAGTCCTTTAAGTTCATGTTTTGCGGCATAGGCGTCGATCTGCACAAACAGACCAAAGAAATATAATAAGGAGGGCACAATCGCAGCAACGGCAACGGTGACATAGCTGACCCCCAAGAAGCTGGCCATGACGAATGCAGTAGCACCCATGATAGGAGGCATCAAGACCCCACCGGTGGATGCGCACGCCTCTACGCCGGCCGCATAGTGCCGACTAAAACCTGTGCGACGCATCGCGGGGATCGTTAAGGGGCCTGTGGTCAAAACATTGGTAACGGGACCTCCGCTCATCGAGCCGAGCAAGCCGCTAGAGAAGATTGCAACCTTCGCCGGTCCGCCGCGCATGTGTCCAAGCAAGGCGAAGGCGAAGTTGATAAAGAAGGGTCCGCCGCCTGTGAATTGAAGTGCCACGCCGAACAATAAGAATCCAAACACGAGCATTGCGAAAGCCTGCATTGGCAGGCCAAATAGACTCTCTTCGCCGAGGATGTGGAAAATGGCAACGTCGTCGATTGGTAAGCCTATGCCGGCAACGACATCGGGCAGAAGATGAGAATACATTGGGTAAAATGAAAGGACGGTTACGATAACAAAGATCGGCCAACCGCCTGCGCGTCTACCCGCTTCTAGGATAATCATCCAAGTAATAAGTGCCAGTGCAACCCCTATAGGTGGAGCCACAAACTCCCAAGCCTCTAGTACTATGCGCTCTGCATTCCAAGCGAAATAGCTGAAGATCACCACAATTACTAAGATGATCGCAATGTCATACCAAGGTACTGTATCCCTATTGGAACGATTAGCAGGGAACGTGATGAATACCATCGACAGCATGATGCCGGTAATGAGATAGAGATAGCGGCTATCGAGCATGACGCTGCCGACGAAGAAGCCGAACGCGAAGATCTGATTGATGGCCAGCAGTGTTGCAGCGCCAGTCGATAGCGCCATGATGGTGCGCCAACGCGAGCTCAATTCTCTATAGCGACCTATTAGAGGTGCATCGTTTTCACTATCGGCTAACGGCTTACTTAGATCAACACTCATGTGAATTCTTCTTATTCAAGTTACGACGAGGCGCTAAGCCGGTTTAAATGTTCTCAGCTAATGTCAGAAGGCCTTCAGCTGCCAATGCTTTCGCTCTTGCGGCGAGCCAGCCAGCCTCAAACTCTTGTGGGTCCTTTGGCGCTATTGCGCTGTAAGCCTGCCATGCATCGTGTAGGACTTTCTGTCGGAACAGGTTTGCCTGTTGGTTTACCTCGGCCGCGTCCGTCCACACCCCAATTTCCTTGAAATAGCGAATTGCTGCTGGGTGGTAAGGAATGAACGCTGCTTCGAATTTCTGCCGCGTGATAAGCCAGCCACCGGCACCCGGCGCCGCGTCTTTATAGTCGTCGTATTGCTCATGCATCACCTTAACTAGGTTATAAACCAGAGTGTCATCGGCGCTATCCATACCTACGAGTAACGGATAGGCAGAGGTGAATACTTCGATACCCTCAGAAGGAAGAGTAGGACCTTCCGTAGCGATGTGGGTTACGTACCACGGCAGTAGCGAACGGGTCCTCTGCACGGCTTCTAGGTCCGAGTGAGGGAAGGTGAGAAACTTTAACCCCCTCGGTGAGGCTTCGAGACGCAAGAAGGGTGGCGAGTTGCAGGCACCTCCCACAACGTCGGCCCGATTATTGATTACCGCCTCGATGGAGGCGTTGTAGCCGCCAACTTCCACTCGCTCCACGTCGTCCCATGTTAGGTTGCCGTAGGCTAGTAATGCAGTTAGGGCATTGTTCAGCGATGGGGATCCCTGCACCCAAGTGACTCGTTTGCCGCGAATGTCCGCAATTTTATCGATATTAGCGTCGGCGGCAGTTGCTAAGGTAAAGGAGCAACTCTCAGAAAAATTCGAAAGAAGCGCTCGCAGAGGCTGTGGCCCCCAGATGCGCGAGGAAAAATTGAGGACCGCTTCTTGGGCATAAACCGCTTCGGAGCCGCCGGCGGAGAAGTGTACTCGACCGGTTAGGAGAGTAGCGAGGCGCGAAACGTCGTTGCGGCCTGGTATTACACGAAGATTAACGCCATATTCGCGGCGCATGATGCTGCCGATGGCAACGGCTTGGCTATAGCCACCAGTACCAGTGGGGTAGGCGGACCAAGCGATAGTGCGGGGCAGGCCGGGATTTTCAGCTGCAGTTAGTGAAACGCCAATGCCGACGGCCAAGCTCAGTGCCAGTGCAGTCTTACTTAGCGTTCGGCCTAAGGCCAGCGCGCTCGAAATCATCCTATCCCCCCGGACTCTGAAATGAGTCTGAAGAGCATACCCCAGCTATCTAGCCATTGCTATCCAGACTCGGAACGCTCGTTCGATGGGAGTGTAGTGCTTTAGGACTCGCGAACGAAGATCAAATCGTTCACTACATGACCAAGGCGCTGACCGCGTTTTTCAAACTTAGTGAGGGGGCGTTCGTTGGCGCTGCTATATTGACCCGGGCCGGCTGCGTTGCGAAACCTTGGAGCGGCGCTCATGACTTCCATCATGTGCTCGGCGTAGGGCACCCAGTCGGTAGCCATGTGTAAGGTGCCGCCGATCTTTAGTTTTGGTCGCAGCTGTTCAACGAATTCGCCCTGCACCAGACGGCGCTTATTGTGGCGCTTTTTATGCCATGGGTCTGGGAAAAAAATTTGGATGCAATCGAGCGCGCCATCAGAGATACAGTCGCGCAGGATTTCTTTGGCATCGTGGCGATAGATGCGTAGGTTGCGTAGTTCCTTCTCCGCGATCTCGTGCAGAAGGCGCCCTACACCTGGTTTGTGTACCTCTACTCCTATGAAGTCTCGCTCTGGGTTCTCGCTAGCCATGGTGAGCAAAGAGTCGCCCATGCCGAACCCGATTTCCATAACTAAGGGGGCGTGTCTACCAAATACCTTCGCGGGGTCGAGTAGCCCAGCTTCGGCATCTAAACCGAAATGAGGCCACTGCGTTGCGAGTGCATTTTCTTGGGAGCTGGTAAGCCTGCCGCCGCGAATAACATAGCTGCGAATATTGCGTGGGTGCTCCGCCGCCTTCTTATCGGAAGGCGCGGGTGTCGTTTTATTTTCGGACATAGGGGATGCAGTCGCTTTGTTATATTAGAAAAAGGTGCCGTCGATAGGGGAGGATGCGCTGGCGTAGAGGCGTCGTGGCATGCGCCCAGCGAGAAAAGCCTCGCGACCGCTTTCGACCGCCTTCTTCATAGCGGAGGCCATGAGAATAGGATTCTTCGCCTCGGCGATCGCCGTGTTCATCAATACGCCATCGCAACCTAGCTCCATTGCAATAGCGGCATCTGAAGCTGTGCCAACGCCTGCATCCACGATGATGGGAACCTTGGCGTTCTCCAGAATCATGCGGATGTTGTATGGATTGCGGATTCCTAAGCCAGAGCCGATGGGCGCACCCAATGGCATCACGGCCACACAACCCATCTCTTCGAGTCGTTTCGCAATCAACGGGTCGTCGCTGGTGTAGACCATTACATCGAAACCGTCGTTCACGAGCTCCTGCGCGGCAATCAAAGTCTCGGTGACGTTGGGATAAAGTGTCTTCTGATCACCCAAGACCTCCAATTTCACGAGCTTGTGGCCATCTAGTAATTCTCTGGCCATACGACAGGTGCGGACTGCGTCGGCGGCGTTATAGCAGCCTGCCGTGTTCGGCAGGATGGTGTATTGCTGCGGAGAGATCACTTCGAGCAGGCTAGGCTCGCCTTTGTTCTGACCGAGATTAACGCGGCGAATGGCCACGGTAATCATCTCGGCGCCGCTGGCGACTAAAGCCTCACGGTTCTGTTCAAAACTCTGGTATTTGCCGCTGCCTATTATCAGGCGAGATTGATATTGTTTGCCCGCAATAGTAAGCGGTGTTTCCGTAGCTGTCATAACATACCTGTTTAGATTAGTTGCGGTGAAGAAGGGCGCGTAGTTGGCACAAACTAACCGCCGCCGATAGCGTGTACGATCTCGACCTGATCCTGCTCGGCTAGGCCTTGTTGCGCATGCTGGCTGCGGGGAACGATACTTTGGTTCAGCTCAATGGCGACTTTAGCCTCTCGCAGTGACAAATGCTCTAAGAGGTCTATTAGTGTGGCGCCTTCCTTAAGATCGACCGAATCGCCGTTTACGAATATTTGCATATTAGCCTCACGCGCGCAGCATCGACCAAGCTAGGAGTGCCCACGCAGCCAGGAAAGCAACGCCGCCAAGAGGAGTTATGGCGCCTAGCCATCGAATTCCGCTGAGAGCCAGAACATAGAGGCTGCCAGAGAACAAGACGATCCCGAGCAAGAAAAGATAGCCCGCAGTCTTAAGAAGGGTTTGATTTGGAAATTGGAGAGTTAGAAGGCCAATGCCAAATAGTGCTAGCGCGTGGTACATATGATATTGCACGCCAGTCTGAAAAGTCTGTAACAAGTCTGCGCTGAGTAGGTTCTTAAGGCCGTGCGCTGCGAATGCGCCCAGTGCTACCGCTATAAAGCCATTGATGCCAGCGGCTACCAGAAACAAATTTTGCATTGGGTTCTCTCCTGCCAGCGATTGGCGAATGCTAAGTCCTAGCGGGCGCATGTTTGCGGGTTTTGCTAGCTCAAATAAAAAAGCCGCCAAAGTGATTCACTTAGCGGCTTCTTCGAACGCGATGCGTTTACGCCTGAATCATGCCTTTTACTTTTTCCATGGCATTCTTCTCTAGCTGACGAATACGCTCTGCCGATACCTGATACTTCGCGGCTAACTCATGTAGCGTTGCCTTCTCATCGCTTAGCCAGCGGCTCTTGATGATGTCCTTGCTACGCTCGTCAAGGCCGTCCATTGCAAGGTATAGGCTATCGTTCTTGCTCTCTTCCCACTCTTCGGCTTCGATAGATGCGGCCATGTCGGAAGAAGTGTCTTGTAAATAATACGCAGGAGAGCGGTAGGCCACATCATCGTCCGCATCGGTATCCGCATCGAAGGCCATATCGTAATTGCTCATGCGGCCTTCCATCTGTCGAACGACTTTAGCGTCAACGCCCAAGTCTACGGCCATGGCCTCGGCCTCATCGTTACTCAGCCAGCCAAGTGACTTCTTGGAGCTGCGCAGATTAAAGAACAGCTTGCGCTGGGCCTTAGTGGTCGCGATCTTCACGATGCGCCAGTTGCGCAGGATGAATTCGTGCATTTCGGCTTTAATCCAATGCACAGCAAAAGAGACAAGACGCACACCTACTTCTGGATTGAAGCGCTTCACGGCTTTCATGAGGCCGACATTGCCTTCTTGGATAAGATCGGCTTGAGACAGGCCATAGCCTGAATAGCTTTTTGCTAGGTGCACTACAAAACGCAGGTGCGCGAGCACTAATTGGCGCGCGGCGTCCACGTTATCTTCGTAGTAATACTGATTGGCTAATTCCTTTTCTTGCTCTGGCGTTAGAACAGCAATGCTGTTGACCGAGGCAATGTAAGCCGTCAAATCACGACCCGGAACTATGGGGCCATTAACTTGTAAACTTGTTCCTATACTCATAATCAGCCTTTTGAACTCTTAATCTTGCTTGTTGATAGGTACTCGATAATCGCGCTAATGCACTAATTAATCACCCTTTCAATCTAAACAGTACCATTCTAACACCGCTCATTTCATCATGCTACGGATCGCAAACGCAGTATCGCTGTAGGTTCGGAGTGTAATTGAGGCGCAATAACTCTATTTCAAGGCTCAAAGTGCGCTTTTTATGAAAATGCTTCCATTTGTTTCTTTAAATGGGCGTCATACACAAAATCAATGGTGATGGAGGAACTCTTAGTGGGGTTCTATCGCCGCTAAGTGCTGGCGCACCGAGATGAACGCCCCGAGCCATCCCAGAAGGCTGCCAAGGATAAATAAGACGAGACTATTGGCGGCTCCGAGACCCTGTAACTGGTACTCGCTGCTGTATAGCGTCAGCAATTCGTTAGCGGGCCCGCGTAAGCTCAGTAAGATTATAGTCAGCAACAGCCAGGCTAATATGCTGCCCGCAAAACCGTAGAGGGCGCCGGCATAAAGAAATGGCCTTGCGACATAGCTATTGGTGCCTCCAACGAGTTTTACGACCACTATTTCGGCCCTTCTGCCCTCGATAGCCAAGCGGATGGTATTGCCCACTACGAACAGCACGGCGAGTGCCAATATCAACATCAAACCGGTTGAGGCACGCTGCGCAAGTTGCAGGAAGGCCTGCAGACGCTCTACCCACTGGAGGTCTAATTGGGCGGATTGTACTTCGGGCAAGTTACCCAATTCCTCGAGTAACGCGCTGGCCGTGCTGCTGTCGATGCTGCTGGGACTAAGCACTATAACCCCAGGTAATGGGTTGCTCTCAAGTGCATCTATAACGTCTCCAAGGCCGGAATGGGCATTGAACTCTGCTGCCGCCTGTGTGGGTGAAATATATTCGGCGGAGGTAACTTGTTCACGTTGAAGTAGTTGCTCACTAATCCGCATAGCCTCCTCATCTTTGACATATTCGTTCAAGTATAGACTAATCTGGCTTCCGACATTGATACCGCCGCTCAGTGCTTGAAGATTATTCATACTGACATAGAGAGCGCTAGGTAGGAGTAAGGCTATGCCAATTACGGCAATGGTCATCAGTGTTGCAGCGGGTGTGCTCAGCAGTCGAAAAACGCTCTCGCGGGCGGTTTTCAGGTGCTGTTGCCAATGTGATTGCAGGGCCCCTCGAGCAGTCCTTTGACTCTGTTTCGCGCCGGACGCGCGCTTACGCGTATTCATCGGCCCGCTCCCGGTTGCGGTGTCATTGCGGTGTGATAGGCATCTTGAATCAGCCGACCCTTATCTAGAGTCAAAATGCGGTGCTTGAGCCGGGTGATCAGTGAAAGATCGTGGCTGGCAATGAGCATGCTCACGCCAACTTGATTGAACTGCTCGAACAAATGCATGATTTCAGCGGCCAGCTCTGGGTCGAGATTCCCGGTGGGCTCGTCGGCAAGAAGAATTTTAGGGCGATTAACTACGGCTCTGGCTATGCCGATGCGCTGTTGTTCGCCGCCGGACAGCGTGATAGGCAGCATTTTTTCTTTCTTTAAGAGGCCGACTTTATCTAATGCGGCACGCACTCGACGGTCCGCCTCGTGCTTGGGATAGCCTTCAATCTGTAGTGGCAAGGCGACATTGTCGAAAACATTACGGTCGAATAATAACTGATGGTCTTGAAACACGACCCCTATGCGGCGACGGTAGAAGGGAATCTGTGCGGCATCCATGCGGTTGAGGTTTTTACCATTGACGAAGACTTGCCCCTGCTGCGCTTTCTCCATCAGCATAATGAGCTTCAGCAGCGTGCTTTTGCCTGCGCCAGACCTGCCGGTGAGAAACGCCATCTCGCCGTCTACCAATTCGAAATTGACTTGGCTAAGTGCCTGGTGCCCACCAGGGTAGCGTTTGCTGACATTGTCGAATTTTATCATCGCGAGACCTTAATGAATGTGTCGCGCTCTAACCCTGAGCGAATAGGGCGTCGACAAATTGCTGCGCGGCGAAGGGTCGCAGGTCATCGACCTGTTCTCCTACGCCAATATAGCGGATCGGCAGGCCTAGCTCCTTTGCCATTGCGAACACCATGCCTCCTTTCGCGGTGCCATCCAATTTCGTGAGTGCCACACCGGTAACTTGAACAGACTTGTGGAAGCTGCGCGCCTGATTGAGCGAATTCTGGCCGGTTGTCGAATCCAGCACCAATAGAGTCTCTTGGGGCACCGCTGGGTTGAGCTTCTTGAGAACCCGAACGATCTTCTCCAGTTCCTGCATGAGATTGTCTTTGTTATGCAGTCGTCCGGCTGTATCGGCGATCAAGACATCGATGCCCTTAGCTTGTGCAGACTGGTAGGCATCGAAAATAACTGAGGCGCTATCGGAACCAGTGGGCTGCGCAACAACTGGCACTGCATTGCGCTCACCCCACACTTGCAACTGTTCGACGGCGGCGGCACGGAAGGTATCTCCAGCGGCAAGCATGACCTTATGCCCGTCCTGTTGAAGCCGTTTTGCCAGCTTGCCAATGGTGGTGGTCTTGCCGGCCCCGTTCACACCGACTACTAGAATCACATAGGGTTTGCTGCTGGTATCGATCACCAAGGGCACATCGCAGGGTTCCAATAAGGCCGTTAGCTCGGCCTTTAGGCTATCTAACAACGCCTGCGGGTCTGCCAATTGCTTGCGGCCCAACTTTTTGGTGAGTGCCTGGATAATATGGTCTGTCGCCTCGATGCCCACATCGGATGTTAGTAGCTGGGTCTCGATGTCGTCGAGCAAACCCTGATCGATAGTCTTACGGCCGAGGATTAGTGTGCTGAGAGAGTCGGAAAGAGCGGTGCGGGTCTTGCTCAGGCTCTGCTTCAGCCGTGTAAACAGGCTAGCACTCGTAGAGTTCTCAGTATTGTCTTCAACGACAATAACTGGCTGCTCTTCCGGCGCAGCTACTGGCTCGACGGGGGCGGTCTCTTTTGGCTTTTTCTTAATGAAACTGAACATGAATGGGAATCTTCCGAGGCACTGTCTAAGCTCGCTATGCTACCATTTCCCGCGTCCGTAAGACATCAACCCTGCGTCCAAAACGACAGCGCGCATCCTCGGTAGTCCATAATGAAACAAGTAAAGGGCAAGTCTACAAATAGCCTGCGCGTTATTGCGGGTAAATGGCGCAGCCGAAAACTAAGTTTTCCAGACCTTGATGGCCTGCGACCTACTGCGGATCGAGTTCGCGAGACGCTTTTCAATTGGCTGCAAGAGCGAATAGTACGGGCGGACTGTTTAGACCTTTTCGCTGGCAGTGGAGCCTGTGGCATCGAGGCTCTTTCCCGCGGTGCTCGACGCGTGACATTTGTCGACCTCTCGCCTCTCGCAATAGGGGCAATAAGAAGCAATCTAGCATTACTCGAGGCCAGTGAGTTTGAGCTTGTATGCAAGGACTCGCTAACTTGGATTTGCTCTAAAGAAAAGCCTGATGAAGCACGTTTTGACATTGTGTTCATCGACCCTCCCTTTGCCTCCGATCTACTAGCGCGCGCCGTTACGACGCTAGAGCGCAGCGGCCTTCTGCGCAAAGATGCATTAATCTATCTAGAGTCTGCTCAGGAGATTGCAACGGCACAAGTACCTGAGAACTGGCAATTACGTAAATCCAAACGTGCTGGCGCGGTGTACTACTATCTTTATCAACGCCATGACCAGTTAAGTGAAGCGCAATGACAACGCAAGACCCTAATTCTGGCTCATATCGATCGCCTTGGTGGCTTCCCGAAGGTCATACACAGACCCTTTGGCGCCGCTTCTCACCCCCAACCCCAGTTCGGCAGCGACGCCAGAGGGTTGAATTGAGTGACGGCGACTTCATCGATGTTGACTGGGTAGATGTCGCAGAGGCTAACGCCAAGCCAGAGCAAGCGATTGTAATGCTACTGCACGGCCTGTGCGGTAGTGCTCTCTCTCCCTATATTCAATCCTTACAAAGACTACTTCAGCAACGTGGTATCGCTAGTGTTGCTATGAACTTCCGAGGTTGTAGTGGCGAGATAAACCGCAGGGCACGTGCTTATCATTCCGGGTGTACCGAGGATGTTGAGGAGGTGTTTCAATGCCTGCGTGCCGAACACCCGCAGCGTAATTTCGTATTCGCCGGATACTCACTTGGGGGCAATGTATTACTCAAATGGTTGGCCGAGATAGGTCAGCGCGAGGGAGTGCTTGGAGGTGTTGCTGTGTCTACGCCTTTTTCTTTGAGTTACTGTTCGCAGGCGTTGAATTCAGGCATGAGCAAGCTCTATGGCCACTATTTTCGCCGCCGACTTATAGAAGATGTAGAGCGCAAGCGGACGTTCTTTCGCGAGCAAGCTCGTCACACAGGCTGGCAAGATGATTTGGAAAGGTTAGACGCGCTAGGGAACTTACGCCGCCTTAAGACCCTTTGGGAATTTGACGACCAAGTAACGGCACCCCTTCATGGTTTTAGAGATGCCGAGGATTATTATGGTCGCTGTAGCAGCGGGCCGCTTTTGCAGGACATTAAGAGCCGAGTAGCGCTAATTCAGAGCGCGAACGATCCCATTATTCCTGTGGCTTCACTGCCTAATGTAGTGACACTGCCGCCTCATATCAGCCCGAACCTAGAGGCCGCAGGGGGGCACGTAGGGTTCACATGTGCAGGCGATCCCAATTGGCTCGAAGAGCGTGTTTTTACAGCTTTGAGCAAGATGAATGTGTCCACGGATGTTTCGTAGATTGAGGTGCGCAACCGCTTTGATTAGAATGGCCGCGACTCCAGCGATTCGCGGCATATTTCGCGCCACTGGCGACACGTCACGACAACGCTAATAACCCAGGCCGATGGCCATGTGGGAGAGTAAATGAGAACCGCTGTTTATCCAGGCACTTTCAACCCCATTACCAACGGGCATACCGATCTTGTGGAAAGAGCCTCGCGCCTATTCGACCACATTATCGTCGCAGTGGGGGTAAATCGACAGAAGTCGACCGACCTATCGGCGCAAGTTCGCGTCGACCTCGCCTCCGAAGTGTTAGGACATTTGCCAAATGTTGAAGTCTGCTCATTCGACACGCTATTGACCGAGTACGTGAAACAACGCGGCGCCAATATCATTCTGCGCGGGCTGCGCACCGTCGCCGACTTCGAGTATGAGTTCCAATTGGTAGGCATGAATCGCGTGTTAGAGCCTAACATCGAGACGGTATTCCTAGCGCCTGCAGAACACCTTTCCTATATATCCTCTACCTTAGTACGTGAAATCGCCTCCTATGGAGGAGACATCTCAAAGTTTGTCCACCCAGTGGTGGCGAAAGCGATGATGAAAGATGGTGGCAGGGGCTTGTAAGTCGAAGTCGCTATTTTTGGCACTGCACACAATAAACACTGCTGCGCTGCGCCAGGCGTAGCTCTCGCAGTGGCTTGCCACAGGCGAAGCAAGGCTCGCCAGCACGTCCATATACCAGTAGTGACTGCTTGAAATAGCCAGGCCTACCGTCACCCCCTACAAAATCGCGCAAAGTGGTACCGCCTTGCGTAATTGCGCGCTGTAAGATCTCTTTGGTGCAATCCACTAATTTTTCATAGCGTTTCACTGAGACTGTGCCCGCGGCACGATCGGGCTTAATCCCTGCCATATGCAAGGCTTCGTTCGCGTAGATGTTGCCTACCCCAACGACCACATGACTGTCCATAATAAAGGTCTTGATAGGCACACGTCGCCCGCGCGATAGGGCATGCAATGCTCGACCGCTGAAGTGCTCAGTCAGTGGTTCAGGCCCCAGTTTTCTGAGCAGAGGGTGAAGCAAAGGTGGCTCTTTAAGCCACAGCATGCAGCCGAAGCGACGAGGGTCGGAGTAGCGCAGTATCGGTCCATGCTCGAACTCGATATCGATGTGGTCGTGTTTAAGAACTGGATCGACGACGGTGGTGATGCGGAGGCTGCCAGACATGCCAAGGTGGATGAGAATGCAGCTATCGCCTGCGAACACGAGTAAATATTTACCGCGGCGCTCAACGCGATCGATTTGTCTAGCGGGCAGCTCTTGCGCCAAAGATTCTGGAACAGGCCAACGCAATTGGCCATTTCGTACCCGCACTTTTTTGACTTTCTGGCCTACGATGTGACTTTGAATTCCTAGTCGGGTTGTTTCTACTTCTGGCAATTCGGGCATTCAGAAATTCTCATATAGCGAAGAAAATAGCGTAAACATTGAGCTAGCACTGTGATGCGCCGTGTTTACAGTGTGCTTGGCCGGGTGTATAAGAGTCGATGTCACTCAAATAAGCGAGTGTCTTGGCGCCTGACTTTGTAAGTCCAAAATTGTAAGGCATAGTAAGCGTTTGCGCCCGACCTTTCATTCGCGTCTTGAAAGCTGTTGTGCATTCGCAGGTCTACTCTAAGGTGACCATTAAAACCGCGAAGTAAAACCATTCGCCCAACGAGGGCGTATATTGGGAAGTAAGACTATCGAGAACCAGCAAATACTCCATTGAAACTTCGGGATCGACTCGTGAAACTTTCAGCTAAAGAGAAAGCGCTATTCATCGTCAGCCTGATGTGTGTGTTTCATCTGACTTATGCGCAGAGCGCCGACACCACATCCTCAGAAGAAACGGCATTAGCCGAAGACGTCAACATTCAAGAAGAGCGCGCAGATGAGCCTGAGTATCAGTACGCGCGCATTTTACATATCGAACCGCCAATCCCCCTTGCCGCGATAGAGAGCGCAGTGGCCGTGGATTTCAGCGCGCAGTTTGCCTCCGCAGAGCAACAAGCCTTAGAGCCAGAGGAGAGTGTATTCTCCGACCTTAGTCCCGAACAGCAGAACTATCTACAGCGGCTCGAAGACATAGGCGATTTCGATCAGGTACTAGAAGAGCTTGAGATCGAGGGCGGAGCGTGGAGTGTGCAGATCGCTCAGGAACTTGCAGAACTTGGTGAATTACTACAGGCGCAAGGGAAGTTTGCAGAGTCTATAGATGTACTCGATCGTGCGGTTCATATAAATCGTGTCAACAGCGGGCTGTTCAGCCCCAATCAGGTGCCGCTGATTAGCAAGGTTGTAGATGCGCATGTTGCACTAGGCCAATGGAGCGAGGCCGACGATAGGCAACAATATGCGTTTTATGTGCAAACTAGGGCCTACAGTATTAGCGACCCACGCATGATCGACGTTTTCGATAATTTGGCGCGCTGGAATATTACGACGTTCTACCGTGGTATCGATGAAGACCCGAATCCGCGGCTAGTTCAAACCTATATGTTGTATCGCGCTGCAACTGAGTCGGTAGCGACCCATTTTGGAACGCAAGACCCTCGCTATTTACCATTGCTACACAAGGTAGCGGGTGCGGCAGACTTGATGGGGCGCTATTCGTTGCCAGGGGAGTCGATCGGTACCCAAATCAATCCTAACTTGCGTATGACGACCCAATTTGCGGGTGGTTCGTTGCAGCCCCAGGGTCGTGGCGACAGTGGCATCGATGCTTTAGAGGCCATCATTGCCTATTACAACGACCCTAAACTACCTAAAACAGAAGAGAATCTAGTGGCGAGAGCTCGTGCTACTGCGGAACTTGGGGATTGGTATTTACTAAGAGACCGACGGCAAGCGGCAACGCGCACGTATGAAGAAGCATACGAGCAACTCTTGAATGTCGAAAATAGTGCTGAACTACTGTCACAAGTCTTTGGTGAAATAGTCTTTTTGCCTACCTTTACTGCATTCGATGAGCAGCGTAAAGAGGCTTATGGGATTGGACCGGACTCCGGGGCGCGTATGGGCTACGTAGATCTGGCTTTCGATGTAAATCAATACGGTAGGCTCAGTAACTTCGAGGTGCTCGCAGTTCAGCCAGAGGATATGACCCGTGCCGACATTCAAGTCATCTCCTCCATGCGCTCAAAACTTGTGAGACCTAGGATCGGTGAGGATGGCGCGCAGAGCTCGGAGCTAGAGCGTTATCGATTTAATTTCTGGTATTAATAAATCTTTCGATTCTACGGTCTAACAGACATACTAATCGACCGCATCTGTATCGAGGTCGACGCAAGGCCTAGCACCAAATTAGTGCGATATTATGTAAGAGGATGAAGCCAAATGAAAAAGTCACCAGTCACAAATATGCTTCTGATAGGTGCGGCATCTTTGCTTTTGGCAGCCTGTGAGTCTACTAGCCAACAATCTTCACAGAGCTCGATGCCGTCTATGCCGTCTAGCTCGTCATCATCTTCGAGTTCTAGTTCGCCTTCTAGCCCTAGTTCATCGTCGAGCTCGCCCTCATCCCCGAGCCCGTCTAGCTCTTCAAGCTCGTCCGCTTCTAGCTCCTCGTCTAGTTCATCGTCGAGCTCCTCTAGTTCGAGTAGAGGGGATAGCAGCTCTACGGCGTCTGCTTCGAGTAGTTCTAGATCGTCATCGTCCCCTGGCGCCCCAGCGCCACAGTCTGGTCGAGATAGCGCCAGCGACACCCAGAGCGGACAAGCATCAAACAATTCCGCAGGGTCGCAGTCAGCAAGCGGTGCGTCTACCAATGGCACAGGACAAGATGCTGGCACGAACGGCGCCAGCGCCGCGCAAGGTAGCGGCACGCGTAGCACAGGTGCCGGTACTGGCACAGCACAAACTGGCAGCAGCCAAACCGGAGGCGCAGCTGGCTCGGGTAATTACAGTCTCGATAATCTCCCTGGAGGTCTTGGCGATGGCGGCACAGGTCCGCAAACCACAGCCGAGCGTGCGGCTGTCCTCAATGGCGCCTTGACGCGTGGGTATGAAGATTTCGATGGTGTAATTCTGGCCGAGCGTGCTCGAGCGCAGGCTCAAGCGAATGCGGCGCGTAACACAGAGATTCCTGGTGATTCCGGCGGTGGCGCGTCTTCGGGCAGCGGAAACGGCGGGCAGCCAATTATTGTATCAAGCCGAGCCAACGGCCCAGATGGAGCGCAGCAAGGCTCTCCTGGCGTAGGCGGCGGGGCTTCATCCAGACAAGAAGAACAAACATTTCCACCACCTGAGGACATCCCTAGCGGCCGAGACGACGACATTGTTGCCCGTCAGTTACGTGAAGCCGCTATGCGTGAGCCGGACCCAGAGCTGCGAGAGGCGCTTTGGGATGAATATCGCAAATATACAGGTACAGGCAATTAATTATGTTTCTTAAAGCAGTGAAGATAGCGCTAGTTGCGGGGCTGAGTATCACCATGCTGGCCTGCGCAACAACTTCCGTTAAGTCGACTGAATATGTACAGATCGTGCAAGACACAACGCCAATCTCCGAAGATCTCTTGATGGATGTGGGTGTTACCGTATTCGATCCGGGTATCGATGAGATCGACCGTAAAGAAGAGGAGCGAGTAAGCCCAGAGATCCGTAATGCTGAGGCGCGGTATGCGCCCTTCATGCTTGCAGAGACTCTGCAGAGATCGGGCAATTGGGGAGTGGTGCGGGTGCTACCGAACGAGACCAGCACGATGGATGTCTACTTGCATGGTCAGATACTACAATCTGACGGCGAAGGCATGATCATCAAGGTTACTGTGCGCGACTCAACTGGTTTGCTCTGGTACACAAAAGAGTATGAGGAGCACATCAGCAAGTTCAGCTATGAGGCCACGCAACGACAAGCCAACGACCCATTCCAGGTCATTTATAATAATATTGCGAACGATTTGTTGGCATGGCGTAAGGCCAATTTATCCGATCAGAGAATTGCGCGTATCCGTGCAATCTCCGAGCTGCAGTTCGCGCGTAATTTTGCCCCCGAGATATTCAATGAATATTTGAGCGTCAATAATCGTGGCATCACCGAAATTGTACGTTTGCCTGCGGATAATGACCCCTCTTTAACGCGTATTCGCGAGATTCGACAGCGCGATAATCTGTTCGTGGATACCGTGCAGGAGTACTACGCCAACTACGCTCGCCAGATGCGAGTGCCCTACGACTCATGGCGCGAACAAAGTTATGAGGCCACTATGGAGTTGGACCAACTCGAAGCCTCAGCGCGTCGCCGCATGTTAGCAGGGACTATGGCTATCGTCGGGGGTATTGCTGCAGCGACCAGTAACAATGGCGCGGTGCGCACAGGCAGTCTGGTTGGAGTAGGCGCAGGTGCCTATATGATAAAGAGTGGTTTTGATAAGCGCGCTGAGGCCGAGATTCACATCGCGGCCCTTCAGGAGCTTGGTGAATCACTAGAATCCGAAGTTGCACCTAAAATGATCGACCTAGACGATCGTACCGTTATGCTTACGGGAACTGTTGAGGAGCAATACAGCCAATGGCGTGAGATTCTCGTCGAATTGTATGAGGAAGAAACTGGCGGCATCTGAATGAGGGTAACGGGGGGGCAAGCTCGCGCCGCCCTTTAGTAGAAACCTTCGATGCTGAGGTAGGAGTTATGGACGAGAACGAATTGAAACGAAAGGACCAATCTCCATTAGAATCTTGGTCGACGCAAACTAATCCTAGTAGTAGGACGATAGCGGCCCGCACCGGCCCTTCACCGGTGGTATGGCTAATGCTTGGGGTTTTAGGCCTCATTGCCCTCGCAGTGATTTTCGTGCTCCCCGGCGTCGTCGAGGACTACGAGTTGCCCTTTACTCCGCGTGCGGAAGTTATCGAAACTAATATCCCAAATTCGGCAAGGCTCCCTGCAACAGCCGCAATCTCCCCTTTCGAAGAGGCTCAACGTGCGAAGCAACGCCAAGAGGCGCAAGCCGTGTTGTCGAGCTTGCTGGAGCGACAGGCGGCGCTGGAAGAGTTGGAAGTTGCAACTTGGGCGGAGCAGGAATATGGCGAGGCTTTGGAGTTCGCGAAGTTAGGCGACGAATCCTATCGCGGGCAAGCGTTCCTTGAGGCGACAACGCAGTATGAGAGCGCCGATCGCGCACTCGAGCAGCTTCAATCAATGGCTCCGGAGGTGTTTGCTACTGCACTAGAGCAGGGGCAGCAAGCCCTAGTCGATGGCGATGCTGCACTCGCTACGGAACGATTTACGCTGGCACTTGTACTCGAGCCTGAGGATGCCGGCGCTCGCGACGGTCTGCGTCGTGCAGGAAGCTTGGAAGAGGTTGAGCGGCTGCTGAGCGAGACTGAAGACTTGCGAGACGCGAACCGGCTGGATGAGGCTCTGGCAACTGCGCAACGTGCGGTAGCGCTCGATGGCGCACATGAACAGGCTCGCTCAGTGGTGAGCAGTATCCGTACACAAATTGCTGACAATGCCTTTACGCGGGTAATGTCGGAGGGCTTCAGTGCTTTGCAAGCGGGCGAGTCCGAGTCTGCGATTGCCGCTTTTGAACGCGCTTTGGCAATGCGTCCTAATTCTACACAGGCGCAAGAGGCCATTACGCAAACTAAGGATCAATTGGCAGTCACGCAGATCAACCTGCATCGCAGCGCCGCAGAGCGCTATGAGCTACAGGAGCAATGGGCGGCCGCGGTTCGCGAGTATGACCAAGCGCTAAGCATCGATGCTAATCTCGTGTTCGCCATCGATGGTAAAGACTACGCGCAGAAACGCGCCCAATTGGATAGCCTTTTGAGCAATGCGATTGAGCAACCCGAGCGATTAGCTGATACCGCAGTCTATGAACAGGTCGTGCAGGTCTATTACACCGGCCGCAACCTAGGTGCAGAGGGTGCGCGACTCGAGGAGCAACTGGATGAACTGGAAGCGCTGCTAGACAAGGCCCAGGTGCCAGTACAGGTGCAGTTAGTCTCTGACAATGAAACCATCGTCACGCTATATCAGGTTGGGGAACTCGGTAAATTCACACAGCAGGTACTTAGCCTAAAACCGGGCAAGTATGTGGCTGTAGGCACGCGGCCTGGATATCGAGATGTGCGAGAAGAGTTTGAAGTAGGATTTGGTAATAGCAGCGCTCCCGTCACGGTCGCGTGTACGGACGAAATTGTTGCAGTGAACAGGCGCTGAAGCTCATGCAGGAAAATAAGTCAGAAAATACCCCGGAACATGGCGAAACTATCGCCGCCAGTACACAGTTCGACCCGATAACTCCTATCGATTTCTCGCCCCCAGACGCGCAGCAGAAAAAGGCAGGGTTTAAACCGCGCTGGCCACACTTCCTAATCGCGGCTTTCTTAATGGTAGCGGGGATATCTGGCTGGTTCGTGCTCACTGCAAAGTCGGTGTCGATTCAAGCGAGTCCAATTAGTGCCACTGTCGAGGTGCTCTCAGGCTTTCATGTGCGGCTTGGGCAGCGCTATCTCATGCGCCCAGGTGAGTTCGAGATTCGCGTCAGTCAAGAAGGCTACTATGACGACGCCCGCACACTGTTGGTCACCGACGTCCAGGCTCAGGACTTCCCAATTGAATTGCGGGAGTTGCCCGGAATAGTGAGTTTCTCTGTTACGGGCGCCTCAGGCGAGTTGAGCGGCGCAATGGTGAGCTTGGGCGATGTCCCTCTTGGGCGGACTCCGCTGCGTGATATCGAGATAGATCCGGGGGAATATGTGCTCAACGTATCGGCCGATCGTTATCAGCCTAGCACCCAAGTCATTACCGTTGCGGGCCGACAGATTGAAAGCGAATTCGACGTTGATCTTGCGCCTGCATGGGCCCAAATCAGCTTTAGCAGCACGCCACCAGGAGCCGAAATTATGGTCGACGGGCAGGTGCTAGGGCTGACCCCTTATACTGCAGAAGTACTTGAAGGTGAGCACGAACTAACCTTGAAGTTAGCTTCTCATAAGGCTTGGCAGGATGACCTCAGCGTTGTTGCTGGGCGCGACCTCCAGATTCCCGCAGTAGTCCTAGAGCGTGCGGACGGACTCGTGTTCATTCGCTCACAGCCTAGTGGTGCCAACGTCACCATCAATGGCGAGTTCCGCGGACAGACTCCTGTAGAGGTGGCATTGCCGCCAGGGCGTGCTCATGAGTTGACCCTTTTCCGCAGCGGTTTCAACGCGGCTAGTCGGCGTATCGAGACGCGCCCGAATGAAGAGCAGGACATTACAGTGCCACTGGTTCCAATTACGTCCACGGTGCAGATCATCGCGTCGCCAAGTGACGCGGAGCTGTATGTAGACGGCGAGTTCAAGGGTGTTGCTAATCAGACACTGGAATTGATTGCGGCTAGCCAAATCATTGAGATTCGGCAAGAAGGCTACGTACCCTATACCGGCAGTTTTACCTCGCGGCCGGGTTTGGAGCAGGAACTTCGTGTCAATCTGCAGTCATTGGAAGCGGCGCGCTTAGAGGCGATACAGCCTGTGATTACAACGGTGGCAGGTCAGTCACTCACCCTGCTCTATCCTGGCCAGTTCACTATGGGTGCTTCGCGCCGTGAACCCGGTCGTCGCGCCAATGAGGATCTGCGGGAGGTGCGTCTAGAGCGGCCCTTCTACCTATCTTCGAATGAGGTCAGTAATGCCCAATTTAAGCGCTTCCGTCCCGATCACTCTTCGGGAGTTCTGCAGGGACGTACCTTAGACTTAGACAACCAACCAGTCATCCAAGTGACTTGGACAGATGCAGCGCTGTACTGCAATTGGTTGAGTGCACAGGAAGGGTTACCACTATTCTATGAAGTTGAAGGTGACGAGGTGGTGGGCTTTAACCCCGAGTCTACAGGTTACCGTATGCCGACCGAGGCGGAATGGGAATGGGCTGCGCGAACTGACGGTAATGGCAATACTTTGCGCTATCCATGGGGTGAGCAAATGCCACCTCCTGAAGGCGCCGGCAATTTCGCAGACAACTCTGTGCGGGGATTCATGGGGGCGTTTATTTCAGGATACGACGACACCTTCATGGGAACCGCTCCTGTGGGCCAGTTCCCAGTGAACAGTCATGGTATGTACGACATGGCGGGCAATGTTTCGGAGTGGGTGCATGACTATTACGGCACAATGATTACACTTGGCACTTCGGTAGAAATAGACCCTATGGGAACTGAGTCGGGTGCCTATCACACCATCAAAGGTTCCAGTTGGGCACATAGCGGTATAACGGAGTTGCGACTATCCTATCGAGACTTCGGTGATACCGCTCGCAACGATCTCGGTTTCCGTATTGCGCGTTACCTTGAGGAATAACCCGATGAACAAACTACTAGCTAGGCTCTGCATAACACTAATGATTTCGATCTTCAGTGCATTAACGGTCGCGCAGTCCGCCACCGACGCTGCTCAAGGGCAAGACGCTGTTAACGAAGCTGCTTCCGATGAGGATCAAGAGGAGCTCGCAGATGCTGCGCAGGCCGAACAGGACTCATCTAGTCAAGATGTTGCGCAAGTCGAGGCTGAAGAGGAAGACTCATCAGGTCGCTTTATCCCCACCGAGCAATTATCGCAAGATTTAGGGGCATCGTTTCCAGTCGATATTTAAACGTGCCGTGTACACCTTTTAGAAAAAATAAGGGCCAATGAATGAAGCAGAACTACCTCTCCGAAGTCATTTATCAGATCTTTGCCTTGATCGTAGTCGTGATTCTAGTGCACGCGACATATGTTGCAGTCATTAGACCGAATGCCGATTTCATTCAGCAGCAACAAACGGCACTGCAGGAGGCGGATGAGAGCTACGTAGCCGAGCGCTCTTTGTACATTATTCTGCGAGATATAGAGCAAGAGACCTGTATTATTCTGATGCTTTGGGCGCTGACGCTGATCGGCATGAAGACGCGGCGCACTATGCAAGAGCGTAAACTACTAGACCGCGAGTTATTGCAGGTGTCCGATGGCATTAGTATTTTACCCGATGATGCGCGGCACTTTGCGAGGCCGGTGCAAGCCCTACCCGACAACGAGAGATACTATCTTCTGCCACGCGCTCTACTAGCCGGGCTACATCGTTTCGGTAGCACCCGCAGCATTCAGGATGCCTCCGATACCATCAAGGACATCTGCAACGGCGAGTCGGACCGACTGGATAGTGAGTTGAGCATTGTGCGCTACATCGCTTGGGCGATCCCCTCGATAGGCTTCATTGGTACTGTGCGCGGTATCGGCGCTGCACTTAGCCAAGCGCACCAAGCTGTAAGTGGCGATATTCTCGGTGTGACAGTGAGCCTAGGTGTAGCCTTCAATTCTACCTTCGTGGCGCTTGTTACCAGTATTCTCCTAATGTTCTTACTGCATCAATTGTTGTTGTTGCAAGACCGCTTAGTGTTGGATACGCAGGCATATTGCGATGAACACCTGCTGCGCTACCTGCAAGTGCCTGAGAAGGATGCGTTGGAATGAGTTTGCACGTTCTCGAATTCAACGATGCTGGGCTACGTCTTAGTGACGCGAGCGGCATACTCTTAAGTAGCCCAGGTTATGCCTATGTGAATGCGAAAGAGATCGAGTTCGGTGAGAGCGCACGCAAGCGTAGTAAGGTTTATCCCCTTAGTAGTTATAATCAGTTTTGGCATAAGCTGAGTCTTGACCCCTTTTCTAAGCCTGTCGGGAATTTTCGCCACAATGCGGACATCGCTTTCTCCCACCTGCAGGATATTGCCCGTAGCGCCGAGCTAGAAGGCGAGGTCGTGCTAGCGGTTCCAGGTAGTTTTAGTCGCGAGCAGATGGCCATACTTTTGGGTCTGTTAAAGCAAAGCCCAATGCGCCCCGTTGGACTCGTCGATGCGGCGCTTATGGCGAGTATTGAGCACGCACATCATGACTCAGTGATACACGTCGACCTGCAGCTACACCAAGTGGTGCTATCGAAAATGCAGCGCGTCGGCACAGAGTTAAAACGAGAAAGCGTAGTACTGGTACCAGGCGCAGGTTGGATGAATATTAGCGATAGCCTGATGCATCTGTTCACGAGTGCGTTCATCCAGCAGTGTCGTTTCAACCCACAGCACAACGCAGCATCTGAACAGATGCTCTTGGATAATTTGCCGCAGTGGTTGAATGAGGAGGGCATCGAAGATGCAACTGACGATGCTAACTTACAAGAGAATCGCAGCAGCTTGCAGGTTAAGCTGACTCAGAACAACACCGTGCATCAAGCGAGTCTGTCACGCAGCGCTTTGCATAGTCGATTGTTGCCCTTTTTCCAGAAGATTGTGCAGCAACTCGCAGTGATCGATCCGCAGGGTAATAGTCCTGTTTTAGTTTCCGACTATATGCAGTGCTTGCCCGGTCTCGAGACCGTGCTAAGTAGTTCGCTCGAGGGCAACTCGCGCTCAGCGCTGCTGCTGAACGAGCGTAGCGTGGCACAAGCCTGTCTTGAGTATCGGGACGCCTTACATGGCACCTCGGAGGCACTTCACTTCGTTAGTAAGATCAGCGCTAAGCAAAGTGAAGCTCCAGCAAATGCTGCTGGCGAAGATCACGCTCAACTGGCGCCTACCCACCTCCTCATGCGCCATCAAGCGCAACGACTCTCTGATGGAATATTGATCTGTGTGGCAAAACAAGCGGGGCAGAGTAGTGTGCACTTATTGCAAGCAACGCAGGCCGCAGGCGTTGCCGACATGCAAGTAGTAGGCGAGATCCTAGCGAAAGGCGGCGAGTTTATTTTGCAGAGTAAGAGTTTGTTGATCAATGCTCATGGGCTAGACGGTCCGCAAGTACTTAAGCTTGGTGACACAATTAGTTCAGCAGAGTTCGATCTAGCAGCTATTGAATTAATTTGCGTGCAGGACAGTAATGAGTAGAAAGCGAAGAGGAGCATTCAATCCGATGAGTCTAGCCTTTCTGGACGTAATGTCCTGTGGCTTTGGCGCTGTGGTGCTCATTTTCTTGATTCTCGACCACCAGGTTTCGGTACGCAACGAGGTAGGCGACCCCAATCTGCAGGCCGAGGCGCGTTTGCTCGAAGAGGAAATTCTAGAGGGCGAGGACAATCTCGTCCGTATTCGTAATACGCGCGACGAGGTGAGTCTCGAGGTCGTGGAGGCGCAGGGCTTAGCCTCCCGAATCGAGGAGCAGATTAATAGCTTCCTGCAACAACTTGCAGCATTGGAGAACACTACCGTTGCGAGTGATGAGAGCCTAGAGCAATTGCGTGCGGATATACAATCGCTCGAAGAGGAATTGCTGCGCTTGCAATCCAGTGCTATAGAACAAACTGGGTCTAATGCGCGCGCCTTTGTTGGCGAAGGGGATCGGCAATACCTCACCGGCATGTTTTTAGGGGGCAATCGCGTTTTGATTCTAGTGGATACTTCGGCGAGTATGCTGGACGAGACACTGGTTAATATCATTCGTACCCGGAATATGTCTGACCCGAATAAACGCGCTGCGCAAAAATGGCAACGCGCCGTGCGCACTGTCGAGTGGATCAGCAGTCAACTCCCTGTGGCTAGTCAGTATCAGATTTACGGTTTCAACAGTGACGTTACCGCAGCGCTCGATGGTAGTGATGGCGATTGGTTAGAAGTGGCCGATCGCGATCAGCTCAATGCGGCAGTTGCGAGTGTGAAGCAGATGATTCCTGAGAACGGTACCAATCTGGCGCGGGTGTTTCAGGCGGCGGCACAACTCTCGCCGCCTCCTGACAATATTTATCTGATTACAGACGGACTGCCCACACTCTCCTCCGTGGCCTCGAATGCGAGGCTTATCACCCCTGCGAAAAGGCTTGAACTTTTCGATGACGCGGTGGAGTATTTGCCAAGTAGAACGCCCGTCAACATTATACTTTTCCCTTTGGAGGGAGACCCCAACGCCTCGGCTGCATATTGGCAGTTGGCGCAAATTACGCGGGGCTCCTTCTTAAGCCCAGCGAAGGATTGGCCATAATGCGTAAACGACGTGGCGACTCAGAATCCTCTAGCATTGCGTTTCTCGACGTGATCTCCTGCGGCTTTGGCGCCATGATTCTGTTGCTGCTGATTACCGAGAGTTCGCCGCCAATTACTTTGGAAGCCTCCGCAGTGCAGCTCCAGATGCCCATCACCGATCTACAGGAGCAACTATTCGAGATTCGTGGGGAGACGCGTATCGTGAATGCCGATTTGAATGCGAAACAGGAACAACTCTCCGCATTCCAGCAACGCATTGCCAATTTGCGTAGCCAGTTGTTCTCTGTACAAGGCCGTTTCAATAGCTCTAATAGTATCGCCGACGAACGCATCATTGAGGCGCAGAATCTCGCTAGCTCAAAGCAGTCCCTCACCGAAGAGATGGAGCGGTTGTTAGGCCAAGACTTTGAGCGTCGCAACAATCTGGTGGGCGGTATTCCTGTGGATAGCGAGTACATAATCTTCGTGATAGATACCTCGGGCAGTATGTTTCAAAACGCATGGCCACGCCTGATCGACGTGATTGTCGATACACTAGACGTCTATCCGAACGTCAAGGGAATCCAAATCATGAATGATATGGGCGACTATATGTTCGATTCCTTCCGCGGTCAGTGGATTCCAGACACGCCCGCGCGGCGCACGACTATCATTAACACGCTGCGTAACTGGAGCCCCTATAGTAATAGTAGTCCGGTAGAGGGTGTAACGGCTGCGATCAACACCTATTACGCGCCAGACAAGAAGATCAGCATTTACGTGATGGGCGATGACTTTCAGCCCGGTGGGTCGATTACCCAGGTGCTGCGCACTGTGGATAGGCTTAATGCGAAGGATGCTAACGGCAATCCGATGGTAAGAATCCATGCCGTCGGTTTCCCCGTAATCTTTGCATTAGAGCCTCGCTATAGACAGAGCGCCTATCGATTTGCGAACTTAATGCGGGAATTGACGCAAAGAAATGGCGGGACTTTTGTAGGACTCAACAGTTTTGAATGAAAAAGGTGTATTGTTTAGAGATACAGGGCAGCGTAGTCCTGCCTGAAACCATAGACCCTAAGGCGGAGAGAAGATTAGTGGGATATCGAAAAACGCTTAAACGACTCGCAGTGCCGTGCTTAGCGCTCTTGCTTAGCGCCTGTGGCGCCAGTTCACTCGTAGTTCAGGGCAGTTACCCAAGCCCGAATGTACGTCAGATACCGCTTACCTTGGGTGTTTACTATGATGCGGAACTGCGGGATTTTCTTTATGTCGAATATAGTGAGACAGGCAAGGAAGAATACCGCATCGCTAGCGGTCAGACCCATATGCAGCTGTTCGGGTCCGTTTTGCCTGCCATGTTCGAAAAGGTGGTGGTGCTAGATAGCCTAGAGTCCGCTACTGCCCAAGGGGTTGATGCAGTCTTCGCCCCCCGCATTGAAGAGTTCCAGCTCGCTTTGCCGCAGAAGACCCGCCTCGACTCCTATGAAGTATGGATTAAATACAATATGCGTCTGCTTGGCCCGGGTGGCGAGTACATCGCCGACTGGGTGGTAACCTCCTATGGGAAGACCCCGCAAGAGACACTGCGCTCGGTCGACGCGGGTATCAACGATGCCACAGTAGGGGCGCTCAGAGACCTAGGGTCCAATTTCACGCTAAGCTTTAGCTCAGTGCCTGAGGTACGTGATTGGTTAGCGAGTAAGCAATAGCGGCGAAATAAGCACATAGTCCCTGTATTAGGGCAGAAGTATCAACATGAGGCACTTATGAGTTCCGTAAATAGAGACAAGAAGGGAACAGGTCGAGTCGCCATACACGCGTGCATGGTCATTTTGTGTGGTTTAGTCATGGCCTCCTGCACCACCACAACAGTAGATGAGTTTCGTCAAGGTGCTACTGGTATAGAGTCCCACGAATCCATCGTCATTCTCGGGCGGCGGCAAGGCAGCAACTACGAAACTCGCGAAGAGTTCGTCGATTGCGTCGGCGATAAAGTAGCTCGTGGGTCCCGCGCTATTCGCGTTATACCCGAGAAAGAGTTCATCGACTCTCTGTTTCCTTGGTTTGAGCCCCGCACTGCGCCACTGCGCACATCGGACCTGCAGGCTCTTATGGAGGAGAGTCTAGTGTCGGATAAGATCGCGGAGTACGGCATACGCTATATCGTTTGGCTCGACGGTCAGACTGAGACTACTAGTCGCAGTGGCTCCATATCCTGCGCCGTAGGCCCAGGCGGTGGTGGCTGTTTCGGTTTCGGCTCTTGGGAAGATGATTCAAATTTCGATGCGCGAGTCTGGGATGTCTCCTCATTTGTTAATGTAGGGACCATTAGCACCGATGCCACAGGTCAGTCATATGTTCCCGCCGTCGTTGTGCCGATCCCCTTACTCGCTCGCGTTGAAGCCAACGCCTGTAACAGCTTAGCAAGTCAGTTACAGCAGTTCGTAAACGGCGATTAGAGAGGCCTGAATACTATGAGTAGTTTGTCGCCCACACGTCATCTTCCGCTTATTGCCTTATTTCTAGGCTGTGCCCTTGGGCTTAGTGCTTGTGCCATTAATCCAGCCACGGGGCAGGCCAATATCGTTACGATGAGTGAAAAGCGTGAGCTAGAGATTGGGGAAGAAGAGCATGCCAAGGTTATGCAGTCTATGGCGCTGCTGACAGACGACGAACTCAACGCCTATGTCAATGAAGTGGGGCAGCGCTTAGCGGCCGTCAGTGATCGACCCGATCTAGATTTTAAATTCACTATTATCGATAGCCCTGAAATTAACGCCTTCGCCTTGCCCGGCGGCTATGTCTATATCAACCGTGGCCTGCTTGCCTATCTGAATTCAGAGGCGGAGCTTGCAGCGGTACTCGGCCATGAAATTGGTCATATTACCGCCCGTCACGCTGTACAGCAGCAGTCACGCGGCAGCCTTGCCAGAGTGGCATCAGGCGTGGGGGGAGTCGTGGCTGCTGTCGCGACAGGCAGTGGCTATATTGGCTCGCAGATTATGGATGTCGGTTCGCTGTGGGCGCAGGCGGGCTTGAGTGGCTTTGGGCGTGAGCATGAATTGGAAGCCGATACGCTTGGCGCCGAGTATCTGCTACGCGCGGGCTATAATCCGCAGGCAGTCATCACTGTCGTTACGGTGTTGAAGAACCAAGAAGATTTCAATACCAAGGTTGCCAATCAGCAGCCGAGTTACCATGGACTATTCGCGACGCACCCGCGCAATGACACACGACTTCAACAGGCAATCTCAAGTGTAGGGGCGTTGCCGGCTAACCAGGCAACCTTGGTTGATAATCAGAAGTTTCGTGAGGAAATGGAAGGCTTAGTAGTGGGCGAGAGTCAACGTACTACGGGTACAGCGGCGCGCAATCGTTACTATCAGACTCTACTAGGCTACACGATGGTGTTTCCAGATGATTGGACGGTTAACGAAACACCCACCACAGTCTCTGCTAATAGTCCTTCCGGAGATGTTGGTTTAAAGGTCGAGGTGCAGCGCATGCAAGAGGCCATCGAACCGCGCTTGTTTATACGCGACACACTCGGCATTGAGAACCTACAGAAGTCCGAAGCCTTAGAGCAGTTCCGTCTGATTGGTTATACAGGCACTACTGTTAGTTCTGGTAAGTCGCAACGCATCGCCGTCATCTATTTGGGGCCGCGTGTCTTTATATTTACTGGCGACATCGGGGAAGGTGAAAACGCGGGGGATTCAGATCAGATGCTTCTTGCCTCCATCCGGACCTTCCGCGCGATTCAGTCGAACGAACGCTTCGCGGGGAACGAGAGCCGTATTCATTACGTGCAAGTTGCTGACGGTTTCACTTTCTCGGAGCTGGCCCGCATAAGCCCCGTTGGAAATTATCCCGAAGAGACCTTGCGCTTGATCAATGGCTACTATCCAACTGGCACTCCAAACCCAGGCGACTGGATCAAGATAGTCGAGTAATTACTCCAACAAACTTTCCCAGCGAGCATAAAGCGCCTCGAGTTCTTTCTGCTGCTTAGCAAGCAGCGCCAGCGTAGTGTCGATCTCTGTTTGGGTCTGCTTATAGAAGTCCGCGTCTGCTATCTTTAGAGCTAACTCTGCAATTTTAGTCTCGTAAGTTTCGATTTGCTTGGGCAGCTGGTCGAGTTCGCGCTGCTCTTTGTAAGAGAGTTTTGTTGCGGGCGCTTTTGCTGGTTCGGCCTTACTCTGTGTCTCGGTTTTGCTCGATTTCGCGTTTGCCTTACTCTGCTTTTCCTTCTCTTGATCGGCGAAGGAGATCAATTTTCCGCCCTGTGCGATCCAATCCTGATAGCCGCCAACGTATTCGCGTACTTGGCCATCGCCCTCGAACACGATGCTACTGGTCACGACATTGTCGAGGAAGCGTCGATCGTGACTAACGAGCAGGATAGTGCCATTGAACTCCAATAGAATTTCTTCGAGTAGCTCGAGAGTCTCCATATCGAGGTCGTTGGTCGGCTCATCGAGAACGATTAGATTCGCAGGCTTGCTAAATAGCTTAGCCAGAATCAGTCGATTCTGTTCACCACCGGAAAGGGACTTTACTGGTTGCCGCGTGCGTGCTGGGGCAAAGAGGAAGTCCTGCAGATAGCTGATCACATGGCGCTGCTTGCCGTTGATCTCGATGAACTCGCGTCCTTCGCAGAGATTGTCGATAACAGTCTTGTCCAGCTCCAACTGATTGCGCAATTGGTCAAAGTAGAGCAGTTCAAGGTTGGTGCCAATCTTCACGTCACCGGAGTCCGGCTGCAGGCTGCCGAGTAATATCTTTAGCAGTGTGGTCTTGCCGCTGCCGTTGACACCGATAAAGCCGATACGATCGCCGCGCATAACACGCGTAGAGAAATTGCTGATCAGTTGCGTGCCACCATAGCCATGACTGATGTTGCTCGCCTCGATCACAATCTTCCCAGAGGCATTCGCTGACTCCAACTCGAAACGGGCTTTGCCAGTGAGTTCGCGTCTTTGCTGCCGCTCTTCGCGCATCTTTTCCAGCGCGCGGACGCGACCCTCGTTACGAGTACGGCGGGCTTTGATGCCCTGACGGATCCATGTTTCTTCCTCGGCAAGGCGCTTATCGAACTCGCTATTGAACTTGTCCTCCGCGTCCAATTGTTGCTCGCGGAAAACGAGGAAGCTCTCGTAGTCGTAGTCCCAGCAGCGTAATTTGCCGCGGTCGACCTCGATGATGCGATTAGTAATACGCTGCAGGAATTGCCGGTCGTGGCTGATAACTAAGACTGCGCCATTGAAAGTGTTGAGAAATTTTTCTAGCCACTCGATAGTCGGAATATCGAGGTGATTGGTTGGCTCGTCCAGAAGGAGCATATCCGGCTGCGAGACCAACGCACGGCCGAGTGCCGCGCGGCGGCGGCTACCCCCCGAGAGATGGCGCATCAGTGAGTCCGCAGGTAGTTTGAGACTGTCGATGATGCTGTCGATACGGTGCTGAAAAGCCCAGCCATCCCGGGCCTCGATCTCCTTCTGCAGTCGCCCCATTTCTTCTAGCTGACGGGGGTCCTCCCAATCGATCTGGTCTGCCTCGCTGTGAGTCATGGCGTGGTAGCGGCGCAGCAGCTCGCCTAGCTTCTCTAAGCCGCCTGCTACGTAGTCATAGACCGTCTCATCACTTAGTTCGGGGAGGTTCTGATCTAGGTAGGCGACCTTCAGGTCAGCCTCCCGCCATAGCTCACCGCCGTCCTGCAGGGCTTGGCCGCAGAGCAGTTTCATGAAGCTAGACTTGCCTGCGCCGTTTTGGCCGAGAATACCGATGCGCTCACCCTTATGAATGGTCAGGTCTACGCCATCGAGTAGTGGCTTGTCACCATAGGCTAGAGAAACATTGGATAGTCGGTAAAGCAGCATAGAGTTTCCATCAGTTGATTCAGGTGCAGAATTGGCAATCGAGGCGCTTAGCTGCCCTAAGGCGGCCTAAGTCGTTGTAATTGGTGGCGCGCAGTATAAACTTGTTGGCAATCATAGGACAGCGTTGGACCGCCCACAGGAGATTTCGGATGAGCTTGGCTAAAGGCTCGACTATACAGGATGGCGCGACGGGAAAGCCGATAGAACTGGCTAGTTTCGTGCGTGCGCTTCTCGAGGCAGGACGCCTAAGCGAGCAAGACGCAGATGCCGTGTTGGCGCTACGACGCGATAGAGATGACGTCAAGAAACCTCTTTTGGCATGGTTAGCGGAACGCGATCTAGTGGATCAAGGGCCGGGCAATCGCGCTCTCGACATCGAAGCGCTTACTAAATTTCTCGCGGAGCAATCCGGCCAAGAGTATTTCCGCATCGACCCCCTCAAGATAGACGTAGCGCAAGTGACACAGGTCATGTCCTACGCCTTCACTCAGCGCCATAACATTCTTGCTGTGGAAGTGCGGCCTCTGGAAGTTCTAATCGCCAGTACTGAGCCCTTTATCAACTCTTGGGAAGTGGACTTAGAGCACGTCTTGCAAAAGCGAATTCGCCGTGTAGTCGCCAATCCAATTGAGATCAAGCGCCTGACTACTGAATTCTATAGCCTCGCTAACTCAATCAGTCATGCAACTAAAAGCTCGACGCGCAGCATTAATGGTTTGAGCAATCTAGAGCAGATGCTTGAGCTCGGCAATATCAAAGACCCTGAGGCAAACGATCAGCATATTGTCAGCATCGTCGATTGGCTACTGCAGTATGCCTTCGATCAGCGCGCCAGTGATATTCACATCGAGCCTCGCCGAGAGAAGGGTAATGTGCGTTTTAGAATAGATGGCGTGTTATATACAGTTTACGCATTACCTATGCAGGTAATGAATGCCGTAACTAGTCGCATCAAAATTCTCGGACGTATGAACGTTGCCGAAAAGCGTAGACCTCAAGATGGCAGATTGAAGACCAAGAGTCCCAGTGGCGAAGAAATAGAACTACGCCTCTCTACACTGCCCACCGCATTCGGTGAGAAATTGGTGATGAGAATATTCGACCCAGAGGTGTTGCTGAGGCCGTTCGAAAGTCTCGGTCTTGTTGGCGAAGACTTGCAGCGCTGGAAGACTATTATTGGGCATAATCACGGCATCGTTATTATCACTGGACCAACAGGAAGTGGTAAGACGACAACGCTGTATTCGACGCTCAAGATGTTAGCCACCGATGAGGTCAATGTCTGCACCATCGAAGACCCTATCGAAATGGTGGAACCGCGTTTTAACCAGATGCAGGTGCAAGATAATATCGATCTCGATTTCGCCAGTGGGGTAAAGGCGCTACTAAGACAAGATCCCGATATCATTATGATCGGCGAGGTACGCGATCTCGATACCGCCGAGATGGCAATTCAGGCGGCTCTCACAGGCCACCTCGTTTTTACCACGCTACACACTAATGATGCGCCGTCTGCGATTACGCGGCTCTTGGAACTCGGCGTGCCTTCCTACTTAATCAAGGCCACGGTAGTTGGTGTTGTGGCGCAAAGACTCGTGCGCGTGCTGTGCCCGCACTGCAAAACCGAGACGAGCATCTCCGAAGCGGAATGGAAGATTATTACTAATCCTTTCAAGATGCGCGTGCCCAAGGCTGTGTCGCAGAGCGTAGGCTGTCTTGAGTGTCGCGAGACCGGCTTCAAAGGTAGGCAGGGAATTTACGAAGTGATGCCGATGAGCGAAGCGCTGCAAAACTTCGTGGACGAAAAATCAGATCTTCCTAAGTTGCGCCAAGAGGCCTACAAAGAAGGTATGCATAGTCTGCGCTTGAGTGGCGCCTTAAAGGTTGCCTCAGGAATTACTACAATCAATGAAGTGCTAAGAGTGACTCCCGAACAAAGTAGGTAGAGATTGTAGAGTTATCTCGCCGATTCGTCACACATAAGAATTAAACAAAAGAGAAAGAGAAACAGACAGTATGTTGGAAACCCAAGAACTTCCCGGCGCCGTTCGTGAAATTGTCGAGCGGTACTGGCTGCGCCTTGTACAGAGCGAGCAAGATAATGCTTTACCCGATGCAGATAAGCTGACGACACTTGTTGCTAACAATGCGCAGTTCGCGCAGGAGCTCTGTGCGGTTTGGAGCGCGAGTGATTATGTGGCGCAATTGTGCATAAAGCGCCCGAGTCTTTTGGTAGATCTAGTGCGCAGTGGAGAACTCGAGCGCAGCAATAAACAAGACTATAAGGTTGAGTTGACTCACGCGTTATGCGCTTTGGAGACTCTTGGCGAGGCGGAGCAAGAGGCTGGCTTGAAGAGAGTGTTGCGGCATTTCCAGCAGAGACAGATGCTGCGGATAATCTGGCGAGATGTCTGCAATAAAGCCCAGGTCTTGGAGATTTGCGCAGATATCTCAGCACTAGCGGATGCTGCACTAGATTGCGCCTTGAATGTGCTACATGCCACTTTGTCCAGTAAGTGGGGAGAACCGATAGGTGAGCGATCTGGAAAGAGCATGCAGATGGTTGTCATCGGCATGGGTAAGCTAGGGGCGAATGAACTCAATCTATCCTCCGATATCGACCTCATGTTTGCCTACCCAGAGAGTGGCGAAACTCGACCCGCGCAGGGCGAGTCTATCGCCAATCAACAATTTTTTACACGCTTAGGTCAGGCCCTTATCGATGCCTTGGATACTGTGACACCTGATGGATTCGTGTTCAGAGTGGATATGCGACTGCGACCCTATGGTAGCGAAGGGGCTCTTGTATGCAGTTTCGACTCGATGGAAACCTATTACCAGAATCAGGGGCGAGACTGGGAACGCTACGCCTTAATCAAAGGGCGCATAGTGGCAGGAGATCTGAAGGAAGGGCGAGGCTTGCTCGATCAACTTCGACCCTTCGTCTATAGGCGTTACTTGGATTTCTCAGCCTTTGATGCCCTTCGTAGCATGAAGATGCAGATTAATAAACAGGTGCGACGTAAGGGTTTGAATAGGGATATTAAGCTTGGTTCAGGTGGAATTCGCGAAGTTGAGTTCATCGTGCAAGCATTACAATTGGTACATGGTGGTCGTGACAAGCGCCTCCAAGAACCCTCTCTCTACAAAGCCATGGCGGTTTTGCAGGCGAATGATTACTTGCCAGTGGAAACGGTCAACGAGCTGCGCGAGGCCTATGCGTTTTTGCGTAGCCTAGAGCACAAACTGCAGGGCTTGGCGAATAAACAAACGCAGACTTTGGTATCCGATGCTATCGACCAACAGCGCGTTGCATTGGCGATGCGCTACGCAGACTGGGATGCCTTGATAGTAGCACTTGAGCAGCATCGCTATAGGGTTGCCCAACATTTTTCCGATGTTATTCGCACCGACGACGATGATGCGCAGGCAGTAAGCGATGCGCAGGAGCGGGAGTGGAGCCAGCTCTGGCGACAGGAGATGACAGAGAACGCTGCGCAGAGTTTTCTTGAAGAGAAGGGCTTTGAGGATGCGCCCGGGAGTACGAAACTAATTCACGATTTCCGCAAGGATCGTAACTTCGTTGTATTAGAGGGCGAGAGTAGGTTGCGTTTCCAACGTTTCATGCCAGTACTGCTCGATGCGGTGTCCCAAGTAGAGACGCCGAGCCTTGCGCTAGCGCGGGTAATGATGCTGATAAGTGCGGTGAGTCGGCGTACCGCTTATTTAGTATTGATGCTCGAGAATCGCAATGTGTTGAGCGCAGTGGTGCGACTGTGCACCGCCAGCCCTTTCGTCAGCGAGTTTCTCAGTCAGCACCCAGTGTTATTGGATGAGTTGCTCGGCGGTATCGATGAGCCACCGGGAAAGGTGGTGTTGCAGGAAGAGTTGGCGCAGCAATTGTTGCGAATCGATCCTGAGAATTTCGAAGACCAGATGGAGACACTACGCTATTTCAAGCAGTCCCATACTTTGCAGGTAGCGGCCGCCCAAATAACGGGTCGCCTTACTGTGATGAAGGTGAGTGACTATTTGAGCTTTACCGCCGAGGCGGTGCTGGAGCAGGTCCTTGCCCTAAGCTGGGATTATCTCACGCGGAAATTCGGTTATCCGGTCAACAGCTCCGGTGAGCATGGCGAGATGGACTTCGTAGTGCTTGGCTTCGGCAAGCTCGGTGGCATCGAGCTTAGTTATGTTTCCGATCTCGACCTTGTGTTTCTACACAACGGCGCACTGGCAGAGGATACCGTAGTGACCGAAGGGCAACGCAGTATTAATAGCCGCGAGCTCTATACACGGTTGGCGCAGCGCGTGATTATGATGCTGGGTACACAGACCCTATCTGGACGGCTCTATGAGATCGACATGCGCCTGCGTCCTTCGGGCGAGTCCGGACTGCTCGTCAGTTCGATGGAGGCGTTTGAAAGCTATGAGCGCAAAGACGCTTGGACTTGGGAGCATCAAGCGTTGGTGAGGGCCCGGGCCGTTGCCGGTAGCGCCAAGCTACAAGGGGAGTTCGACATGCTGCGCGCCAATATACTGAGCAGCCCGCGGGACCCTGCTGCGTTAATCAAGGATGTGAGCAGCATGCGGACACGGATGCGCAACGAATTCGCTAAGAAGCCTTCGAGCGAGCGCAGCAAACTCTCATTCATCATTAAGCATTCCTTCGGTGGCATCGTCGACATAGAGTTCATGGTGCAATACCTAGTCTTAGCCAATTGTTCCGCTCATCCGGAGCTACTCAGTTATCCGGACAACGTACGCATTCTCGAGGCAGCGAGGGCGGCAGAGCTACTCAATGAAGAGGAGCACAAGCTTTTAACTCACGCTTATTTGGGTTTGCGTTCGGCCTTGCATCGATTCGCATTGGCCCAAATGGAGCATGGTGAGTTGCCCGAGGAACTCGCGCAGCTACAAGTGGGCGTCGAGCAAGTGTGGCAACGCCTCTTCCCAAACACGGAAGCATCGTAATGCGGAAGATCCTAATTGTTGGCCCTTCATGGGTGGGAGACATGGTGATGGCCCAGGCGTTGTTCATTAGCCTACAGGACGACGCTCGCGCACTAGGTCAAAGCCTCACTATCGACGTTCTAGCCCCGGCTTGGAGCCGTCCATTGCTGGAACGTATGCCGCAGGTGAACCGTGCCATCGACCTGCCGTTTCAACATGGCGAGCTGAACCTGAGTGGGCGCTTTCGTCTCGGTCGTTCCCTGCGTAAGGAGGACTATGATCAGGTAATCGTGCTGCCAAACTCCTTCAAATCGGCGCTTCTTCCTCTGTTCGCAGGTGTGCCACAGCGCACCGGTTGGCGTGGCGAGGCGCGGGGACTGCTGCTAAATGACGTGCGAGACCTAGACAAAGAGGCTCTGCCACTGATGGTGCAGCGTTTCGTCGCCTTGGGGCGTGCGGATGGCGAGGATTTGCCTGCAACGCTACCGCGTCCATGCCTGGTAACTGCAGCACAGTCCGTAGAGAGTGCAATCCAAGCCCTGCATCTGCAGGCCGAGCGACCTGTGCTCGCGATCTGTCCGGGAGCCGAGTTCGGTGACGCCAAACAATGGCCGGCACAGCACTATGCCAGCCTTAGCTCCCAGCTAATCGCAAAGGGCTGGCAGGTCTGGATCATGGGCTCTAAGAAAGACAATGACGTTGCGAACCATATCTTGCGGGAACTTGAGAAGTCCGAGCGCGAACACTGTCATGACCTCACGGGCAGGACTTCGCTGGCTCAAGCGATCGATTTGATGTCGGTGGCCAAGGCAGTGGTGAGCAATGACTCGGGTTTGATGCACGTGGCAGCGGCGCTGGGTAGGCCCGTTGTCGCGATGTATGGCTCAAGCTCGGCAGATTTTACTCCTCCGCTGACAGATCAAGTACAATTGCTGTCTATCGATATCGACTGCCGCCCTTGTTTCGAGCGCGTCTGTCCCCTAGGGCACAAGCGCTGTCTAGTGGACTTGCGCCCTGAGCTGGCACTCAACGCATTGGCGCGGTTGGTGAGCATCGAACAATCAACACAAGAGGGCTCATCCACGGCGGATGACTCCTCAGCAGGGGAGCACGGCACGTTTTGCGAGTCTTAATAGTGAAGGTCTCTTCGCTGGGGGATGTGATACACACACTCCCTGCAGTGACGGATGCGAAGAGAGCGAATCGCCGCCTGCAATTCGACTGGGTCGTTGAGGAGAATTTCGTCGAAATTCCCTCCTGGCACCCTGCGGTGGATAGAGTGATTCCTGTGGCGTTCAGGCGCTGGCGTAAGGATATTATTGGTACGCTGCGCAACGGCGAGTTTGCTGACTTTAAGAAAGACCTCAAGCGGGACCACTACGATCTCGTGATCGATGCGCAAGGCCTTATCAAGAGTGGCTTCATAAGTCGTCTTTCTAAAGGGCTCACCATCGGTTTGAGCGATAGCACCATCAAGGAGCCATTGGCGACCTTGTTCTATAACAAGGTGTTCTCGGTGCCCCGTGACGAGCATGCGGTGCAGAGAGTGCGCGAATTATTCTCGCGCGCTCTGAATTACCCACTCTCGGCAGAGGAAATGGCGCATATTGATTATGGCCTCGACTACGAACGTATCGGTTTAACACACAAGAATTCGTCCAACTCTGCACTGTTGTTCTTACACGGCACCACTTGGCAGAGTAAGCACTGGCCAGTGCCCTATTGGCGTGAGCTTGCTGTGCTCGCAACAGCGCGTGGCTATAGTGTGCGCCTACCATGGGGCAACGACGCAGAGCACATGCGCGCCCAAGCTATCGCCGAGAATATTCCGGGGGTTACAGTCTTAGAGCGGCACAATCTCACTGGCATGGCGCGCCAAATCGCCTCTGCGGATGGCGTCGTGTCCGTTGATACCGGCCTCGGCCATTTAGCCGCCGCACTCGCCGTCCCCGCGGTGTCGCTCTATGGTCCAACCAATCCCGGGCTCTCGGGCACATTCGGACAGAATCAGCTACAACTGTCCTCTTCCATCGCCTGCGCGCCGTGCATGAACAAGACTTGTCACTATCAGGGCGAGCCTGTGCAAGGGGTCTCAGAGGGGCAGCCTTTCATAGTTGATCCACCCTGCTATAGCAGTCACCCACCGTCGCAAGTGCTAGCGGCACTTGAGGGTTTGATCGCTGCGCGCGAGCGCACTGCGGAGTTGTCATGACTCTGGCCTTCCTCATCTACAGCTATTTTCCCTATGGGGGGCAGCAGCGTGACTTCTTAAAAGTTGCTAAAGCCTGTTTAGCGCGGGGCCATAAAGTCGTGGCGTATACCATGAAGTGGCAAGGTGATATGCCGGAAGGTTTGGAGGTCGTGTTAGTCGAGGTTAAAGCTTGGAGCCGGCATGCTCTCTATCAGCGGTTCACGACTCAAGTCATGGCGGCTTTGCAGGCCAACCCGGTCGATGCCGTCATTGGCTTCAATAAAATGCCAGGCTTAGATCTCTACTTTGCCGCCGACCCCTGTTTCGCCGAGCGTGCCCATAAACAGCGCGGTTTCTATTATCGATTCACGCCGCGCTACCGCCACTTCATGGACTATGAGAATGCAGTGTTCGGAGCCGATGCCAAAACTTCTATTTTGCTATTGTCTCCGTTACAAAGGGGCCAGTTCGAACAATATTACCCACATAGCGTGCAACGCTTCCACGATATTCCGCCAGGTATTTCTCGTGATCGAAAGTTGCCTGAGAATGCGGACGAGATTCGCGCACGCTTTCGTCAGCAATTTCGCATCGCGGAGCACGAGTTGGCAATCGTGCAGATCGGTTCCGGTTTTGTCGTGAAGGGAGTAGACCGCTCTTTGCGTGCGATTGCGTCGCTTCCCGCTAGCCTGCGGAACAATGTCCGTTACTTCGTCGTGGGGCAGGATAAATCGGATCGTTTCCGCCGACTTGCGAAAAGGCTCGGTATAGCAGAGCACTGTGAGTTCTTAGGTGGTCGCGATGATGTGCCACGCTTTCTCATAGGCGCCGATTTAATGTTGCACCCGGCCTATAGTGAGAGCGCTGGTTACACACTACTCGAGGCCACCATAGCAGGTCTTCCGGTGCTGACTACCGCTACTTGCGGTTACGCATTCCATATCGAGCGCGCCGGGGTAGGCATAGTCTCTGCCTCGCCATTCGATCAACAGGTCTTGAACAAACAGCTCTTGGAGATGTTGACCTCGCCCGAGCGCGAGCAATGGCGAGCGAACGGCATTGCGTATGGTCGTACTCAAGACCTCTATAGCATGCCCGAGTCGGTGGCGACTTTGATTGAGGATCTCGTCAAGGAGAGCGCGCAAGGGGTTAGAGCATGATTGTGAATCTGCGTGACGACTTCGCAAACGCATGGGCAGGGCAGGACCCTTTCAACAAAGTGTCAGAACTGAATGGGGATGTTTACCGTGATGTGAAGGGAAGGCGCACTCTGCGCTTCGAGTTCGAACAACGGCGTTACTTCGTGAAAATTCACATGGGCGTTGGTTGGGGCGAGATTGTAAAGAACCTGCTGACCCTTAAGATGCCGATACTAGGGGCAGAGAACGAATGGTGCGCGATTGCGAAACTGAAAAGCCTCGGTCTAGCGACAATGACCGCAGTTGGTTTCGGCAGTCGCGGCTGGAACCCAGCAACTCGCCAGTCTTTTATTCTGACCGAGGCATTAGAGAATACCATTAGCCTCGAGGAATACTGCGGGGGATGGCCACAGCGTAAACCCTCACTTGCAATCAAGTTACGCTTGATAGCGGAGCTCGCCCGCATCAGTAAAGTAATGCATGGTAATGGTGTTTGTCATCGCGACTATTACCTATGTCATTTCCTGTTACACGATGAGGCCGCGTTTAGCGCGCAGGAGATCACTACGCCGCAGCTTTCTTTGATCGATCTGCATCGGGCATTGATTCGACGCAAGTTGCCAATCCGCTGGGTAGTCAAAGATGTGGCGGGCCTATATTTCTCAGCTTTGCATATTGGTCTGAATCGCCACGACTTTTTGCGTTTTGTGCGGCTCTATTCGGGTAAGAGTTTGCGCGAGTGTTTTAGTAAAGACGCGCAATTTTGGAAGCAAGTGCAGCACCGGGCATTGCAACTGGATAAGAAGACTAACTCAGCATGATGGATATAGATGCAAGCCATTAACACATCGACATTGCTCTTAGGCGGACGCCGGCTCGAGTTTCCTGCGAGTGTAGAGGTGCGCCTGAAAAATAGTGTCGGCGAGGGCACTCAGACAATTGAGCTAATCGAGTTATTTCGTGTGTTGCCGAAGAAACGAGTAGTGGCCTTAGCACGCTGGCAGGGGACCGTGGTGGTGGCAAAGCTGTTCTTTGCGCGAGGGCGTTGGGAGCAACATCTGCAAAGAGAGATTCAAGGCGTAAAAGCACTAGACAGCGAGGGGATCAAGACGGCCGAACTATTGGGTAGTGGTACACTCGTCGATGGTCGCTGTGGATTCCTGCTGCTTCGCTATATCGAGGGTGGTGAGGGCCTAGGTCAGCATTGGGAGCGGGCCGCAACGCAGCAGCGTGTGGCGTTGTTGCAACGGGTTGTGTCTCTCATTGCTGATTGCCACGAACGTGGGCTACTCCAGAAAGATATCCATCTTGACAATTTTCTCATTAAGGACGGGATTGTGTATTTGCTCGATGCGGGTGACCTAGAGCGTTATCCCCATAACTCCGACGGCGTCGACGGCGTGAATTCATTGCGCAACCTCGCATTGTTCCTTGCCCAGTTTCCCGTGAGCAATGACAGCCTGGCCGCAGACCTTTATGAGTTCTATCGTCAGCAGCGACCGAGTGCCGACTTGAGTGAGGATATCGCGGTGTTCGCCGCCTTGTTGAGAAAGAAGCGGGCTTTACGCCTTAAGCTGGTGTTGAAGAAATTATACCGAGAGACCAGTGCGAACGCTTACCGGCGTGACTGGAATCATTACATCGTCTACGAACGCAGCTTAGAGTCGGCGCAACTTCAAGACTTCCTTCGCGCGCCAGACGCATATATCGAAAACGGTAGGATTATTAAGGCCGGGCGCAGTGCAACCGTCGCTATAGTTGAAATCGACGCCAAGCTGTACGTTCTAAAACGCTACAATATTAAGAGCCTATGGCACCGGATAAGACGCCAGTTTAGACCCAGTCGAGCCTGGGTGTGTTGGCGTAATGCCCATATGTTGGAGATGTTGGGAGTGCGCACTGCCAAACCATTGCTGATGATGGAGTGGCGCTTCGGCTCATTGCGCCGTGAGGCCTACTTCCTTTGCGAATACTTACCGGGTGAGGATGCCTTGCATTTGCTAAAAAAAGAGCCTATAAACTCGCCCGTTTGGAGCCGCGCGCTTGGTGAATTCAAGGCGCTTTTTGCCACCTTGCGTGACTACAACATCGTACACGGCGACATGAAGGCGACGAATTTTCAGGTCACTGAGAAAGGCTTGGCAGTGCTTGATCTAGATGGCATGTATCAGGAGTTTGACACGGGGCATTTCGCGAAAGCCCGTGCGCAAGATTTACAGCGTTTCGCTAAAAACTGGGAAGATGATCCGGCACAAGCGCAGATGGTGCAGACCATGCTCACGCAACTGCAGGAAGAATCCGATTACTTTACGAAAGGGTCATAATGTCACTAATTACGCTGGGGCTATCAGGTGCACTTGGGCATGATGCGGCCGCCGCATTATTTGTCGATGGCGATCTCGTCGCTGCCGTTGAGGAAGAGCGTTTAGTCAGGCGCAAGCACGCTAAAGGCTGTATGCCGCGAGAAGCAGCAAAGTTCTGCATTCGCTCGGCGAAGATCAAGCCGCGGGACATCAACACGGTAGCGGTATCCTACGCCCCAATCTCGATTTTTAGTCGAGCACGCTGGCATTATGCCCGACGCTATTGGTATGCACCAGAGCGCAGCGTCGACGCACTGTTCAATGGCAACCGCCGCTATCGTCGCTATATGCACGAGGTAAAAAAGCTGCTCGATGAGCTGAAGATTCCTTGGCATAAAGTACGCTTCGTTCCAGTTCAGCATCAAATGGCACATGCGAGTAGCGCTTACCATATGAGTGGTTTTGCTGAGAAGACGGCCATCTTAACGATTGATATGAAGGGCGAGTATGCCTCCATGTTCCTCGGCTATGGCGAGCATGGCCGTATTCATCGCATCAAAGAGTTTTATGACCCCGATTCGCTGTCAGGTATGTACGGAGCGATCACCGACTATTTGGGCTTCGACATGCTCGATGGCGACGCCAAGGTAATGGGTATGGCGACCTACGGAGACCCGAATAAGTATGACCTCTCCGCACTCGCCAGCTTTGATGGGAAACATTTTAAGGTCAATACCAAGTTAATTAGCACGGTCGGATTGCGCCGGTTCAAGGATAAATCTAGGGGCCACTTCTTCAGCAAGAAACTTGTAGACCTACTCGGGCCGCGTCGTGCCGGAGAGTTGTTTCAAGATCCTTATGTGCACTATGCGGCGAGCATTCAGAAACTCTATGAAGATGCAGCGGTAGCTTTGGTTGAACATTACCTAGGGTCAGTGCTCAAGGAAACTGGCAAGTTGGCGTTCGCAGGCACCGGGGCGCTCAATGTGAAGTTAAATCAGCGTTTAGCCGCCATGCCATTAGTGAAAGAGTTATTCGTGCCACCCGCAGCCGGCGACGCCGGCACCGCCATTGGGGCGGCTGCATATACGCTTTCGACTCAGAATGTGCCCATCAAAGGACTCAGTGATGCTTTCCTCGGGCCCCGTTACACGACCGAACGCTGTCTAAGGGCCTGTGAACAACACCGCGAGAAACCGGTCTTCGAGGTTTTGGAGAATCCTGCGGCTCGCGCCGCCCAACTGCTGGGTCAGGGCCATCTTGTAGGGTGGTTTCAGAGTCGCATGGAGTTTGGCTCTCGTGCATTGGGTAATCGCTGTATCTTGGCCAACCCTATGCAGGCCGCCGCAGTAGATTCCGTTAACAAGAAGATTAAGTTCCGCGAGAGTTGGCGCTCATTCTCGCCGAGTATCATTGATACACTGGCCGAGGAAATGCTCGGCTCCAAGCACCCCGCAGACTATATGACCATGAGTTTCGATGTTGCGCCGCAGTGGCGCGAGAAGCTTCCAGGCTTGGTCTATAAGGACGGCACGTCCCGTGCTCACGTGGTGAAGAAAGAGGCCAACCTGCGTTTTTATCGATTACTCAAAGAGTTCGAAGCCGTTAGTGGGTTCGGGGTGTTGCTAAACTCTTCGCTAAATCGTCCAGGTGAGGCGATGGTCTGCTCGCCAGAGGATGCGCTGAACCTATTTTTCGGATCAGACCTTGAGTACTTGATAATGCAGGATCTATTGGTGACCAAGCGGCCCGAGCCGGACTGGGATAACTAGGGTTTCCCTAGTTCGCGATGCGTCGAAAGATTACGAGATCGGGATCATCTTGATCCGGGAAGGCCGCGAGTAATTCGATCTGCTGAAGCGCAGTGCTGCGCTCTATCTCGGCATTGATGCTGCGGCTTGTCGTGAGTATCACGATTGTGCCAACGGAGGTGTTGCTGATTTCCTCTGCACTAATATAGCGGTTGATTAAGTCGTAGTCTTGAACACTTCCGCTGTAATAGGCCACGTAACTGCTATTGGTGAAAACATTGTCTACTTGCGCAGAGTTGTCACTCAACCACTGCACTGCCTCGTCTAAAGAACGGCCCGAGTCGCCGAAACTAATATGCGCGTCAACCGCGGAGAACAGCACAAGGATGGCTAGCACTCCCTGCGATAATTTTCGTCTGGCGCTTTGCTGCATAGGCTCAATAAATCTGTCGACAGTTAACACCAGGAATGGCAGTGTAGCGATGCAAAACATTAGGGTATAACGTGTAGCGATGAAACGCGTTAGTGCGAGAAAGGCGAGCAAGATGACAAACGCGATGATCATATAGGCGATCGTAATTCGCAGGGCCGGATCGCGAAACGCCAAGGCATTCTTCTTATAGCCATACAAGAACAGCAACAGACTTGGCACTCCGAAGCCAGTGATTAGTTTAATTAGAAGTATCGTGCTAAGTCCGGTCAGCATGAAGGCCCACAGATACTGTCCAGAGAAGTTCGCTGCATACTCCCCAAAAATTGCGACGCCCAAAGGCGAATTCTGAGCGCTTAATGCCTCGATGGAATCACTTAGGAATGGCATATAGACTGCCACTATTCTCTGCAATGCCTCTAACACCTCTGCGCCCGCCACAGTCAATGCTGCGAATGCCAAAAGAGCTAATGCTAGTAGAGTGGCCTCGATCTTGAGCAAGGCGCGCAGATTATACACTCCGTGATTCGAACGAACACTTAGCAATGCCAGTGGCGCTAAAGGTAAATAGATAAGGGCTTCGGTACGAAATAGCGCAGCCACTAGGGTCCACACGATGAAGCCAAGCCCGTGCCTAGTAAGTTGATTTTTATGGTAGCGGGTAAGCTCGATAGCGCCAAGTAGCATTAATGCGAGAAAACCGATATCGCGAATGAGATAGTAGCGATACTCGTTCACGCTCGGGAAGACCAGTATCACTATCGCAGCGATCAGGGCAATGCGTGGGGTCTTGCGCAGTTCTAGCGCGAGCGTAATAAATGCGTAGACGAGCACTGCGAACAGAGCAGCATTTATCAACTGACCTGCGAGTATCAGGTCAACCCCTGTCAATTGCGTCAACATCCCCATCAAGACTGGGTAGCTCGCGGATGGATACCATTGGAATGCTGCGGCAATGCCCTGATCCAGATAGACATGGGCAGTGCGCACGTAATCGAAAGCATCGGTATTGGGGACTGGATTGACGAGGATATGCCAAATCGAGAGCACTAGGCTGATGAGGATCGCCGCGTTGCGGATGTCGTTGTCACGCCATTGTCTGCTAATTGGGTTTCTCATTGGCTTGGTCGTTTCTGTTTGTTTTTCTTATAGGGGCTGAGCTTGCCTTCGGGCTGTGTCTTGAAGCGCTTGTGAAGCCAAAGGTATTGTTCAGGGTGCTTGCGAATGGCCTTCTCAATCACATCGTTAATGCGCTGAGCGTCGATAGTTTCATCGCCGCACGGATAATTCTCTAAGGCTGGGCTGAAGTCTAAATGATAGCCCGAGTCATCCGCATTACGGTAATGACTAAAAAACACGACTGCCGAATCGTTGAACGAGGCGAAGCGACTAGTGGCAGTGATGGTAGCGGCCTCGACCCCAAAAAACTTTGCGAATACTGAATGCTTGCGGCCGTAGTCTTGGTCGGGCGCATACCAGAGGGTGTGTCCGTGTTGCAGGCTACGCAGTGCCGCCCGCACATCACCGCGCTCGATGACTGTGCCATACCAACGCTGGCGAGCGCGGAACATCAAGGATTCGAACAGAGGATTCTTGTGAGGGCGGTAAGTGACATCCATCTCATGGAACAGGCTGAGTAAACATCCTGCGAACTCCAAAGTCGTGAAATGAGCGCAGACCAGCAACACCCCTTTACCGTCTGCGGCGGCGCGTTGCAGATTCTCTAAGCCTGTAACACTGACGCGATTGCGGAACGACTGAGGTTTGCGGCACCAGGCAAGTCCGACTTCCATGACGCCGATCCCGTTCGAGGTGAAGGTCTCACGAACAAGGCGCGCTTGCTGCTCCTGGGATAATTCGGGAAAACAGAGAGCAATATTGGTCTCACAGATATGACGGCGCTCCCGCGCTAAGTAGAAGCTCAGCCAACCTAGCGCCTTGCCTATCTGCATCTGCGCTGGGAATGGAAGCTGGGCGGCCAGCCAGATCACGCCATAGCCCAGCCAAGTCGGCCAATAGCGGGGGCCGAGGAAGTCAGTCAGGCGCTCGGATTTTAAGGATTTCTTACTCACAGGTTTCCGGTTCGTAGCGGCCGCATGCGGCGAAGGTGGGGATTGTAGCAAGGTTCACTCATCCGCATCGTCCTCCTCGTCTCTGCGCACCTTATTCAATGCGGAGGCAAGTAGACCGGCGGGGATCGCCACAATGCCTATGCCGATGATTAGAATGATGAAGGTAAAGATTCGGCCGCCCACTGTAATGGGGTACATATCCCCATACCCTACTGTGGTCAATGTAACTACGGCCCACCACATGCTATGGAATATGCTGGCAAATAATTCCGGCTGAGCTTCGTGTTCGAAGTAGTAGATACCGGTTGCGGAGAGGTACAGCATTATTATGGTGACCATCGCAAAGATGATGATTTCTTCCCGCGCAATGGTGAAGGCGTTCGCAAACCTGTCGATGGCTTTGTTATAGCGCGCCAATTTGAAAAGGCGGAATAGGCGAAGAAGGCGCAAAGCCCGCAGGGTGCGCATGTCCACTCCAAGGGCGAGGTAGAAGGGCAGGATGGCAAGGAAGTCCACAATGCCGTAGAAACTGAAAATATATCCGGTCTTACGGTCCGCAACATAGACACGCAGTGCGTATTCGATGGTAAACAAGAATACGATGATTACCTCGGCTAAATTTAAGAGGGCCTGGGATCTTTCGCTAAGATTGGGTAGGGTCTCGAGGGAGAACGTAAACAGGGAGATGATGATCAGGACTTGAATAACAGAGTCGAAAATCTTCCCCTCTGGTGTATCGTGTTCTTCCACCAGCGATTTCAGGTCCATATTGACACTTCTCTTTGCGAGCCATAGCGGGATCAGCTGCGCGGGCGGCGATCGGTCTCGGCCAAGCCTAAATCACAACTACGCCATCAATCAACTTCAATGAGCCCTTGTGCTAAGATTGCCGCCTCTTTAAAGACTTTAGGACGTAGTAATGAAGCTCGATATGCCCCCTTTTCAGCAGGCGCGTGTTCTCGTGGTTGGCGATGTAATGCTCGACCGCTATTGGCATGGTAAGGCGACGCGAATCTCTCCTGAGGCTCCGGTACCCGTAGTACGGGTCGGCAACCAAGAAGATCGGCCAGGCGGCGCGGGCAATGTGGCCTTGAACATTGCGGCCCTTGGGGCGGCAGCGTCATTGGTTGGCATCGTCGGCGCCGACGAGGCGGGAACTGAACTGAGTAGCCGCCTAGAGGCCGCGGGCGTCTATTGCGATTTCGCTACCTGCCAAGAAGCCCCAACTATCACCAAATTACGGGTAATCAGCCAGCATCAACAGCTGTTACGGGTGGATTTCGAGCAAGATTTTACGTCCAACGCAGTCGCTTCTTTCCAGAGTCAGGCGCTGGCCTTGCTAGAGCAGACTCAAGTCTTGGTCTTATCCGATTATGGCAAAGGGGCGCTGCAGCAGACCCAAGCTCTTATTCAGGCCGCCAAGAAGTTGGGGGTGCCGGTCGTAGTCGATCCCAAGGGCAATGATTTCAGTAAGTATAGGGGCGCCACCGTGATCACCCCTAATCTAAGCGAGTTTGAAAGCATAGTCGGACACTGTGCCTCGGAAGAAGAGCTCGCCAGCAAGGGGCTGCAATTGTTAGAGGACCTAGACCTCCAAGCCCTTCTTATTACCCGAGGTGAGAACGGCATGACGCTTCTGCGTCCCGACCTCCCGGAGCTGCACATGCCCACTCGTGCCCAAGAGGTATTCGATGTGACCGGGGCCGGAGATACCGTGGTAGCCGTTCTTGCCGCCGCACTAGCCGCTGGCAGTGCTTTAGACATCGGCACTGCGCTCGCAAACCTCGCGGCAGGGCTTGCAGTGGGCAAATTGGGCACTGCAGCGATTAGTGGTCCAGAGCTGCGTCGCGCCATTGCACGTGAGGAAGGCACTGGGCGTGGCGTGATGAGTGCCGACCAATTGGCCTTGGCTGTTCTGGATGCCCGAGCCCATGGAGAGAAGGTGGTCTTCACCAATGGCTGTTTCGATATTATTCATGCTGGGCACGTAGGCTATCTTGCGGAAGCTCGCAAGCTTGGGCAACGGCTGATTGTAGCTATCAATGACGACGCCTCGGTAAAGCGCCTCAAGGGTTCTGGGCGCCCCATCAATCCAGTCGAGCGACGCATGACGGTACTCGCTGGCTTGGAGGCAGTAGATTGGGTAGTGTCATTCCCCGAGGACACGCCGGAAGCACTCTTAGAGATGTTAAAGCCTGATATCGTAGTGAAGGGTGGCGACTATAGTGTCGACGAGGTAGTCGGCGGAGAATATGTATTGAGCTATGGTGGACAGGTGAAGGTGCTCGCTTTCCTAGACAATTGCTCTACCTCCGCGATCGTTGAAAAGCTCAAAGGCTAGGTTGATGCAAGAGGCCCTTGTAGCTAAGGAAGTCAGCTTCCGCGAGGCGCTCGCAGTGTGGTGGCAGATCGGCATATTGAGTTTCGGGGGGCCAGCAGGCCAGATTGCCCTAATGCACCGTATCATCGTCGACGAGAAGCGCTGGCTCGACGAGGCCCGGTTTCTGCACGCTCTAAACTACTGCATGTTACTGCCCGGGCCAGAAGCTCAACAGTTGGCTACCTATGTCGGTTGGCTGCTGCACGGTGTGCGTGGCGGTCTTGTGGCGGGATTGTTGTTTATTCTGCCCGGCGCTTTAGCGATATTGGCACTATCTTGGATATACGTCCTCTTCGGCGATGTGAGTCTGGTTACAGGGCTGTTCTTCGGGATGAAGGCCGCAGTATTGGCGATCGTATGTCAGGCTATGGCACGAATTGCTCAGCGAGCATTGAAGGGTAAATTTCACATAGCGCTCGCGTTGGCCGGCTTCGTCGGTTTATTCGTCTTCGCACTGCCATTCCCGCTGGTTATTTTCTGTGCAGGATTGCTTGCGTATCTGAAAGTTCGCGTTGAGCCGACGCAAAGTGCGGTTCAGCAAGTTCAGCCCACAGCGGTACATGTACGCCCAGGAACAGGTCTAGCGGCTCTGGCTTGCCTGAGCCTATGGCTTGGCACCGTGTTGCTGCTGCATCTCGCACTCGGCAGCGACAATGCCTTTACTCAGATCGCAGATTTCTTCTCGCGTATGGCGGTTGTGACTTTCGGTGGAGCCTATGCCGTACTCAGCTATGTCGCGCAGCAGGCAGTAGAGCAGTATCAATGGCTAGCACCGGGCGAAATGCTCGACGGCCTCGGTTTGGCAGAAACGACCCCTGGGCCACTCATTCTAGTAACTCAGTTTGTCGGTTTCTTAGGCGCGTGGCGCGAGGCAGGTCAAGGCTCCTCGCTGCTACTAGCAAGTGCGGGGGCATTGCTCACCACGTGGGTAACTTTTCTGCCATGCTTTCTGTGGATTTTCGCCGGCGCCCCCTATGTAGAGAAACTGCGTAGCCATCAAGCCCTTGCTGCAGCGCTAAGTGCAATTACAGCGGCTGTAGTAGGGGTGATCGCAAATTTGGCTCTTTGGTTCGGATTCAACTTCTTGTTTACACAAACCGAGAGGGTACAGTCCTTCGGGATGGACATGTTGCTGCCGACATTGAGCAGTATTGCATTGCCTAATTTACTCCTGACCCTGACCGCTTTTGCTATGTTGTTCGTATTTCGGCTACACATGCTGGTGATTCTGGGATCCTGTGCTTTACTTGGGATGCTTAGCGCACTTTCTAATTCAATTTAAGGCGATGGTTGGTATATGTCACAAGGCTCTTTTATAGGACGTTTTTTCCGCTTCCTCGGCAGAAGTATTGACGCGCTTAGAGTATTTCTAGGGCGCTTGATCTTCCTCGTCATCCTCCTCGTGCTTGCGATTTTTATTTTCAGCGGCCCTGAGCAGATCGATGTGCCGGACAACTCCCTCGTAGTGCTTGCGCCTAAAGGAAATATTGTAGAACAGCCGAGTATGCTTGACGCCTCGAGCTTATTGTTAGGGGCTCAGGAAATCGTCGACACGCCACTAAGAGAGGTATTGGATACCTTAGCGCGTGCTCGGCAAGACGACCGCGTGCGCGGCGTGGTCCTCGATCTACGCGAGATGGGCAGTATCAGTCCGGCCAATCTGGAGCGCATAGGCAGCGCGTTGGAAGACTTCAAAGGTCAGGGCAAATCCTTAGTTGCCCACGGAGACTTTTTCACGCAAGCGCAGTACTTTTTGGCCTCTTATGCAGAGACAATATACCTCCATCCTATGGGTCAGTTGGTGTTGCAGGGCTATGGGGGCAATCAGCTTTATTATGTAGAACTACTCGAAAAGTTAGGGGTTAAGGTACATGTGTTTAGGGTTGGTACTCATAAGGCCGCAGTCGAACCGTATCTTCTAACTGGCATGTCGGATTTGTCGCGCGAGAATAATCAATCTGTTGTCGATGAGCTTTGGCAACGCTTTGTAAATCAGGTGGCCACTAATCGTGCCTTAAGCGCGGAAGAGGTTCGCGACTACGCCAATAACTATCCCCAGAATTTGCTCGAAGTGAATGGCGACACGGCACAACTCGCTATGCGTTTCGATCTAGTGGATGAACTTGTCACTCCCGCACAATTGCAAGCACGACTTAGTGTGCTTGCCGCTGGCGCATCGGGTCGGCCTCGGACAATTGACTATAGGCGCTACTTAGCGGCAACAAATGCATTGCCGGCAGTAAGTGAAAATCAGATCGGTGTGATAGTGGCACAAGGCACTATCGATATCGGCGAGCAGCCAAGGGGTACTATCGGTGCTCAGTCCTTGAATGAATTGATTCGCGAGGCTCGGCGCGACGATGCAATAAAGGCCGTAGTGCTGCGGGTAGATTCTCCCGGCGGCTCGGCTTTTGCCTCGGAACTAATACGACAGGAATTAGTCGAGCTACAACGCGCGGGCAAACCTTTGATCGTCTCGATGGGCGGAACTGCTGCATCAGGAGGATATTGGATAGCGACAGCAGCGGATGAAATATGGGCGTCGCCTGCTACCGTTACGGGCTCTATTGGGGTCTTCAGCATAGTGCCTACTTTCGAAACTAGCCTAGAGAAAATTGGTGTCTACACCGATGGGGTAGGCACTACGCCACTGAGTCGCTCCGATGTGTTAAGCCCATTGAACGAAGCGATGTCCACCGTTTTACAGAGCAGTGTAGAGAATCAGTATCGCAACTTTTTACAGCTAGTAGCGGATGCCCGTGGCATGGATTTAGAAGAGGTGGATCTCATCGCACAAGGTCAGGTCTGGACCGGAACACAAGCGATCAATAGAGGCTTAATCGACAATCTAGGAACTATGGAAGATGCTATCGAGGCGGCAGCGCGCCTCGCCAGCATGGATGATTACACATGGCGCTATATAGAGAAGCCACTTACTCCAGGCGAACAGCTCTTGCAGGGTATGATTGAGAATTTTGGTATGGCCGCAAGTATGTCGAAGCTTGCTGAATCGGCGGGGCTTAGCGCTTCGGTTCGCGCGCCACTTGAGTTTTGGGGCTCGATGATCAAGACAGTTGCGTCACCTATGAATCTTAATGATCCAGGCGATCTGTACACCTTGTGTGAGTTCTGCGTTTTATTGCACTAGCTGCGCGAAGCCGCGCGAATAGCGCAATCGATATTGTGTTGCAGGTGCTGTTCAGTAATGCTGCCTATGATGACGGCTCCAACACCGTCATTGGAGAAAATGAAATCTAGAGAGTTCTGCACTGGGTCTTGCGCTTTCTGCTGCTCTGCAACAAGGTCGACTACTACATGACCACTGTTCAGTGCTTTCTTGATTAGAACACCCTTGCCTTGTTTATGGGCGGCCTCGACCACTACACGATCATCCGTGGCGCCCGGGTTAAGTGTCACCATCACTATGTCGGCATGTAAAACGGTTAGCAGGCCACCGGCGACAGTCTTAGTAGACATTCCGTAGGCTCGAATCAAACCATCCTCGCGCGCTCTTTGCAGCGTCTCCAAACAATCGCTGTGGTGTATGATCGCCTCATCGCTGCCGTCAGAATGCACAAGTACAATGTCTAGGTAGTCGGTTCGCAGGCGCTTCAGGCTACGCTCAATACTCTTACGGGTATGGCTTGCGCTGAAATCATAATGGGACTCGCCCTTCTCGAATTCTTCCCCTACCTTTGAGCAAATTACCCACTGCTGTCGATTCTTGAGCAACTGTCCCAAGCGTTTCTCACTGTTGCCGTAGGCAGGGGCGGTATCGATAAGGTTCATGCCGCGATCTGCACATTGCTGCAAGATATTCTGGACATTACGGTCGTCCGGTAAGTCGAAATCGCGAGGGTATTTCACTCCCTCGTTGCGGCCGAACTTCACGGTGCCGAGACCAAGGCAGGACACATCGATGCCAGTGCCACCAAGGGTGCGTTTCGGAAGAAGAGTTGTTGCATTCATCGCAGCAGGTCCTCCCAGCGTGGCATACCAATCGGAGGCGTTGCGAAATATTTGGTTAGACTTGTGCTTGCGCTCTGGCCTGTGGCAAGGGGTTCTAAGCCTTGCTCCTTGAACAGCTTAACGACACTCTTGCCGAGTTCCGGGGTCAGGGTAAGCTTGGTTGGCCATGCCACTACGGTATTGGCGATACTATGGAAATAGGCTGTATCGGGCCTCTGCAGATTCGCTAGTTTAGGTTCCGCACGATTTATGAAGAAGCTTGCCCATTGCGATTCTGAGAAATCCACCCAAGGGAACATCTGCTGCAGTTGCGAGCGACCTTCTTTGATCTGCTCTTGCGCGCTACGTTTCGTGCCAGCCTCTGCGATCTCTCCCCCGATATACCAATCCCAAAAGCCATCTGAGTTTGGATGGGAGGTAATGGTCAGGCGCGGTGTCATGCCAAAGCTGTCGCCGATACAGTGCAGGTAAACCGGATGTGGATGACGGCTGCGCACTGCCAACATATGCAGCGGACGGGTCTGCATCTGCGGATTCTCCATGCTCAGTTGAGCTAACAATTCCCCGTTGCCCTCTCCGGCAGCCAGAACGAGCCGCTGAGTTTGCAGAGTTAGCGAGCCATCCGCCGTGTCTAATTGTAGCGATGTCATCCCTTGCTCTGCGTTCCCACGCAGGAGCAATTGCTCAGGCGCGACTTGAAAAATGCGCTCTCGGTGAGGAGCAGCTAGTACTTCTACTAGCG
>CAXBOY010000004.1:0-71915 GCA_963977405.1 uncultured Gammaproteobacteria bacterium
GTTAAGCCTGCCGCCAGCGTTCAATCTGAGCCATGATCAAACTCTTCAGTTTAAGTACTACATGCTCATCAGATCTTAACGGCTCACCGTACTACTTAATCGGCTTACCAATCCAATGGCATTATTCATGCTCAAAGTATTTCACTACTGCGTTTTAACTTAATAAAACTACGCAGATACTCACTTTGATATTTTTGCAATTGACGCAAAACTACCTCGGCAAGCACCCACCTCTATTACTTAATCTCTACTTTTTAAAGAACTTTTTTCCTGAACCTTCGTGGTTAGGAGGAGGCGCATTATACGCATCCTGTGTGACTTGGCAAGGCATGAAAGCGGTTATTTTCGTTTCATTTGAACTCTCCGAGGAGTGTTCGTTTGCGTTGCTCGTACATCTCGTCACAAGGGCGCGCATTATGCCACAAAGATTAAATCTGGCAACAAGTAATTGCCCAAATCGGTTACTTAAATACTCAATTGGGCGTTGACAAATTGATATGACTCGAAGTCTTTCTGACGTAGTACTTATAGACCCGGTACGCCAATAACGGGAGGAGAATACTAGCATAAAACACAGCCTCTGTAAGGTCTGTGCGCAATATCCATATCAAATGTATGAGGCCCAGTATATTGATTAGGTAAACCAGCTTATGAAGCTGGCGCCAATGTCGCCCCATACGCCTCATCATCGCCTTGGTCGAAGTCACCCCCAGAGCAACAAGCATCAGGAATGCTGTAAAGCCCACCGTTATATAGGGGCGCTCTAAGATATCTTCCGAGATCTCCGACCAGCGCAGCTGCAAAAGAAAGACTAAATAGACAAGAAAGTGTACGGATGCATAGAAAAGGGCGAAGAGGCCAAAGGTTCGCCTATAGGGAAACAACTTTGGCCACCCTCCTATATTACGCAGCGGAGTGATGGCGAGTGATAACAACAAGAAGCGTAAAGTCCACTCGCCGGTCTCGGCAGCTAGAGTATCCGCCGGGTCTGGACCAAGATTATTGCTAAGGGCACTATACAATAGGACCAGAAACGGCACCATTCCGAGACAAAACACAGACCACTTAGCAAACTTCGTCATCCTAGACACCACGTCGAGACATACCTAAATCAGTAATTCTTCGACAGATCCATACCTTTATAAAGAGAGGCCACTTGCTCCCCATAGCCATTAAAGGGCTGAGTCTCAATCCGCGAACTACTAAATAGTGTCTGCGGAAGACGGGTTTCCATGTCTTGCCTCCAACGCGGATGATGCACTTCGGGGTTCACATTGGCATAGAAACCATACTCGTTTGGCGCCAGCATATTCCAGCTAGTTGCCGGCTCTGTCTCAGTGAAACGAATTTTCACGATGGACTTAATGCTTTTGAAACCATATTTCCAGGGCACTATAAGGCGAATTGGCGCGCCATTCTGTGGCGGGAGGTAGTTACCATAGACGCCAACCGCAAGAAGGGTAAGTGGGTTCATCGCCTCATCCATTCGCAAGCCCTCACGGTATGGCCAGCTAATAGTGGTAAAACGCGAACGCTGCCCAGGCATGACCTCGGGGTCTAGCAGAGTAAAGAACTCAACATACTTGGCTTTTGACGTAGGCTGAAAACGCTTAATAAGGTCTGCAAGAGAGAATCCGACCCATGGCACCACCATAGACCAACGCTCTACACATCGAAGTCGGTACACTCTCTCCTCCAATGCATGGGGCTTCAGAATATCCTCTAGTGTGTAAACGCCGGGCTTCTCAACCTCGCCCTCAATTGCGACAGACCAAGGGTCGACTTTGAACTGCTTCGAATTCGCAATCGGGTCGCCCTTATCTGTGCCGAATTCGTAAAAATTGTTATAGGAAATCACATCACGATAGGGCGTTAAGGGCTCACTAGTAGAAAAACCACCCGTTTTCACTGCCGGGGTGATCGACGCGAATTTGTCTTCCCACCATGGCGCGGGTGCAGATCGTACTAAATCCGTGGGTGCTCGAGCCCTTAGCTCATCCCCATCTGCAGCACTTGCCAATCCAGGCAGTCCTACCGATGCGACGCCAAAAGCGGCACTGAGGCTGCCTGCAATGAAACTGCGGCGATCGTGATATACCGACTCCGGCGTAATCTCGGACGGTAAGATATCGGGCTTAGACTTAATTAACATAATCTGTTCCTCGCTCATTTGCTTGCGAACACACCTTGCAGCTAATCGCACTGCGCCGGTGAAACCTCTAAACTAATACTTAGCTAGCACTTGCGCATTTAGACAAGCGCAGCTGTTTCTTCGTTACAAAAATCCGAGTTTTTCGACACTAGCTCTCCACATTTTACGTGGAGGGCTCTTCTGTGGATTTACGAGACTTTGATTTAACTCTTCGATAGATCCAAATAAAGGGACCAGTCAATGCGTAAATTAGGCACATGCCCAGCAACACCTCGTGAGGATTCTGAGCGATAACCACTAGAAGCACCACCGCCATAAGGAACACAACATAGGGAACAGTGCCGCGGAAATGAATCTCCTTAAAACTGTAATACCGATAATTCGAGATCATAAGAATGCCCGTAAATGCTGTCAGTACGGCGGCGCAGAAAGCTATAAAGGGCGTTATCTCGATTTGATACTTAAAACCAACCCATGCCACAAATGTCACTAAACCCGCAGCAACAGGGCTCTGTAGGCCTACGAAAAACCGCTTATCGACTGTCCCTAACTGTACATTAAAGCGAGCCAAGCGCAGTGCAGCGCAAGACATATAGATGAAACTTGCCGCCCAGCCAGCCTCCCCAAGCGATGACAGTGCCCAGCTAAACATAATCAGTGCAGGCGCAACGCCAAAAGACACCATGTCGGACAAGCTATCGAACTGCGCTCCAAAAGCGCTCTGAGTATTCGTCATTCGCGCTACCCGCCCGTCTAGGCCATCCATAACTGCTGCGATGAGAATAGCCCAACCCGCCTTATTAAAATCCCCATTCATTCCGGCGATAATCGCGTAAAAACCGGCGAAAAGCGCTCCAAGAGTCAATAAATTGGGTAATAGATAGATGCCGCGACGGCGAATTTTCTTACCGCCCTCCGACACTACTTCTTCATGCTCATCGATCGGAAAGAGGCTGTCCTCGGATTCCTGCTCGATATCCTGATCATTGCTGTTTTCTGTGTCCATATAACAAACTTGCCCTCAGGCTATTAAGAGTAGGTGACTGTCAGAAGCATCGCGATTATACACCCAAGCGCCTTCTTAAGATTGCACTCAAAGTGCGCCAGGCGCGATGTGATCTTGTGACAGATCCCAGAAGGCCTTTATCAACGGGTTGTTAAGCTTGCGCCTTAATACACAAAGACCAATCGTAAAGGGTTCTAGCGCAGGTTGCACATCGAGCATCTCGATCTTGCTCCGCATAGGACTATTCTCGACTACCAATTGTGGTACTACGCCTACCCCGAACCCTAGGCTGACCATACTAACAATCGCCTCATTACCGCCTACTTGCGCATAAATGTTTGGACTGAGCCCGCGCTCGGCATACCAGCGATCAACTCGGTCACGCGCAATACCGGATTCTGACAAGACCATCGGAATTCGCTCCCACGGTAGCGCAGACTTCTGTTTTCTGCACTCATCCAGCGTATCACGCAGCGGAGAGGATGAGCGAGGGGCGATAAAAATCAGGGGAGAGCTGCGAATCGCCCTGAAAGTAAGTTTCTCAGGAATGCGATCGGGGCGTGCGGCAATCCCGATATCTTCCTGCTCATCTAGGACGCGCTGAATGGAAAGCGCTGTATCCCCTGTATGTAATTGGATCTCTACTGCGGGATAACGCGACCTATACTGGTCTAGGAGTTCATGCAGGAAGCTATAGCTTGCGGTGACGGAGCAGAAAATACTCAATCGCCCCGTTAGAACCTCTGCTTGCTGCTGCAAATCGCGCTTGAGCACTTCCCAGCGTTCTAATGTCTCCGCTGCATAATCGCGAAACCGCGCACCAGCCGCGGTTAATTTCACAGTACGACTATCACGCTCAAATAATGACGCTCCCACCTCTTGCTCGAGTTTTTGCACAACCCGTGTCAGGCTAGACGGGCTTAAATGATGTTCGCGGCTCGTATTGCCGAAATGCAAATTTCGGCAAAGATGCAGATACAGCTGCAATTCTCGAAGTTCCAAAGGCCGGCCCCTACCATTATTGCAAAATATGGAATGTATTGTTGCATATATAGCGTTTTACGCAACCAAGAACTTCGCCTATTATGCGCACCTAGAATTTGCAACGCTGATACTCATGGGCGACTGCCAACTAGACGCAGCGCCCAATCGAATAACACCGAAACCGGAGAGAGAAAATGAACTATTTCAACACCCTACCCCTGCGATTGCAGTTACAGCAACTCGGCAAGTGTCGATTCATGGACAAAAACGAGTTCGCCGATGGCGTTAACAAATTGCTAGGCAAGAAAATTGTCATCATCGGTTGTGGCGCTCAAGGCCTGAACCAGGGCCTGAACATGCGTGACAGCGGCCTAGACATCTCCTACACACTTCGTGCCGCGGCAATCGCGGAGAAGCGCCAGTCTTGGAAGAATGCGACAGAGAATGGCTTCACAGTAGGCACCTATGAAGAACTAGTGCCACAGGCAGACATGGTCCTAAACCTCACTCCAGATAAGCAGCACACACCTGTCGTAAAAGAGATCATGCCTCTTATGAAGAAAGGCGCTTGTTTGGCCTACTCTCACGGCTTCAACATTGTTGAAGAAGGCATGCAGATTCGTCCGGACCTGACAGTGGTCATGGTGGCGCCTAAGTGCCCGGGCACGGAAGTACGCGAAGAGTATAAGCGTGGCTTCGGCGTACCAACTCTGATCGCCGTACATGCTGAGAATGATCCAAATGGTGACGGACTCGACATCGCTAAGGCCTACGCCGCAGGAACCGGTGGACACCGCGCAGGCGTCCTCCAGTCTTCCTTTATTGCGGAAGTAAAATCAGATTTGATGGGCGAGCAAACCATCCTTTGCGGCATGCTTCAGGCTGGCACGATCGTTTGCTACAACAAGATGGTAGAGAAGGGGATAGACCCTGCCTATGCCTCTAAGTTGATGCAACATGGCTGGGAAGTTGTTTCAGAAGGTCTTAAGCACGGCGGCATCACGAATATGATGGACCGTCTGTCTAACCCTGCCAAATTGGTCGCAAATTCTTTGGCGGCAGAACTCAAAGAAATCATGGCGCCTCTTTATCAGAAGCACATGGACGACATCATCACTGGTGCGTTCTCTAGCGGCATGATGGAAGATTGGGCGAACGACGACGAGAAATTACTAACTTGGCGCGCCGCAACTGCCGAGACTGAGTTCGAAAAATCTACTGCCGGCACTATGGCGATCAGCGAGCAAGAATACTACGACAACGGTATTCTGATGGTTGCTATGCTCAAGGCAGGCGTCGAGCTAGCTTTCGAGACTATGACCGCGAGCGGCATAATCGAAGAATCGGCCTACTACGAATCTCTACATGAAACGCCATTGATCGCGAACCTGATCGGTCGCAAGAAGCTTTACGAAATGAACAAGGTAATTTCCGATACAGCGGAGTACGGTTGCTACTTGTTCTCTCATGCTTGCGTTCCTCTTCTCGCGGATTTCATGAGCAAGATCGATGTCGATGTGATTGGTAAAGGACTTAGCCTTGTCGACAACAGTGTTGATAACGCTGAGCTCATCGCGGTTAACCAAGCTCTTCGCAATCACCCTATCGAAGTAGTGGGCAAGAAACTACGCTCGTACATGACAGCGATGAAGAAGATCGTCTAATCGTCCCCTAGTGAAATAAAGCACAATAAAAAAGGGCCAATAGGCCCTTTTTTATTAGCAAAAGAAAGCGAGTGTCTACACACTCAAAACCTTCTCTCCTCTGGAAACTCCAGATACGCCCGTTCTGGCGACCTCTAGAATGGTAATACCGTTGATAGCTGCAAGGAATGCATCCAGCTTCGCTGAAGTTCCCACTACCTGAATACTATAAATAGTACTCGTAACATCGACAATTTGGGCGCGGAAGATATCGGCAGTACGTTTAACCTCATCTCGTTGCGCACCTGTAGCCTTTACCTTTATCAACATCAGCTCACGCTCAATGTGCGCGCCCTCTGTCAGATCGACCAACTTCACTACATCCACCAATTTATTCAGGTGTTTGGTGATTTGCTCGATCTTACGGTCATCCCCTACTGTGGTAATCGTCAAGCGCGACAGAGTGTGATCCTCTGTCGGTGCCACAGTAAGTGACTCGATGTTGTAATTACGTTGAGAAAAGAGACCAACAACGCGTGACAATGCCCCTGGCTCGTTCTCGAGCAGTATTGAAATTATATGTCGCATGTTAGGTTCTCTCCGTCTTGCTTAGAATCATATCCTTCATCGAACCACCTTTGATCGCCATTGGATAAACATGCTCCATTGGATCAACCATTACGTCGATGAAGACTAAGCGGTCTTTCAAGGCGAAAGCTTCGGTCATTTTCTGCTTCAACTCAGAGAGTTTCTCGATACGCATACCGACGTGACCATAGGCTTCTGCCAACTTTATAAAGTCAGGCAGGGATTCCGCATAGGTACTGTGGGAATAACGCCCCCCGTACTGCATATCTTGCCACTGCTTTACCATGCCCAAGGCTTGATTGTTCAGACATACAATCTTCACAGGGAGATTGTACTGCAAGCATGTCGCCAGTTCTTGCAGGTTCATCTGGAAGCTACCTTCACCCGTCACACATACGGAGACTGCGTCAGGAAAAGCGAGTTGCACGCCCATTGCTGCGGGGAAACCAAAGCCCATAGTGCCAAGCCCACCGGAGTTGATCCAACGACGAGGCTTATCGAACTTATAGTATTGCGCTGCAAACATCTGATGCTGACCAACGTCAGAGGAGACATAAGCATCGCCATTGGTAATTTCGTATAAGCACTGAATTACCTGTTGTGGCTTGATGACATCGTTTTCAGCAGGAACTACTTTCAAGCTGTCTTTTTCACGCCAGCCTTCAATCTGCTTCCACCATAGATCAAGCGCTTTGCGATCGATCTTAGTATCAGACGATTTAATTAGCTCTAGCATGTCTTCGATGACGCTAGTAACCGAACCTACGATTGGGACGTCGGCGGCAACAGTCTTTGAAATAGACGCTGGATCAATATCCACGTGAAGAATCTTAGCGCCAGGACAGAACTTGGAGATGGTATTTGTAACACGGTCGTCGAAACGTACGCCGATTCCAAGAACCACATCGCTGAAGTGCATTGCCATATTGGCTTCGTAAGTTCCATGCATGCCAAGCATGCCAAGGAATTGTTTATCGGTAGCTGGATAAGCACCTAAACCCATAAGGGTATTGGTGATTGGGTAACCAAGCCTATGGGTCAACTCAGTTAATAAAGCACTACCCTCACCCTGAATTACACCCCCGCCGGTATAAAGAATTGGGCGCTTGGCAGCCAGCAGTATTTCTACCGCTTTCTTGATCTGACCTGTGTGCCCCTTGGCGGGAACAGAATAGGAGCGCAACTTTACCGACTCTGGATAGGAATACTTAAATTTCTTACTCGGATCGGTGACATCCTTAGGAATATCGATCACGACAGGACCGGGCCTGCCAGTGGTGGCTATATAGAACGCTTTCTTCACGATATTCGGGATGTCCGCAGGATTCTGCACCATGAAGCTATGCTTCACGATCGGCCGAGAGATTCCCACCATGTCCGTTTCCTGGAAACCATCGGAGCCAATTAGCGAACTATCGACCTGCCCAGAGATAACGATCATGGGAATGGAGTCCATGAACGCTGTGGCGATGCCCGTGACAGCATTCGTTGCGCCAGGGCCGGACGTAACAAGTACCACGCCCGGGCGCCCAGTTGCGCGTGCATAGCCATCCGCAGCATGAGTAGCCGCTTGTTCATGACGAACGAGGATGTGCTCTACTTTATCTTGATTGAAAATTGCGTCGTAGATATGCAAAACGGCACCACCCGGGTAGCCGTATATCATTTCAACGCCTTCATCGTGTAACGCTCGGATGAGCATTTCACCGCCTGATAATAATTCCACTTTCTTAGACCTCTGTACAATGTTGGCTAAAGAGCGCCAAACCCGGATAGCAATACGGACGGTTTGCTCAGAGCAAACCAACAATGTAAATATTAAATGATTCAGGGAGTGTCAAAGCAGATCCGTGCACAACGCACAGGGCAGACCCAGTTTGACTCTTGTCAGCCCTTAACGCGGTAACGTTTCGGAGCCTAAGGTGGACGTAGTTTGACACCTAAGATCTTCATGGCACCCAACATTTTTTGTCGGACAACCACTGAGCAGGACCGGATGAGGTGGTGGTCTGTTCAGTCTGCAAGTAAAAACGATGGCAATTTTCCCACCATTCACCCTAAAGTCAAGCGATTATAGGGCTTGCAGACTAAACATGTTGCCATAGAGGCTTACTTCTTGCTGAACTCAAAGGTGTCGTTGCTAACATCGACTACGATGCAATCCCCCGGCAGGTACTCGCCTTTGATCAATTTCTGCGAGAGCGGGTTTTCTATCCAGTTCTGGATTGCTCGCTTAAGCGGTCGCGCACCATAAACCGGGTCGTAGCCCAGATTCGCTAGTTTATCCAGCACTGCATCTGCCACTTCTATACGCAAGTCATGATCGTGTAAGCGACTGTTTAGTAAACCAATTTGAATATCTGCGATGCCTCGAATCTGTTCCTGCTGTAGGGGATGAAACACCACTGTCTCATCTATACGATTCACAAACTCAGGTGAGAAATGACGTACTACTACCGAGAGCACCTCGTTCTTCACACGCTCATAGGCAGCCTGATCGTTGACCCCTTCCCCCATCATCTCTTGAATGCGGTCAGAGCCTAGGTTCGACGTCATCACAATCACGGTATTGCGAAAATCCACAGTACGCCCATGGCCATCGGTTAGACGTCCGTCATCCATGACCTGTAACAAGATGTTGAACACATCGGGATGAGCCTTCTCGACCTCGTCTAATAATAGAACTGAATAAGGTCTTCTGCGTACAGCCTCGGTGAGGTAGCCGCCTTCTTCATAGCCGACATAACCCGGAGGCGCGCCAATGAGTCGGGCCACGGAATGCTGCTCCATGAACTCGGACATATCGATGCGCACCATGGCATCCTCTGTATCGAAGAGGAACTCGGCCAATGATTTACATAGCTCCGTCTTTCCCACACCGGTTGGCCCGAGGAACAGAAACGAACCATTGGGTCGATTCGGATCGGATAGACCGGAGCGAGATCGACGCACCGCATTCGACACCGCATTCACGGCCTCGTCCTGCCCGATAACGCGCTTATGCAGCGCTGTTTCCATCTCAAGCAACTTCTGCCGGTCACCCTGCAACATTTTGGTGACAGGAATTCCTGTCCAGCGCGAAACTACTTCTGCGATCTCCTCTTCCGTGACGCGATTACGAAGAAGTTTCAAGTCCTTGGTATCGGCCTGCGAAGATGTCTCCAGAGATTTTTCGAGCTTGGGAATAATGCCATACTGTAACTCAGACATACGCGCAAGATCGCCGGCGCGACGCGCCAACTCAAGATCGTTGCGTGCACGCTCGAGATTACTCTTAATAGATTGTGCCCCTTGTACAGAGGCTTTCTCAGCTTTCCATACCTCTTCAAGGTCAGAATACTCCAACTCTAACTTAGCGATCTCGTCGGCAAGTTTTTCCTTGCGCTTGCGCGAACCTTCATCCTCTTCTTTCTTCAAGGCTTCACGTTCGATTTTCAACTGTATCAAACGACGGTCAAGGCGATCCATATCCTCTGGTTTCGAGTCGATTTCCATACGAATGAGACTTGCCGCTTCATCGATTAAGTCGATTGCTTTGTCTGGTAGCTGACGATCGGGAATATAACGTTGCGAGAGCCGCGCAGCCGCAATAATCGCCGCATCCGCGATCTGTACACCATGGTGAACTTCGTAGCGCTCTTTTAGCCCTCGGAGAATCGCGATCGTATCTTCCTCGGATGGCTCATCCACTAGTACTTTCTGAAAACGGCGCTCCAACGCAGCATCTTTCTCGATATATTGACGGTATTCATCAAGTGTCGTTGCCCCTACGCAGTGCAACTCACCTCGGGCGAGCGCGGGCTTGAGCATATTGCCAGCGTCCATGGAGCCTTCAGCCTTGCCGGCACCAACCATCGTGTGCAGTTCGTCTATAAAGAGAATAACTGACCCCTCTTGCTTGGAGAGCTCGTTGAGTACCCCCTTCAATCGTTCTTCGAATTCGCCACGAAATTTCGCACCAGCGATCAGGGAACCCATGTCTAGCGAGAGAATTTTTTTGTCCTTCAAGCCCTCCGGCACCTCGCCATTCACAATGCGCTGCGCAAGCCCTTCTAGAATGGCTGTCTTACCAACGCCAGGCTCACCGATGAGTACAGGATTGTTCTTGGTGCGACGCTGCAACACTTGGATAGTTCGCCTAATCTCCGAGTCTCGACCTATGACAGGATCAAGCTCACCATTCGCGGCGCGCTCTGTTAGGTCCACGCAGAAACGTGACAGTGCCTGCCAAGACTCTTCAGCCCCCGCATCGGTTACTTTGTCACCGCCGCGCAAATTGTTAATTGCGCTTTGTAATGCTTGCTCACTAACTCCGAACGAGTTCAATAGTCTTCCTAACTCGCCTTTGTCCGCCATGGCGGCTAACAACACAGTCTCACTTGAAATAAACTTGTCAGCATTCTTCTGTGCCAGTTTGTCGGCCTGATTCATCATTCGGCCCGACTCATTGGAGAGCGCAACATCCCCGCCAGTCCCTTCGACTTTAGGCAGGCGTTCCAGCAATTGCTGAAGCTGCTTGCGCAGTTCGCTGATATTGAATCCTGTTTGCGAAAGCAAGGGGCGAACGGACCCGCCCTTTTGATCCAAAAGGGCGATGATTATGTGCACAGGCTCAATGAAATTATTGTCCTGGCCTAAGGCTAGGGACTGCGCGTCGGATATCGCGGCCTGTAGCTTACTGGTGAGTTGTTCCATGCGCATAACAGCACCTCTAAAGTTTTCGATCAATCATCGAATGATGGGCTAGCAAAAAACACTGCTAAGCTGATTCATTGTACTAGTGAGGTTAATGCGGCCAATACCGAAAATATCAAGCAAATGTGAATCACTTTATATTAGGGAAGTATGCCGATGAGGCTGACGAAACGACCTGTTTGACCATCGCGCCGGTAAGAGAAAAAGCGTTCGCGCTCACAGTAGGTGCAAAGCGTACCACCGCTGATATGCTCAACGCCGAGAGCACGTAGCTTTAAAGTCGCTAGCAGATATAGATTGGCGAGATACTTCCCAGGTTCAGCACTAGGGCGGAAGCCCTGATCTTGAACATCCTTCGCCAAAGCGGCAGTTGTCGCGGACTCGACAAAGGCTTGGCGAACCTCTGCCCCTACTTCGAAATGGCATGGACCAATGGCTGGCCCAAGGAATACTAATACATCTGCAGGCGCATCAGGAAAGCGCGCGAAAGTCTGCTCTAAGATGCCATCGGCAAGTCCTCGCCATCCGGCATGAGCTAGGGCAACGCGTTCACCGGACTTCGAGGCAAAAAATACTGGCAGGCAATCCGCAGTCATCACTATGCCCGCGAGACCCGGTTTATCAACATAGACGGCGTCACCACGCCTTGTCACAGCGTCGCCCTGCGCCTCCACTACCACGGTGCCATGTACCTGCTCGAGCCATTGTAGGTGCATATGCGTAGGCAGTGAGTCGCACAGGCGCTGACGATTCGCTAAGACTGTAGCTGGGTCATCACCTACATGTAGGCCGAGATTGAACTGCTCAAACGGTGGTTTGCTGCCTCCTCCCGCGCGCGTCGAGACCAAGGCAAGTACCGAGTCGGGCACGGACCATTGCGGTAGTAGCCAGTCCTCTGGCATTGGATGCATAGGCATGTACGAGCCTCATTGCGAATATTTCTAGATATCGTTCTGTAGTACTGTCAGCAAGTGCACCATATCCTCTGGAAGAGGGGCTTCCCAACTGCAGGGCTCTCCAGTACGTGGATGTGAAAACCCAAGCTTACGCGCATGTAGCGCTTGCCGTTTGAAGGCTTTTAGCTCTTTCGCTAACTCGCCACTACAGGCCTTTGGTATCTGCAAGCGCCCACCATAGGTAGGATCCCCAACCAGCGGATATCGAATATGACTCATATGCACGCGGATCTGGTGCGTTCTTCCCGTCTCCAGCTTAACTGTGATGTGGGTATGGGCGCGGTAACGCGAGATTACGCGATAATGCGTTACCGACTCCTTGCCCCCTTCTACGACAGCGCGCTTCTGGCGCTGTACAGGGTGTCGCCCTAAAGGCAGGTCTACTATTCCCCCTGCCGTCATTACACCGATAACAATTGCCTCATACTCACGCTCCACGTCGCGTTTTTGTAGCTGCTTAACGAGAATACGATGAGAAAGTAGATTCTTGGCCACAACCATAAGTCCGGTTGTGTCCTTGTCCAAGCGATGGACGATGCCGGCGCGAGGAATCTCCTTTAACTGCGGGCAATGGTGTAACAGCGCGTTGAGCAAGGTGCCGGTGCGGTTACCCACGGCAGGATGCACAACAGTATTGGTAGGTTTGTTGAGCACTATGACGTCTTCGTCTTCATAAACGATGTTAAGCTCGCCGGGTTCGGCTTCGTGAGCCTCTTCCGCAACTAATTCTGCCTCTAGAGACAGCGAATCCCCCTCATGAACCTTGTCTTTGGAGCGCCAAGGCGCACCATTGACCTGCAAAGCACCATCTTTTATCCAAGTTTGAAGTCGGCCACGTGAATAATCGGGGAACACAGAGGCCGCAACTTGGTCTAAGCGGTTACCACTGAGTGCTTCTGGCACTACGGCCTGCATTTTTATCTTAGTTGTCATAGAGCCTTGCAATTGCAGACTTCACAGGCTTTTATGCCGCACATTGATGAGCGACGCGCTGGCAAGTTGCCGAAGTCTAGCGATGTAAGAAAGAATACAGCTTCACTTTGGTATAAAGCGGCGGCTGTGGTTAAATACGTCCTCGTCATTGGCGAGGCAGGTGAGCCATTATAACTGCTTAGCACACAGATAAATTCACTATTTTATGTAAGCTCCAATTGTAGAGGTTGTTGTCGCGTGAGAGTCCTGATCCTGATCACCCTTTGTCTGGCATTCGTTTCATGCTCGATTTTCGACAGAGAAGAAAGAGACGAGTTCGCTAGCCTCAGCACTGAGGAGCAGTTCTACACCACCGCACAGCGCGCCTTGAACGCCCGCAACTACCGTACGGCTATCGCCACTTATCAGGCCTTAGAGTCGCGCTTTCCCTTCGGCCGCTTTGCTGCGCAGGGGCAATTGGAGCTAATCTACGCCTACTATAGCAACCTCGACCTAGAGGCTGCGCGCAGTGCCGCTGACCGCTTCATTCGCCTGCACCCAGACAACCCCAATATCGATTACGCTTATTACATGAAGGGCATGTCTTCTTTTGCAGAAGACTCCGGCTTTATAGCGCGCTTCCTCCCAACCGACCCTTCCAAGCGTGACCCGGGTCGTGCACGCGACTCCTTCGCCGAATTCTCCCTACTATTGGCTCTGTACCCCGACAGCGAGTACGCCGCGGATGCACGCGCAAGAATGATCTTCCTGCGCAATACCCTTGCGGCTTACGAAGTACACGTGGCGGAATACTACATGGAGCGCCGCGGCTATATGGCGGCATTGAACCGGGGCCGTTATATTGTGGAGAACTTCCAAGGCAGCCCAATCGTTGCCGATGGCGTTGCAATCATGGTGGAATGTTATTTGCGTATGGGCCTAGACGAGCTCGCAGCAACATCTTTGTCGCTGCTAAAGACTAACTTCCCAGACCATCCAGCGATCGATCCGAGCGGCAATTTCATTGTGCGCAGCGATGTCACCAACCCATCATTACTTTACACAGTCTCTTTCGGCCTACTTGGGGACAATGTAGACAACACCCCTCTTGCGCCGACTACACGCCCCTTCCGTCCTGAGACTATAATCGAAGACGGACCTGATCAGGGCCGTAGCCTGCTTAGCATCCTGACCTTCGGCATCTTCGGTTAGTCTCTAATAGTTTTCCGGGTAGAATTCACGCTCGATCAATTCGATCAGCGTGTGGATGATTTTGATGTGCACTTCCTGCACACGATCCGCGAAGGCACTCTTGCCTGCACTAATATCGACACTCACCAGCTGGCCCAGCGCGCTAGCTGCCTCTCCGGTTAGGCTAACCACCTCCATTCCATTAGCCATAGCAAACTCCGCTGCCTTAATCACATTTTTGCTGCTCCCGCTCGTACTAATAGCCAATAGACAATCGCCCTTGCGAGCACGCGCCTCGAGATATCGCGAGAAGATAAACTCGTAGCCGAAGTCATTAGCTACACAACTGATATGCCCTGGATCGCTTATTGCCGCGGCAGATAGCCCCAAACGATTCTTGCGATAGCGCCCCGTCAGTTCCTCGGCAAAATGCATGGCATCACTCATCGAGCCGCCATTTCCGCAACTATAGATGGTATTACCCCTGTGCAACGCGGCGATCATGACGCTTGCGGCCCGTGCTATTGCTTCGATATTGTTCCCATCGCTCATGAAACGATGTAAGTAATCGCGCGAGTCGCCCAGCGTGTTCAGGATATGTTCTTTCACTTGCCTACCTGCCTGTCTTGTTGTTTAGCTATTCTCATCGGCGAATTACTCGCCAAGTTCCCAGCCGGAGGTGATGGGGTAACGACGATCGCGGCCAAAACCACGCGTTGTCAGGCGCACCCCTACTGCGCTCTGACGGCGTTTGTATTCATTAATATCTACTAAGCGTAAGACCCTACGTACAGTACTTTCATCGAAGCCCTGCGCAATGATATGCGCCGCACTCATGTCCTTCTCGACGTAAAGCTCAAGAATTGTATCAAGTACGTCGTAGGGGGGCAGGCTGTCTTGATCGACTTGGTCTGGAGCCAGCTCCGCACTAGGAGCTCGCTCGATGACCTCGATAGGTATTACCGCGGCGTCTTTTGCATCGGGCAAGCCATTGCGGTATGCGCAGAGCCTGTAGACCATTGTCTTTGCAACGTCTTTGAGCACATCGAAGCCGCCCGCCATATCTCCGTAGAGAGTGCAGTAGCCAACAGCTATCTCACTCTTATTGCCAGTGGTTAGAACAAGACGCCCTGTCTTGTTGGAGATCGCCATTAACATCACGCCCCGACAGCGCGCCTGAATATTTTGCTCGGTCACATCTACCGGTAAGCCAGCGAACTCCTCATCAAGAGCGGCAGCAAAACTCTTAAAAGCTGCACTGATAGGAATAACGCTGTATTCGACTCCAAGTGTCTTCGCCTGTTCCTGTGCAAGATCCAAGCTAAGCTGAGATGTGTAATCGAAAGGCATCATAACCGCTTTCACACTCTCAGGGCCCAAGGCATCTGCCGCTACCGCCAATGTTAATGCGGAATCGATGCCACCAGATAGGCCGAGTACAACCCCTTTAAAACCATTTTTATAGACGTAATCGCGCACCCCTAATACTAAGGCCTTATACAAACCCGCCTCGGTGCTATCCAATGCCGCCGGCGCGACTTGTGGCGCGTCTATGCTCAGGCCTTGTGCCGTTTCAGAGAGGCTCAAGAAAAAGAATCCCTCTTCAAAGGAAGGCGCACGCACAATGCATTCACCTTGAGCGCTAACAGCCATCGAGCTGCCATCGAACACTAGCTCGTCTTGCCCACCGACAAGATTCGTATAGATGATAGGGCATTTGGCGAGTAGCGCTCGCTCTTTAAGTAACTGCGCTCGCTCGAGAGGTTTATCGCGATGATAAGGAGAGGCATTGATGTTCAACAATAATTGCGCACCGGCCTCCGCTGCCTGCAAAGTTGGTCCCTCTTCCCACATATCTTCGCAGATAGTCAGCGCCACCTTGAAACCCTGTATCTCCACAACAGCTGCATTCTGACCTGCTGTGAAATAACGACGCTCATCGAAAACTTGATAATTCGGCAGGCATTGCTTGCGATAGCTTGTAATTATCTGTGAGCCCTTGATAACGGATAGGGCATTGTAGAGTCGCCCCTGTTCATTTAACGGGTAACCCACTACAAGATAAATATCGAGGTCAGCGTCGAGAATCCGCTGCAGTGCTTTGTCGATGCGCAGCTTCAAACTAGGCCGCAGGAGCAGGTCTTCCGGAGGATAGGAAGTAAGGCTAAGTTCTGGAAATGTGACGATGTCGGCCGCAAATACACGCTTTGCCTCCAATGCCCCCTCGATTATCTTGGTGGTATTACCTTGGATATCTCCCACCAACAAATTCAGCTGGGCCATCACCACCTTTAACTGCTTGGGCATAGCGTCCTCATGAAATAGTCTGCGGCGATCAATGGCGCAGCAGCGTGAAATTACTCAAACGAAGGGTGACAGCGGCGCATATGGCTATTGTCAATTAAGTGCGATATTGTCCGACAAACCCACAGCATAAGCAAAACGCAAATTGCATTGCCGTGCGCCAAACAGCCTCAAAGACCCGTCGTTATGGATGCCAGCACGTTACCCGACCAAAATACTCGAATCTTACAGATCTATAACATTTATCGGCTCGCGCTCGCTGTAATTTTATTACTGAGTTTCCTAAGTGGGGCTAACACTACTCAGCTTGGCAATCACAATCCGCCCTTGTTTCTGTATACCACCCTAGCCTACCTAGGCTTTAGCTTGCTGGTCTTATTCCTTCTGCGACCAGAACAGGGCTCTAGGGCACGGCAGCGGCTTCTTAGCACTCTTTTCGTAATAGACATTCTAAGCGTTGCATTGCTGACTTACAGCTCACGAGGGGTTCTTAGTGGCTTGGGTCTACTCCATATTGTGACGATTGCTGCAGGCAGCATCCTAATCGCAGGACGCATGAGTACGTTCCTCGCAGCGATTGCCAGCATCGCTATCATCTACAGTGAGGTCTATCTGAGCTTTACCCGTAATGTTCCTGGCAATCAGTATGTGCAATCAGGCCTTCTAGGTGCTCTGCTATTCGCGACTTCTCTTTACCTCCAGAACCTCGCAGAGAAGATGCGACGAAGTGCATTGTTAGCCGCAAGACAAGCCTCCGACATTCTAAGCTTGGAACAGCTTAATCAATTGATTATTGCACGTATGCGCACTGGCATTCTTGTGCTCGGACAAGAGGACAATGTCGTCACCGCCAATGACGCGGCCAATCAGATGCTCGCACTACAAGCAAAAGATGTCAGCATGATACCGAGTGTTAATTACGCAGCAAGCACATTGGTATTACCCGAGGCGTTGCTCGAGAATTTGAATCGCTGGAAAACTAATAAAACCAAGCGCCCGCCAACTTTCAGCGTGCACAAGAGTGGCCCCCAACTACAAGCGAGCTTCACTTATCTTACTCCGGAGCCAGAGTCCAGTGTCTTGGTCTTTCTTGAAGACAGTAGCCATTTAATACAGCGGGTCAAACAACTAAAACTTGCTTCTCTTGGCAGACTTACTGCGAGCATCGCTCATGAAATCCGCAATCCTTTAGGTGCTATTAGCCACGCCACACAATTGCTAGCGGAAGATTCTCAGCTAAGCGCTTCTGATCGAAGGCTTCTTGAGATCATCATGAATCACAGCGCTAGGGTGAACCACATTATCGAAGATGTACTGCACATGTCCCGTCACAAGCAGGTCCGCACTAAGCGCATTAATCTGCACGATTGGTTAACCGACTATGTCGACGGTTATCGTGAAGCCCACCAGATTGATGGAGATATCATCATCGACATTCAACCGCGCTCGACAGAGATTAGAGTTATCACGAATCAGCTAGAGCAAATACTCAACAACTTAGTAGAGAATGGTCTGCGCTATAGCGAGAAGAACACAGGCAAAGCCAACCTGCTTCTCAAAGGTGGCATCAGCGATAGTAATAGCAATGACATACCCGTCCTACATGTCATAGACGATGGCCTCGGCATTGATGAAACTACTGAGGAACACTTGTTTGAGCCCTTCCATACCACAGAGGCTACAGGAACTGGGCTAGGCCTTTATATCTCAAAAGAACTGTGCGAAGCTAACCAAGCACAGCTCTCTTATAAACGTACTACAGAGGGTAAGAGCTGTTTCAGCATCCACTTCGCTCACCCCGATCGGAATATAGATTGACCAGCTTCAACGGCCTGAGCCTGGAGTAATGATGACAGGTAGAGTATTAATAGTTGACGACGAACCCGATATCCGCGAACTCTTGGAAATCACATTGGGTCGAATGTCACTCATTACCGAAAGCGCCAGTGATCTCGCAAGTGCTTTCGAGCACTTGCGCAATAATTCATTTAGCTTATGCCTAACAGACATGCGTCTACCAGATGGCGACGGCATCAAACTTGTCGAGCATATTCAACGTCAATACAGCCATATGCCCGTAGCAGTGATCACTGCTCATGGCAACGCAGAGACTGCAATTAAAGCACTCAAAGCGGGAGCCTTTGATTTCGTTTCCAAACCAGTCGACCTGCAGAAGCTTCGGGACTTAGTGCTAGCAGCGATAAAACTCTCCAGAACTCCAACGCCCTCCCATTCAAGCCACAATTCCGTATTACCGGAAACAATCAACATCAGCGGGAAATCGGAGAAGATACGCGAACTTAGGCAACAGATAAGCCGTCTCGCACGCAGCCAGGCTCCCGTGTTTATAAGCGGCGAATCGGGTAGCGGCAAGGAACTTGCGGCCCGCTCTATTCATTTGCAAAGCGCAAGGGCCGACAGTGCTTTTATCGCTGTTAACTGCGGGGCAATACCGTCGGAGTTGATGGAAAGCGAACTCTTTGGACATGTCAAAGGTAGCTTCACGGGTGCAGACAAAGATAAGACTGGGCTTTTTCAGGCTGCCTCCGGCGGCACACTGTTTCTCGACGAAGTGGCAGACCTTCCCCTCCATATGCAGGTCAAACTACTGCGCGTAATACAGGAGAAATCGGTTCGGCCGGTTGGGTCTCAAGTCGAGTACCCCACTGATGTGCGCTTACTCAGTGCTAGCCATAAGAATCTTGTCGAGGAGGTCAATCTACAACGCTTTAGGCAAGATCTGTACTACCGTATTAACGTCATCGAATTAGCGGTCCCAAGTCTGCGCGAACGCAGTGAAGACATTCCCGATATTGTCGAACAATTACTGAGCCGCATCGCGCTAGACAATGACCTAGAAACACCCCCTAGTATCGGGGAAGACGCTATGACAGCGCTATGTCGTTATCCATTCCCAGGGAATGTACGCGAATTGGAGAACATCTTACAACGCGCTCTGACCCTCAGCGAAAACAAACGCATTACCGCAAGCAACTTAGACCTTACACAGCAAAATACTAGCTTCACCACCTCTATGGAGAAGCGGGCTGCAAGCAACATAGTGACAGCAGATACAAGTGGCGTTGAATTTCTCTTAGGTAATGGTTTTTCACTAGAACAACATCTAGAAAACATAGAAAAGCGCGCCATTGAATTAGCCCTTTTAGAATCGCGCTGGAACAAAACTGCAGCAGCCGAACTTCTCGGCATGAGCTTTCGCTCATTACGCTACCGCATGAAGAAACTGAACCTAGAGTGACCTTAAGCAGAAAAGCGGGGCGCCAACGTATAGGGAAGTGGATCTAGCCGCGGAGTTCGCCCCAACAGAATATCCGCAAGCAGACCTGCCGATGCAGGTGCTAACACCAAACCATTGCGAAATTGTCCGGCATTCACACTCAAATTTCGAAACCCTGGCACGCTTCCTATATAGGGTATTCCTTGCGCAGCGCCTGGTCTCAAACCTGCCCAATGAGCAATCATTGAAGCTGATTTTAATTCGGGAACTAATGCCAGAGCCGACGCAAAGAGACTTTTCTCGGCCGTTTCGCTAGTGCTCTTATCAAAGCCGGTATACTCCAGAGTACTGCCTACCAACAGATGTCCGTCTCGACGTGGTATTAGGTAGCGACCATTACTTAACACAATACTACTAAGCACTTTTTTTGCAGGTTTCAACAGCAGCATTTGTCCCTTAACCGGATGCACGTCTACTTCGAGAGAAAGGGATTTAAGTAGACTTCCCGTCCAAGCACCCGCCGTCACTACAACATGCTGCCCCAAAACTTTTTCAAACTGCCCATGACGGAGCAACTCAACACCCTGGACGCTGCGCTCATCTCTGCCTGCTCCTTGAATAAACCCAGTGACACTACTTTGTTCTAGAAAACGCACGCGAGGTTGTAATTGCAGGCTTTTAAGCAATGCCTTGAGCAAACGCGGATTGCGAATATTGGCGATACCCGGCATCCACAATCCCTCCTTGTAGCCCTGCGCTAATAAGGGTTCGCGTTGATATATTGTCTCTCTGGAAAGCGAATGCATTGCACTACCAACGCCTTTTGCCCACGCTAAGGCCGCATTGGAATCCTCAGCGTCGAGCATCAAAAGACCTGTGCGCTCCCACTCAGGATCTATTCCGGTTTCTTCTAACAACCGCTTTGCCAAGGCTGGATATTCCTTCTGGGCGGAACTGGCAAGCGCTGTAACTGCAGGTGTATAACGCCACGGATAGAGAGGTGACACGATTCCACCACCGGCCCAAGAAGCTTCTTTGCCACATTCACCGCGCTCGATTACGGTAACGCTAGCCCCTGCAGCGGATAGTTCCCGCGCGAGAAGTAGACCGATGACACCTCCCCCTACTAATAGAAAATCGCTCATATCATTCAAAACTTATGCCCTAATGCAAACTGCTTAGTTCGCGCAATCGTACTGCACCAACTACACTGAAAAGGGGCAACTTTAGCACATGGAGGTGACTAAATTGATCTGCAATCGTGGTTTCACAATACTGGAGGTGTGCATCACGCTCGCTTTGGTATGTGTCCTGACAGGGTTGGCTGCTGCTCCACTGCAAAGTTTCGTTGCGGCCAAAGAGGGCGACCATGCCCTACGCTCAATTAATGAGCTGATTCTAATAGCCCGCAGTGCCGCAGCGAAGAACGGACGCGGCGTAACACTCTGCCCCAGTAGCACAGGGCTACAATGTGGTGGCACATGGTCATCAGGCGCGCTGCTTTTTCTAGATCGCAACTTCGACCGCAAGATCAACCAAGACGATATTGTTCTAAGAGCAAGGAGCGAGTTAAGTCGGCACGGCAACATTACTTGGCGCGCCTTTGGCAACCGCCAATACGTTCAGATTGATGCGAGGGGTTTCATGCGACATCAGAGTGGAAATTTCAGTTACTGCGATGCCTCGGGCGACCCACAATTGGCGCGTCAACTAGTGGTCAACGGTGCCGGACGGGTTCGCGTTGCAGTTGATAGCGATGGTGACGGAATAAGGGAAAACAGTAGAGGTAAGGCATTGGTGTGCAAATAGTTTAGCGCCAGCAGTTGGCAACAGTGTCACCTGTCGCACCCTTGAGGCCAGTGTTCGTAATAGTGAGCGTAGTGCAACTATCGACAGCCTGATTTCCCTGTGGCGTTGCGGTTGCGACGAAACAATTTGTGATTGCACCTGCCGCACACGCTGCTACTGCGACTTGATACAGACCTGCTTCAGAGGTCAAGGTCGCGACAGCTGGTGAGGATAAAGGATTGGCATTGGTTGAGTAAGAATTATTGTCCGAGTAAAAGCGCTCTTGATTCGCAGCAACTTGCAGCAATAGACTCTGCGCCTCTGCGCGCCCACCACTACGCACGCTCTGCTGGTAGGCTGGAATAGCTACTGCAGTCAAGACTCCTATTATAGCCACCACAATCATCAATTCAATCAAAGTGAAACCAGAGATGGCCAATACAGGTTTGCGCGTTTCAGAGAGTTTTCTCATAGTGGGGATTTTGCTCTTTATTGATGATCGTCGTGATGCTCTTAAGCTTACGCCCGAAGTGTATACGGCGCTAGTAATGCGCAAACATAAAATCACTAGTTTTGCTCCAACACTCTTAGCATGGCATCTGGGCCGATCAGCTCAACTCGCGCTAAAGTGCCATTAGCATCGACCGTAAAACGCACTACCATTCCAATATCCATCGTCTCTGGACCTACTAGGCTGTCCTTCAAATAGACTTGTGTGACACGATCGGAGAACCCGTATCTCGTTCCTGAAATCGTTACATAGCCATTGTCTTGATCAAGACCTTCGATGCTACCGGTTTGCTCGTTCTGTGCGAAAACCTGTGCGGCCATCAAGCATAAAAAGAGTAATCCAGAGTGGAAAAAACGTCGCATACAATAACTCCTATTGAACTTCGTCAATCTAATTGCCGCCACGACTGCCGCCCGCTAGCAGTAGTTCCAGTATTGAGTTCCATCACGTCCACATCACCACTGCTGCCGCTTCCGAAGGCAAGGTCTCGATCTGAGTCTGACAATATGCTCAAGGTTGGCACAATACCGACGTCCGACATTCTTCCGGAAGCATTCGTATCAACCTCATCGAATACCCCATCGCCATTCAGATCGAATGCGGGGAAGCCCAACGCCCCACCATCGCGAAAATTGACCTGCATAACAAAACTACTTCCCCCAAAATCGCAGGGCTGTTGTGAGGGAATCAAAGTGGTGAAAATCACACGACCGTCGCGAACCACTGCGTTGCTAACTTGTCGTTCGCCAAAGTTATTCGCGTTGGCAACGCCCTCTACTGCCTCAGGTCGTAGGTTAATCTTCCAACCCATAGCGGTATCGAAATCTAAGTCATTGTCGGACATTTCACGCAACACATAGAAGGAATCTTCAGACCCATTCTCATCTGTATCGAAACCCTCGTTATATTGATTGTCGATCGTTTGAATGACAAGGTCGCTACTATCGAAAGCCGTTAGGCTATTTTCGTTCTTATCCCAAATTCCATAGAAGGCTTGAGTAGGTTGGGATAGGGGATCATTATCATCTATCTCTAAGTATTGCCCGGTACCGAAGTAGACCATGAAGCCATCTCGCCCGTCAGGATGAAACGCGACTTGCGGCTGTGTGGTAATCGCTTGGTTGGCCTCTGTCGTAAATAGAGGCCTCGGGTTAGGCCCGGACCTGTAGTCGCTGTCCCACTGGCCAGGGTTTGCATTAGTGACGTCGAACTTCCACATATTGCCCTGTAAGTCGCCTGCGTAAATAATATCTACCTCTAAGTCACCGTTGTAATCTACTAGTGTAGGTGTCGCCAATCCATTGGGAGTAGCCACTGTTCCGGCGTTGGTGCTTAATTTGCGAATCAAGTCACCGGTTTCGAGGTCGACGATAAAAAGAACCGCATCGCCACTAGCACTCACGTTGCCATCGGCCTCCGTATTGTTATAACCGTTGCCGAACACAGCAGCCCAGCGACCATTTGCCATCTTTGCGATCTGCGGCTTGCCATAGGTATATCCTAGGTCCGCATCGTCGGAATCATCGAACTCCCATAACACTAAACTCGCCGCATTGGCCTCGTCAAACGTCGCAGGGTTCGTTACATCTAGCGCGAAGACCGCCTGCCCGCCGCCCCCTAAGCCAGAAGCCAAGACGGTGCGCCATAGACCATCCACTGCACTAGCAGGATCGTCCATCGTGGCAAGATATGCGTCCACAATCGTAGGGCCCGCATCCGCGAAATATCGGTGTGAGTAGGTAGGATCAGCTAAATCTGGAAGATTCTCGAAAACAGCATTGGGGACATAGGCGATGCCCTCGCTTCCATTTGCCTCTGCAAAGCCGTGCAGCATTCCGTCATTTGCGCCTACATACACCATAGGCGCACGCGCGCTATAAGCCGACTTAAACGCCGCATAGGATTTTGGTGCCACGCTTTCCGGATAACGGAAACTTGGCGCGCCCACATAGCGAGGGTCAGAATTAACGATATCGCCTAGAACCGTATTGCGTGTCCTAAACCCATATCCAACCCCTTCATTACTGCGCTGACCGCGCAGATAGTTCGTCAGTGCTGTTCCATATGCCTGGTTTGCAGCCACCTCTGAAGGTACAACTGTTGCTGCAGAATAAGGCGCAGTACTCAATAAATAGCTGATCTGTGTCGATGTAAGCCCAGTTAACGCATCAGGGGACTTGTGGTTGGCAGGCCAACGAAACGCGACACCTTGCCCCTCCGGGCTACCCCCTGGAATGACATCCGCATCGGGGTTGTAAGTTAAGATTTCGCGCGCCGAATTATAGTTCTGCGAGTCCAGAACGTCTCCTGCGTTCCAGTCGGGCACTGGGTCCACGCTGCCGTCAGCGTTGATCCCGAACGCAAGCAGCTGCCCACTCCAATCAGCGCTATCGAAGCGTGCCTGAAACAAATAGCTGCCGGCACTTAGTGTGCCGGAATTGGTAGCGACAGACGCCGAAGAGCCGACGCGATCGGCGATATTGGCGAGTGCGTCTTGAATGGAATTGACAACTTCCTGTGGTGATTGCGCGGCCACAAATACGCCCTGACTATTGTAAGCAGCATGCCACAAGTCGTCGATCTTCTCCGGGTCACTGTTGTAGGGATTACCCCAATTACCATTCACATTCAGAGTCGGATTTGGCCAACCATCATTGTCGGTATCGACTAACAAACCAGTCACGCCAAATGCCACGGTGAAGGTCACCATATGTTGTTGATTATTACCATCGAGTAGACTTGTTGGCACTTGATTTGGCAGTGGGCTTAAATCATTGTCGTAATAGTGGCGCGCCACATCGGCTAGCGTTCTAGAACGACTATCTCCATCCGCGTTTCCGATCGCATTGGACGGGTCATTGCCATTCCAATAGCCATCGGTAAAGAGCACCGAGAAATTTTGCTGACAGGCAGAGAATATGGGATCTGTCATACCCAAAGTATTGTCGTAATAGGCACCGACGCGCTCTAAGCCCCGGCGCAGTGGTGTGCCCATCGCAGGCCAGTTATAACTGTATAGACTATCGAGTAAAGCGGTGTTATGGGCAGAATACTCAACAGTCGCCTCAGGTGGTACTTCCGCGAACAATGTCGCGTATTGATTGATAACGCTCAGTCCAAAGCGAAAGCCTGGGGACGCTGAAATCACCGCAGCTATTGCACCTTTTGTAACGAAAGAACGGCGTCTGGAATATTGATACCAATTGGCAATATTTTGTTTGGTTTCAGCCAAGGTACGACCATACTGATCGACCGTTGCACCACTGATAGTCGTTGTCGCGGCACTAGTGCCGAAACAACCTGCGTAAGGGACCGTTTGCTGTGCATGGGCTAAGGTGCAAGTGGTATTCAAGGCCGCCATGGTTGCTGCTGCAGGGACGGTCAACTCTCGACGGGTTAGTGCTGCACCGCCGACGGTATATTCCACACGGGAGTCGAAAAGGTCCACACTTCCATTAGGGGTGTTAGTTGCATTAGAAGGACCGCTAGGTCGAGACCCGCTATAGCCGTGATCATCTAGAGCAACTTCATAGACAAAACCTGTTAGGTCGCGAGTAACTGTATAGCCACTTGTCCCAGCCTGAGGGTCGCTGCGCGCCGCCACAAAAGACGCATTGGGTTTGCCCGGCCAGGGTTTATATTCTTGCGCGGGGTCGTAATAGAGTAGGTTAAAGTCTGACGAGCGCACCCGCCAGTCGCGCACAAGAGATTCCGGTTGCTTCTCAGTCTCGGGGTACGTGCAAGAATTGTAGGCGTTATCACTATTGTCGAAGAAAAAAGTATAAGAGCGACGCCCAGTGCAACTACCGACAGAAGCGAAGGTTAGCCAGAGACCATCGTTACTCCTTGCCACGCCAGCATTTTCCCAATAATTGAGGTAATAGTCGTGTGGGGTCGCAAGAATTTCCCAGTCCATAGAACCGGAATCATCAACCATAAAAAATACGTTTGGGTCCACACTTACGCCAAGGAATAATGGACTATTGGCCAGTTGCAAGGGCGCAGCATTGCTGCCCAGTGGAATCGCTAAGCCAACTACCGATAGCAGCCAGCAAACGATTACTCTACTTATCTCTTTTATTGACATAATGACCTCGGCCAAACGTTGCAAGATTGGCTTACGCTATTCATAAGCTTTCACGAATGTAGACTGCAATTGAACAACTGCGGCATCGCCCACCCCCGAGCCTCGCGCTGTAATGCGATGGAATACTCGAACTCTGTTCTGTAATCCGGAACCTATCCCAATAGACTGCCCACTAGTGAGCGTCGACACTTCTTCAATGATATAACGTGGAGTTGTAGCCACTCCTTCAACAGCGCCGACCTCGACTCCATTGTTTACCCACCAAGTTCGCGTATCTCGCGCACTATCCTGCCACCAATGCAAAGAGTCGCTAGCGCTAGGGTCCATGGCATCTCTAGTCCATACCATAGTGGTGCCATCACCACTTGTAGCGGGCCAATTGAACTGCCCCATCAACCAATTCTCGCCTGTCTGCAGCGATGTCTCTGCTGCTTGGAAGGCCGCGTTGAAATCTTGCATATTGCCTGCCATGCGCTCCTCCAATACCGCTGACTCCATGCTGGCAACCCCCATCATCGTCAAGACAAGCAGAAACACGAGGCAAAAGATTAATACCGCGCCCCGCTGTTTGCGGCGAGGAATCTGCATTTGTGGATTTCTAAACTGTGCATTCGTGTTGCGCATCAGTTAGCTCCCAACCGCACGATTGCGTAGCGTGATAGTGGAGGTAAACACTCGGCGTAGACGCGTATCGGCAGGCAGAGCGCCATTGGCTCCAGCCCCGTTATAGGTGACACCATTGAAGGTATAGGAAGCAGGTGCTGGCAACATATTGTTCTCGATGGACTGGACCAACACACTTATACGGACACTGATAACGTCGGACCAATCGGGCACCAGATTGGCGCTAACATAGGCGTCGACCGTCTTCTTGTTGTCGTTGTCTAGATTGACACCATAGAGTATTTGTAAACTCTCTATACCTTCGACTAATTCTTCGGCGTTCCCGGCGCCCGCGGTCTGATTAAGTCGGCGTCTGAACAATGCGGGCGGGTTGGTCGCAACATCACCTCGTTTGCCGACATAGAACATCGTTCCTTGCAGCTTTACCAGCTCTCCACCTGCCTGAGTACCCAGAGGTAGCGCGGCGATATTGCCCGGCACACAGCCAGAAGAGAGCACCGAGTTAATGCTTGCCCCACCACCGATCTCTTGTACGTTACACGCCTGTACCCAATCTGCGCGCTCACAGTCACTAAGCAGAAGAATATCGCCGTCCTCGATGTCGACGATGCCGGAGTTAACCACCGTCATCGCGCCACCTGGAGATATAGAGTTAATCGTGGCACCCGTGCCTGCTGCATTCCAAACTCGCACGATGTCCGAGCCTGGCACCGCCATGGTCGCGTCCATTATGCTGCCCCCGGAGGTGGTCCATGCACCGCCAGCGGTGCTTACCGGGGCCACATTATTTGCGCTATTGCTTATGGTGCCAGGGGTGGTGCCATTGGCTTCCCAGCCCTGTAAGCCAGAGTTGGGCTGAAAAGAGGGAGGAGGACCGTCGAGGGTATTATTGATAGAGTTTTCATCGATAGTCGCAAGACAGCCTAGATACCCAGCCATTCTTAGCTCGTGAGCCAAATAGCTCACTGCAAAGCGACCATTCTCCTGCATTCTCGCACGTGCCTCTTGATCTCGTTCCGTTTGCGTATTGCCGACATAGACCTGCATGACACCGGCGGTAAGAGTGAGCCCCATTACCATCGCGATAAGCAATTCGATCATGCTAAGGCCAGCCATGCGAATGCGCTGTAGCGAAGCATTATGTAGTGGCTTTTTACTCATGTTGGTACGCGTTAGCTCCTAATGAATCTATGGGCGAAAGCTCAGCGAAAATAGTTTTTCGGCAGCGCCATCTCGATCTTCATCCCACCAAATTTTGACTGCAAAGAGATTTCCTAGCCCGTCACAGGCTGGCGCTGCAGGTGTTCCATCTTCTGGAGAGGAATCGGCACAGACTATGCCCACTCCGGCGGGTAGACCAGCTGCAAGCGCCGCATTCCACTCTGCTATATCATTCGCGGCCAATTGTGCCGCTGTACAACCGGCGATTGCATTACATGCAGCCGTCACCGCTCCGGCATTGGCATCGTAGCTGTTTGCCTCTACCCCTAGCTGATTAGCTCGAATTCGTTCGACTATGTCATTACTGGCGATGCTCGCTTGAGTACGAAGATATGCGCTTTGTGTGTTGCGCAGGCTGACAGTCTGCAAACCAGTCATACCTAGAAGTCCTATTGCCAATATCAACAAGGAGATAAGTACTTCGATAAGAGTTGCGCCTGTTTGCGCACAAGCCCTTCGGCAAATTCGTTGTGCTCTTAGTTGGTTCTGTATGATCACCTGATTCATGGACACACCAAACCCTCGTGAATGCGCCGGCCTCTGCCCGTTACTGAGATCTCTACCGATTGCGCATTTTCCGAGTTGCCATCCTCGGGGCACAGTAGGAAGGTACGGGCCGCAGCATTCGTTCCAAAGCCTTGAGGATCATACTGCTGAAGGTCTGCGGTGAAAGTTAAGGAATTGCCCCCCAAACCTTGATATACCCGCAACACTTCGTCGCCAACATCTACAGAGCCCACGTCGCCATCTGCATCTCCATTATTATCAACGAAGACGATCCAACCATCTGCCCAAGAGTCCGCTGCACAGTCAGTACCACTGCTACTACTGCAAATTGACACTAAGGTACCGCGCTTAATCGATTCGCTACGCGCGAAATTAAGGCTGGAGACCAGTGTCTTTGCCTGAGTATTGGTCCCGATACGGCTTAATGTGTCTTGCAAACCGGGTAAACCCACGGCAAGCAATATCCCTATCACTCCCACGACGATCATGAGCTCGATAACTGTAAACCCTTTGATTTGCTTAATATTCATCATGTCGTTGCGTGTACTCTTACCCCTTGCGGGTAGGCATTTGGCACTATTGCAGATAAACATTACTCCAGCAAGGGCCGCCCCAATTGGGCACGCTTACCTTATGCAATCGGCAGCTGCAAGTATGTGAGCTACGTAGAATTTTAGCAGATCGAGCGACTTTGATTTGCTACACTGTGACGCCTTTCACGCTTCCCCTACCATCTGGACCTTCAGACCCATGGAATACGACATTACTTTACTCTTCATTCTTGCAGCGGTAGGTGTTATCGCGGGGGGGATAAACACAATCGCGGGCGGAGGATCTAACCTTACACTGCCTGTGCTTATGTTGCTTGGCTTACCAGCTGACGTTGCTAATGCCACCAACCGAGTCGCTGTGGCTTTGCAATGTATTGTGGGAGTCCGTGGCTTCAACCAGCATAAGATGCTCGATGTGCCCGCAATACTGCCGATATTGGTTCCAAATCTATTAGGCGGTGTTATTGGCTCAGTTGCCGCCGCGACCATGCCAGCAGTCGCACTCAAGCCTATTCTACTAATCACGATACTAAGCATGTCGGTCATTATCTTAGTGCGACCCAGCTTCATCGCCCCGCCAGACGGCACCCCTGTGAAAGATGTCCGGCAGAATCGAGGCGCCTGGTGGACCTTATTCATCGCTGGCATTTACGGTGGGTTCGTTCAAGCCGGTGTCGGTTTCATATTACTTGCTGCACTGGCCGGCGGGCTACGTTATGACCTAGTACGTGCCAATGCCCTGAAAATGGTGTGTTCGCTCAGCTTTACGTTAGTAGCACTGGTGATTTTTATCTATTTCGATCAAGTTCGCTGGATGCCGGGATTGATTTTGGCGGTTGGCACAATGCTTGGAGCATGGATTACGGTTCGTTTCGCGGTGCGTGCCAAACAAAGCACCATCAAGTGGTTCCTCTTCGTGATGACTGTTTGTTCCTGTCTTGCGGCTTGGCTGTTTTAAGAAGTAGAGCCGCCATTGTGCACGGGCGATTGAAAATTGCTAAATACCAATTCAACGCAGGCGCCGCCTAATGGGCTATCTACAACGGCGATCTGTCCACCGTAGCTACTCATAATGTCCGTTACAACTGCAAGGCCTATACCCTGCCCTTGCGCCAATGTGTCTAAACGCGCACCGCGCTGCAATACAAACTCTTGATGGTCTGTGGCGATGCCTGGACCGTCATCTTCGATCTTAATACTCAATTGCGCTGCAGGTGAAAGACGTACGCTCGCAGTAAGCTGTATGGTTTTTGAGCCATACTTGAAGGCATTATCGAGAACATTGCCCAATACCTCCATCAAATCTCTCTCATCCCCAAGGAAATAAATGCCACCCTCGAGCTCGCAAGTAACGCACATCGACTTAGCGGCATAGACCTTCTCCAATGCCCGCAGAATCTTCTCAACACAGCTCTTCAATTCGACACGGCGCGCCAAGCTGGACCCACCATTAGTCTTGACCGCACGCTGCAACTGATAGCCGATAATCTGGTTCATTCGTTCTAGCTGTTCCTGCACAGCCTGTACGTGTGCGATTGAGTCTTCGTCTATCTGCTCCGAAGGTTTCGCCGAGAGCTCTTGCACTGCACCACCAATAACGGCGAGAGGAGTCTTCAGACTATGCGCAAGATCACCCAGCGTCTCACGATAACGCAATTGCTGTTTTCGCTCGCTCTTAATGAGCAGGTTGAGGTTCTGTGTAACTGCTTGCAACTCTTTCGGATAGTCTTCATCGAGCTGCTCGCTATTACTGTTCTCGATACTCTTTAAGTCTATGGCAAGTCGCCTCAGCGGAGACAAGCCCCAACGTAGTAGAAGGACCTGCAGAACTAACAACAGCACCGCAACTCCACCTAGCCAAGACCACAAACTAGCCCGAAAATTATTGACCTCAGCAAGATAAGTACTCGTCGACTCAATCACAGCGAAATCATAAGACGAGGTGCCATTCTCCCAGACCACTCCATATACCGCGATGAAGTACTCCTCGCCGTCGCCTGCAAACTCCCGCGAAAAATAAAAATCCCCTCGATTAACGTCCTTCCACAATTCGGCAAAGTCTGGGTAATCTACCTCTAGCGCAGACGGAGTTCTTAGTACTTCACCTGCAGCTGGATTGCTGACTAATCCATACAGCCCAGAGTTCAACTGTGTGAAGCGAGGTTCACGAAGATCTTGCAGAAAATAGAAGGTGCCATCGTCTTCTTCAACAGCTGAAAGTAGCACGTAGATCTGCGCCTGCATCTGCTCCGCGACACCCGCCTCGATACTGCTACGAAACGCGCGATCAAGCACAATACCGGTCAAACCAAGGAATATAGTCAGTAGCACACTGACGGCCGTGAGGAGGCGTGTCTGTAGAGAGTAGGAAGAGAGTTTCTGCTCAGCGCTCATGGCGACTCACTGATCATTGCGAAAACGATAACCTTGACCACGGATAGTCTCAATCGGCTTAAGAGTCTCATCCGGATCGAGCTTCTGTCTTAGGCGTCGCACAAACACCTCCAGAACATTGCTATCGCGATCATAGTCCTGAGCATAAAGATGCTCAGTCAACTCAGTTTTGGAGATGACTTGTCCAGGATGCATCATGAGGTATTCAAGTAGCTTGTATTCATAGGCGGTCAATTCGAGTGTTTGACCGTTGGCACTAACGCGTTTACTCCCTATATCGAGTGCTATAGGACCGAACTCTATTATAGGTTTAGCGAAGCCCGCAGCACGACGCAGCAGTGCGTTGAGTCGCGCCAGAATTTCTTCAATCTGAAAGGGCTTAACAACATAGTCGTCTGCACCCGCATCTAAGCCTTCCACTTTGTCTTGCCAATCGCCACGCGCAGTCAAAATTAATATGGGAAAGGTTTTTCCGAGTTCACGAATCTGTTTGATTAAGGATATCCCATCGATCAGGGGTAAACCCAGATCTATAATGGCGGCGTCATAATCGAACTCTGTCGCATAATACAGACCGGCCTTGCCGTCGGCGGCATCGTCTACGACATAGCCAGTGCGACTTAAGCCTTGCACTAGAGTCTGACGTAGTAGGCTCTGATCTTCGACCACCAACAAGCGCATGATTACTGCTCCCTAGTTATCACGCCGCTACTCGCGTTGACATAGACGGTATAGATATTACCTTCATTGTCCATTCGGACACGGTATTGCAGGACGCCGCCCTGCTGAACTTGGTTGATGCTGACAACGGTGCCTGGAAAGCGCGCGCGCACCAACTCTAGCGCACGACGCTGCGAAACCTGTGGCGATTGCTCTTGCACGGCGTCCCCCGACTGATCCTGAAAGCCCCCGAGTGCTAACTGCATTGGATCTGCAGCGGCGGTGGCTATCCCGAACAGGGACATCATCATTAGAGCGAGTGCCAGTTTCAGCAATCGACTTGTCAGTGTATTTGACTTCAATTCGGACCCCTTTAAAAACGCTGCGGAGTACAGCCTGAGCGTCAAATCAACTGACTTAGTCGATTAAAACACAGGCTGAATATTGACCTTGATACGTACTTGCTCGCCAGGATCGTTATCCATGCGTACCGAATAGTCTTCGTCGTTGTAGCGGTAGACTACTTGATAACCAACTAGACGCTCTTCTTCTCGGTATTCATAGACAGTTTCACACTGACGCACGGTTTCATAACGCACTTCGCGGTCATGACTATTGCCGGCGACTATATCACGTCCAATTGAGTGGCCCAAGACCGCGCCAACTACAGTGCCTACGCGCTTATTGGACTTGCCGTGACCCACAGCATTTCCTAATGCGCCGCCTATAATAGTGCCGAGTAACGCGGGGGTGCGACTATTCGAGCGCGCCGCTCTAGTGTGAGCGATTTCCTCGTTCCAACATTCCTCACGTGGCGTCGAAATCTCAACGCTCTTGTACACAGGTCGTGACTCGACTACCTGCGCATATTCATAGCGTGTCTCGGCGAAACTAGGGGTCGCCAGCAACAACGCCAATGACCCAAATGCCACATAATTGATGATTCTATTGCCACTAACAGGGAACTTTTTCATAAGCCATCGACCTCACTTGGTATAAGTCCTACTTCAATTCTTCTTTATTAATGCCCATGTAGTTCGAACGGAAGAACCCTTTCTCTCTACCTTGGCTGGCATAGTGGCATCAGGAAGCTGAATAGAGACTTAATCAAGTTGTACTAGGACATAGAAGGAGGAAGAATTTGCATTGCCCCAGGGATCGTGGCTTTGAATTCTTCATAAAGCCCGTTAGAATCAGACGCTGTTAGGGGGGTAAGGCTCCGTTGTTATGCCTACACTCTAACTGACAAATAATAATTATAAGTAGCGAAGAGAGTTTCCATGTCGAATTTCAACAAGTCATTTACTATTGCAATAATCGCCACCCTGATCGTTGGACTCCCCGTTCTCCTCACCGATCTGCAACTCACCTCCATTCAGATGTTAATCGCGATCTTCCTAGTTAGCTTGGCATCGTCTATGGCTGCAGCGCCAATCGCCAAGAAAAGGGGTAAAAAGCCCAGCGAAGAGAATCGCGTGCTCGTGAATAAGTCCCAACGCGAGAGCGGCTGCGTGAAATGGTTCAATGCCAGCAAGGGTTTCGGATTCATCACTCGAGACAGCGGTGACGACATATTCGTCCACTTCCGCTCCATACGTGGCGAAGGTCATCGTGTATTGCACGATGGTCAGCGAGTCGAGTTCGCCATAAGCGAAGGCGACAAAGGCTTGCAAGCAGAAGACGTGGCCGCAGCCAAATAACTAATCCCTGCATTAGTGCCTAGCTAAACCCGCCACCTTAATAATGAGGGGGGCGCTCTTCTTCAATTGAGCCGCCCTCGCCAGAGGCGGGCAGATTCTCTAGCACGTGAGTCAGTTTGTCCCGATGCAGACTGAGTTCGCGCTGGAGAGCGTCAATCTGCGACTGTTGCATGGTGACGACCTCGTTTAAGGCCTGCAATAAATCCTCTTGAAAGGCAAACTGCGTCTGCAATTCAATGAGTTGTTCTTGGGTGCTTGTATCGCTCATAAGCAATTAATCTCGAAGCTGATGCTGTGCCCTGTAGGGCGTTGGGGCGCAGAATAAAGCAAATCCGACGACTCCGCGACCGACTAAATTTTATTCAGCACGACAATCATGTAATAATTTCGAGGTTTTCGGTGTCAAATGCCGTACTATTTTGGAAATCCTGATCTTCGCCTGCTAAGAGACACTGGCTATGCAAAAAGCTCCGATTAACTGGACTAACACTATTCTATTTACCGTTACACCATTACTGGCCGTGACCCTCGTACCTTATTATGGGTTTACACATGGCTACGGGCTATACGAATGGCTTGTCTTCGTCATACTTATGGGATTTTGTGGCATGTCGATCACGGCGGGCTACCATCGGCTTTGGTCCCATAAGACCTATAAGGCCCACCCTATCATTCGTTTCGTCTTCGCGTTGGGCGGTGCCTGCGCACTGCAGAACGACGTCTTTCACTGGGCCTCGGACCATCGTCGCCATCATGCCCATGTCGACAATAACGACAAAGACCCTTATTCCGCGGGCCTCGGTTTCTGGTATTCCCATATCGGTTGGATCCTGCGTGACTTCGAAAGTGGCAAAGTGGATTTCTCCAATATCAAAGACCTGCAGCGCGACCCGATACTCGTCTGGCAGCACAAACATTATCTAGCACTCGTGCTGGTTATGAATATCGGCGTTCCCGCCTTCTTAGGATATCTGGGTGGTGACATTATCGGCGGAATTCTATTGGGCGGGCTCCTTCGCCTAGTCCTAAGCCAGCACGTTACTTGGTTTATCAACTCTATCGCGCATATATGGGGACGTCAGCCCTATAGCGATGCGAGCTCAGCACGAGACAATGCTCTGCTAGCCCTTATTACCTATGGAGAGGGTTATCACAACTACCATCACACCTTTCAATGGGACTATCGCAATGGCATCAAGTGGTGGCATTACGACCCCACCAAGTGGTTCATTCGCAGTTGCTCCTTCGTTGGACTAACAAGCGACTTGAAGCGCTGCTCCCCCGTGGTCATAGAGAGTGCACGACTCGATATGCAGTATCGTTACGTCACCGAACGCTATGCCGCCGCAGGTAACGCCGACAAATGGCTGCAACGCCTAGAGACTGAATACCAGCAACTGAAAGCCACCCTGCAACTATGGGCTCAGCATCAACAGTCGTGGTATGAGGCGAAATCTAGTGAGATCCATGAGAAATGGAGTCATTGGGAGCGTTTACAAATGCGCGATAGCTATCGAGAGGTGAAATACCGCCTTAAGATACAGCGGCAGCGCTGGCACGAATTGGTGGAAAATTTCCCAACGCTCACAGCACTACATCCTGCTTGAGCTAAGTTTAGCAAGAGACTCAAATGAAGAAGTTAAGTGTCATATTATGCGAATCCATCGTTGCCTTGAGCCTGATATGGCCCGTAACGGCATTGGCCGCCAGCGAAGGCGAAACGGCCCCATTGTTTACGCTCCCAGACATTGATGCGGACAAGCCCGCAATCAGCTTAGAGTCGCTGCGCGGCAAAACGGTCTATGTCGACTTCTGGGCTTCGTGGTGCGCGCCCTGCCTGCGCTCCATGCCACTGATCAACGAGCTATATGGCAAGTATCGCGATCAAAATTTCGAGGTCATTGCGATTAATGTCGACGACCCGATAGAAGATGGGCAGGACTTCCTGTTGGACAATCCGCTCGATTATCTTATTGCCGCAGATACAGATAACACTGTGTTGAACGAGTTCGGTGTCACGGGTATGCCTACGTCCTTCTTGATCGACAAAGACGGCATTATCCGCATGGTGCATATGGGTTTCCGTGGCAATGACATTGAGACCATCGAAGCGGCTGTCTTAGAACTCCTCGAGTAGCTAAGCTCCACTCTAGAACAGGCGCAGCGGTGGCTCATCCAAAGCGGCCATCTGCTCGCGCAACTCCAGTATGTGTTCGGCCCAATAACGCTCTGTATTGAACCAAGGAAAACACTTTGGAAAGGCCGGGTCTTCCCAGCGCCTAGCAAGCCAAGCGCTGTAATGCATGATACGCAAAGTGCGCAGAGCTTCGATTAAGTCGAGCTCCTTAACATTGAAATCGTAGAACTCGTTGTAGCCCTCCACAATCTCCAGCAACTGCCCCTGTTTCTGATCCCTCTCCCCTGAGAGCATCATCCAGATGTCCTGAATGGCCGGTCCAGTCATTGTGTCGTCGAAGTCGACGAAGTTTGGGGCATCGTCGCGCCATAGCACATTGCCGGGATGACAGTCGCCATGAATACGGATCTGAGCCACCCCACTATTGCGCGCGAAGATCGCCTGAATCTTATCGATGAGATCCTTGGACAGACTCTCGTATGCCGGGCATAGACTTAATGGAATGAACTGCTTCTCTAAGAGATACTGCCGACTCTCAATTGCCAGCCGCTCGACACTCAGGTTAACCCGGTGTGCAAAGGATTGTGTCTGCCCTACAGCATGCACGCGAGCGATAAAGCGCCCCATCACGAGCAGATTATCTAGGTTATCTAGATCTGGGGCACGGCCGGCAAGACGCTCAAATACCGAGAATGAAAAGCCATCAAATTCATAGAGGGTGTCCACACCGTTGAGTCGCCGAGGTGGCACAACAGGAATCTCAAGACCCGCCAATTCTTCGGCGAAGGCGTGCTCCTCGAGGATCTGCGCGCGAGTCCAACGCTCGGGACGATAGAACTTCACGATGACGGGAACATCATCTTCTACCCCAACCTGATAGACACGATTCTCATAGCTATTGAGCGCAAGAATTCTAGCATCACAATGAATGCCAACGCTCTCCATCGCATCGAGTACACGATCCGGACTTAGACGTTGATATGGGTGAACAGAGGAATCGGGCGGAGAGACCTCAACAGCAGAGCTGCCACTATCCGCGGGCATCACATTGCCATTGGCAATATTGCCAGAGCTCTCGTCATCGGATGATGTATCGTGTTGGTAAGGCATGGAAATTAGGGCATCCTGATCGAGTTTGCGCGCAGTATACTGTAAAATGCCTCAGCAAGTTCGAGGCTACAGTGCCCGCTGTGCCTCAAGCATCTTTAATAAGCCATAAGGAGTCCTTCTTGAACGATCAGCAATTGCAAGCGAGACAAAAGGAATTACGCGAACAGTATCGACAAGTCAGCGAGCAAAAGCTGAATCTGGATTTGACACGCGGCAAGCCCAGTACCGAACAACTTTGCCAGAGCGACGCGCTAGATGGCATCTTAGCCAATAACTATTTGTGCGCAGATGGCAGCGATAGCCGTAACTACGGCGGTATTATGGGGATACCCGAGGCGCGTAAGTTTGCAGCCGAATACCTCGAGACAACGCCTTCTCGCACCATGATTGGCGGCAATAGCAGCCTGCAGATGATGTATCAAGTCGTGATAGGCGCGCATTTCCATGGCGTTAGCGGCCCTGAATCCGCTTGGATGGCCGAGGCGAGCAAGACTGGTAGTCAGGTCAAATTCCTATGTCCAGCACCCGGCTATGATCGCCATTTCTCAGTTTGCGAAGCTCTGAACATCAGCATGATCCCGGTCACCATGACGGCAGAGGGTCCAGATATGGATCAGGTGGAAGCTCTGCTAAAAGCAGACCCCATGATCAAAGGCATTTGGTGTGTTCCTAAGTATTCTAATCCCGATGGCGTGGTGTACTCCGCAGCAGTCGTAGCCAGAATGGCAAAACTAGGCAAGATCGCCGGCGCCAATTTCCGCATCATGTGGGACAACGCCTATGCGGAGCACCACCTCGTCGATAATCCTCCCGCTCTTGCCAATATTTTGGAGCTTAGTGAGGCTGCAGGTACTCTAGACAATGTTGTGGTGATCGGCTCTACATCGAAGATTACCCATGCCGGTGCCGGCATTGCCTTCATTGCAAGCTCCGAAGCCAATCTTGCCAGCTTGGCAGACCAGCTCGGCATCTCGACTATCGGTCCAGACAAGATTAATCAGTTGCGCCACATGCGCTTTCTCAAAGACATGAGCTCTCTGCGCGCTTTGATGCAGGGACATCGCAAAATCTTGCAGCCTAAATTTGACAGCGTATTGAACGCCTTAGAGTCTGGTTTAGCGGGTAAGTCGATCAATGGCCAAGCCTTGGGCAGCTGGACGAAGCCACAAGGCGGGTATTTCGTGTTGTTCGACACACAGCCAGGTTTGGCGGATAGAGTGGTTAAGCTGACCGCCGCTGCGGGCGTTAAGCTCACTCCGGCTGGCTCTACCTACCCCTATAAGAAAGACCCCAACGATAGCAATATCCGACTCGCCCCTTCGTTTCCTAGCGTGAAGGACATTGAGGCAGCGATGCGCGTGTTTGTGCTGTGTGTGGAATTGGCGACTATCGAAAAAGCGCTTGGACTCTAAACTACTTAGGGGCGGCATTTTGCTGCCCCTAGGCTAGGCCTCTATTCTGAGCTCTGGGTGTCCGGCTTTCGGGAGGCTAAAAATGGTGCGGGGAATGGCGTTATATTATCGCCGCTAGAGATCTTGCTCACACCACCCTTCTCAACTTCGTCTATGCGCACGATCGCTTGAATTGGAATGAAGCTGCGTTTTACACCTAGGAATTCTGCCTTAAGCTTCTCTTCGCTGGGGTCGACCACAACTTGGCTGCGCTCATCGAAGATATAGTCCTCAACTTCGATAAAGCCATATAATTCACTTTGATAGACTTGTTTCGCGAATACTTCGTAGACTTTGCCTTTGTTGAGAAATGTGATTCTGTAGATTTCTGCGGGGGTCGCCATGCATGCACTCTCTTTACGTTGAAGCTCCGCTATATCTGGCCGCTTTAAGGAAATTCAAGGGCGCGAATGGGGGCATAGGGAGTTGCTGCGCAGTTTACAGCATAAGAAGGCCACTCACCCGCGTTTATTTGCAACAGCGTGAACTGGTTCTTTGCACCGTCTATTGCTGCTACAATCCGCCCTCTTATTTGCCCTAACGATGCCGATCTACCGAATTCACTATGACCACAGCAGACACATCACAGACAGTTATCCAGCCTTCTACTATTGAGTCCACTTCGCCGCCTGCTCAAGACAGCGCAGTCACAGCGACTACGCCCACTAAAAAGGTGTTTATCAAGACTCATGGCTGCCAGATGAACGAATATGACTCATCGCGCATGCTCGACATGTTACGCGAGTCCCATGGTGCGGAATTGGTCGACAGCCCAGAGCTGGCGGATCTGCTCTTACTTAATACCTGCTCGATACGTGAAAAGGCACAAGAGAAAGTCTTTCATCAGCTTGGTCGCTGGCGTGCGCTTAAGAAAGCTAAACCCGGTATGCAGATCGCTGTAGGCGGCTGTGTGGCAAGCCAGGAGGGCGCCGCTATTGGCAAACGTGCACCTTACGTCGACGTGGTTTTCGGTCCACAGACTCTGCATAAACTTCCGCAGATGCTTAACGCGGCAACAGGCCGTAACACCGTCGTCGATATTAGCTTTCCAGAGATTGAGAAGTTCGACAACTTACCCGAGCCCCGAGTCGACGGCTGCGAAGCCTTTCTTACTGTTATGGAAGGCTGCAGTAAGTACTGTTCATTCTGTGTGGTGCCCTATACCCGCGGTGAAGAAGTCAGTCGTCCATTAGATGATATTCTCGCCGAAGCGGTGCACCTGTCTGAACAGGGCGTTCGCGAGATCAATCTGCTAGGGCAGAACGTCAACGCCTATCGCGGATTGAGTCACGACGGCAATATCACGGACTTTGCGACCCTGATTCAATATATAGCAGCAATCGAAGGCATCGAACGGGTGCGCTACACGACCTCTCATCCAGTGGAGTTCTCTAGCAATCTTATCGAGGTATATCGTCACGTACCCGAACTGGTGGACCACCTACATTTGCCCGTACAAAGCGGCTCGGACCGAATCCTAGCGGCGATGAAGCGCGGCCATACCGTGCTGGAATACAAGTCCATCATTCGCAAACTCAAGGCCATTCGACCGAATATCAGCCTCTCCTCCGACTTCATAGTGGGTTTCCCAGGCGAGACTCATAAGGATTTCGAAGACACCATGAACCTCATCATGGAGATTGGCTATGACAATTCTTTCAGTTTCATCTATAGCGCCCGCCCCGGCACACCGGCAGCGGATTTGCCGGACCTGACCTCCGAACAAGAGAAAAAACATCGCCTTGCGATCCTCCAGGCACAGATCATCAAACAGACCCAAGCAATTAGTGAAGGCATGATCGGCAGCACCCAGCGTATCTTGGTTACTGGCCCATCCAAGAAGGACCCAGGTGATCTGCAGGGCCGCACTGAGAACAACCGTGTAGTAAATTTCAAGTGTGACGATGCCAGCCTAATCGGACAGTTCACCGATGTGAAGATTAGCGCCGCACTGACTAACTCTCTTCTTGGCAGCATTTAAAGAGCCCATGAGCTCGCTCATTTCATTATGAGCGAGGGGGCTTACAAGTAAGCAGAGATTGGTATACTAGCGTCACGCATCATATTAAGGAGGTTTGTAAGCTGTCTTGATGGCAACCCAGAATTACACCCAAAGGCTCGTCCTAGAGCCCGACAATACGCACCGCCTGGCCAATCTTTGTGGCCGTCTCAATGAGCACCTACAACAAATTGAGAAGTCTCTCGGACTCAAGGTCCAGAGCCGCGGCAACGAATTCAAATTAACTGGCACCAAGCAAGCTGTGGAGGTCGCCGGCCAAGTACTGACTAAACTTTACGCGGCAACAGCGAATGCAGACGGAATCAACCCCGAAAGCATTCATCTGCTTCTCAAAGAGACTGAACAGACTTACAGCGCAAGCCGCGAGAAGCCCCGTTACAACTTCGATAAACCCCTAATCCTGAAAACACCGAATACCTCTGTTAAACCACGCGGCGAACACCAGCAAGACTATGTTGAGTCGATCTACCGTTTCGATATCAATTTCGGCATTGGCCCAGCGGGTACAGGCAAGACTTATCTCGCGGTAGCAGCCGCAGTCGAAGCACTAGTGCAAGATCGTGTGCAGCGCATCCTACTGGTGCGCCCTGCCGTGGAAGCCGGTGAGAAATTGGGCTTCTTGCCCGGCGATCTCACCCAGAAAGTAGACCCCTATTTGCGCCCACTCTATGACGCTCTTTATGAAATGATGGGCGTCGAACGTGTAGGTCGTCTCATTGAGAAAGGCATCATAGAGATTGCGCCACTGGCCTATATGCGTGGCCGCACACTGAACAAGTCTTTTATTATTCTCGATGAAAGCCAGAACACCACCACTTCGCAGATGAAGATGTTCTTAACACGCCTAGGTTTCGGCTCTACCGCAGTAATCACAGGTGACGTGACCCAGATAGATCTTCCTAAGGGTACTCGCTCTGGACTCGTGCATGTGACTCAAGTACTCAAGGATGTCGAGGGTATCGGCTTTACTTGGTTCGACTCGAAGGATGTGGTGCGCCACAACCTAGTCCAACGCATTGTAGAGGCCTACGACAAATACGATCAGAAAACGATTACGCCTCTCGGCAATCAAGACTCGCTGCAGGAGCATGGCCATGAGCGCGATGCTTGATTTCGACAACGCTTGCCCGCAATCTCAAGGCGTGCCAAGCGAAGAAGAATTTCATAACTGGATAAACCTAGCGCTTGGTGATAATGCCGTGGCCACGGAATTAAAACCTTTCCTTGTCGGCATTAAAATTGTCGATGAGTTAGAGTCTGCGCAGCTCAATAATCAGTATCGTCACAAGAACTATGCGACTAACGTCCTCTCTTTCTCCAATGATCTGCCAGAGAATATTCTCGACTCTTTAGACGAGATCCCACTCGGCGACCTAGCGATTTGTGCCGCAGTGGTAGAGCGCGAAGCGAACGAACAGAACAAGACATTGCAAGCGCATTGGGCCCATATGGTCATCCATGGCGTCTTGCACTTGCAGGGCTTTGATCATGAAAGCGAGAACGAGGCCGAAGAGATGGAAACACTCGAACGTAATCTTCTCGCGAAACTCGGTCTAGCAGATCCCTACATCGACACACCGCTAGCCTCTTAGATTACACGGCGTCACGACGCCATTTGTTCAATGCGACACCATGCAAAATGAATACAGGAGCAAGTTGCCAAAATGGCTGACGAGCAAGTGAGTATCGATCCGCGACCACGGTCTTGGATCGATAGAATTGCACAAATTTTCTCAGACGAACCTACAGACACCAAGAGTCTGTTAGAGCTGTTGCGCAATGCCGAACAAGACAATGTGCTGGATACCGACGCCCTATCTATTATCGAAGGCGCCCTTCAGGTTTCACAGATGCAGGTGCGCGAGATTATGATTCCGCGCCCTCAGGTGATTACTGTTTCCGCTAAGAATACTCTAGAAGAAGTATTAGACATCGTCATCACTGTCTCACATTCTCGCTTCCCCGTTCTTGCCGAGAACTCCGATTCGGTTATTGGCATTCTGTTAGCCAAAGATCTCTTGCGTTTCGCTCTTAAGAGTGGGGTAGAAAATTTTGACTTGAAAGACATCGTTAGACCCGCGACCTTCGTGCCAGAGAGCAAACGCCTGAATGTTTTACTACGCGAGTTTCGTGAAACCCGTCATCATATGGCCATCGTCATCGACGAGTACGGCAGCCCCTGCGGCGTGGTCACTATAGAAGATGTCTTGGAGCAGATAGTGGGTGAGATCGACGACGAATACGATGTTGATGATGACAGCTTCATCAAAAAAGTGGATGCCAAGTCGTTCATCGTTAAGGCGCTCACGCCCGTATCCGAGTTCAATGAATTTTTCGAATGCAACTTCGACGACCACGAAGTCGATACGATAGGCGGACTGGTTCTGCAGCACCTGAACCACATTCCAGAGCGGGACGAAAACGTGACAATTGGCACATTCCTTTTTACTGTACTCAACTCTGATAGCCGTCAGATTCGCTTGCTTAGAATACAGAAACTAGATTCCGCCCCTTTAGCAGAAACCGAGGCTGAATAGCCCGCTCTTCGCGAGACCTAAGTATGAAAGCCCTACTGCATGCCACAAGCCTTGTTCTATTCTCGCTGACTCTTGCCGGCTGCGGCTTCTCCCTTAGGGGCAGTGCAAGCCCGGCACTATCGCCTGAGTCGGTGTTTGTGCGCAGCGCGCAGGAGAATGGTCAACTGAGCCAAGCCCTGCAAACCTCCTTGGTGAATGCGCAGATGCAGCTAGTGCAGACTGCCTCGCAAGCGCGTTACGTCGTCTCTGTCGGCCAGGAAGACTTCAGCACAACCACCGCTACTGTTAACGGCCGTGCGCGAGCTGCCCAATACACACTCCGCCTAAGCGTTGAACTCGCGCTGGATACCCAGGAGCAAAACTTGCTAGCGCCAGAACGCCTAAGTGTGGAGCGTAGCTACTTTGAAGACACTGCCAATATTGCAGGCAGCACACGCGAGGCCGACATCCTGCACAACGAGATGCGACAAGAGTTGGTAGATCAAATTCTTAATCGACTGCGTGTAGTTACAGCGGCCCAATCTACTGGGGCCAATTAGTGAGAATAAACTCCGATCAGATTGCGCAATCCAGCGGCTCAAAAATTGCCGCGTTCTATTGGATTGCTGGAGACGAAACCCTCTTAGTTCAGGAGACTTTAACTCAACTACGAACCCGTGTGCGCGCGCAAGGCTTTAGTGAATGGGAGCTATTGTTCGTCGATCGAAGTTTCGATTGGCAATCCCTTCTTCAGTCTGGCAATAGTATGTCGCTTTTCTCCGACAAGAAGATTATCGAGTTGCGCCTTAGCTCGGCAAAGCTAGATGACGCCGGGAAGGCCGCACTTAAGCAGTATCTGCAATCCCCTAATCCTGACAATGTACTGATCCTTGTGAGCCCAAGAGTAGAGCCTGCGGCATTGAACACCCAATGGTTCAAGGCCCTAGAATCTGCCGGAGTCTTCGTCACTGTGTGGCCGATATATGCAGACAAACTTCCTGCGTGGATACGCAACCGCATGGCGGGTGCGGGCATGTCCGCCGACCCTGATGCCATTGCAGTTTTAGCAGAGCGCGTTGAGGGTAATCTACTCGCAGCAGATCAAGAAATAGAGAAATTGGCAGTGCTAACGGGTGCCTCCCGCGATAAGAAAATTCATATCGATCGCAAGCATATCATGAGCTTGGTGGCTGATAGTTCGCGCTATAGCAGCTTCAATCTACTCGATGCAGCCCTAAGCGGCGATGCACGGCGCAGCATCAAGATTGTCAACGGACTGCGGGCCGAAGGTACCGAGATCTTGCAGCTACTTGGCGCTGTCAGCGCTGAGTTGCGCCGCCTCGTAGCTGTCTCCCATCATGTGGCGCGGGGCCAGAGCCTTGGTCAAGCCATGAAGAGCGAAGGCGTGAGACGCAACCACGAAAAAGAACTAAGTCAGGCAGTGCAGCGTACTAGTCTTATAGAGTTGGAGACTATGCTTGGCGATGCGCGACGTATCGATCTCGCCGTGAAGGGCTTATCCCCCGCCGACCCTTGGAGCGAACTGACACAGTTAATCCTGCGCCTATGTGGTCATCACATTTTGCCTCAGTCGGTGCTATCTTAAGGCTAGCGCAAAGCAGACCCTCCTGAAAATCGAGCCTCAGTCTCTGTGCGCTTGCAAAACGCCTAATAAACAATTGACGGAGCTATCCATGTCGACATTGATGCAACTTCTCGTAATCTTAGCGGTGATTTGGGTACTCGCGTATCAGCGCGCCCGTATGGGGACGATACTTGGCTGCATTGCGGTGGCACTTATAACGATGACTTGGTTCGGCGGCATTGCCTGGCTCTTGTGGCTACTATTAATTGGAGTCGCACTTTTCTATTTCGAAGATAATATGCGCCGCGAGCGCCTATCACGACCCGTATTTGAATTCTTCAAACGCGTCCTCCCCCCTATGAGCGATACAGAGCAGGAAGCCTTGGAAGCGGGGGATACTTGGTGGGATGCTGACCTTTTTAAGGGTGCCCCTAACTGGAAAGAATGGCTCGCTATTCCATTTCCCGAGCTCAGCAAGGAAGAGAATGCCTTCCTAGAAAACCAGACTGAGACTCTCTGTAAGATGCTAAACGACTGGGATATCGTCCACATCGACAAGGATCTCCCCCCACAGGCTTGGGAGTATCTCAAGAAAGAGAAGTTCTTTGGGATGATTATTCCCAAGGAATACGGCGGCCTCGGTTTCTCCGCGCTTGCGCACTCAACCATCGTCACTAAGATCGCCACGCGAAGCGCAAGTGCTGCAGTCACCGCAATGGTGCCCAACTCCCTCGGACCCGCTGAACTGCTGATGAAATATGGTACCGATGAGCAACGCAATCATTATCTTCCACGTCTGGCCAGTGGCGAGGATATTCCCTGTTTCGCGCTGACCGGACCTGAGGCTGGCAGCGACGCTGGAGCCATGACTGACACAGGAATCGTCTGCAAAGGTCAGTTCGAGGGAAAGGAATGTGTCGGTATCTCTATAACCTGGAACAAGCGCTACATCACGCTCGCACCAGTAGCGACAGTACTCGGCCTCGCATTCAAGATGTATGACCCTGAGCATCTACTGAGTGAGGAGGAAGAGCGCGGCATCACCGTCGCCCTAATTCCCACAAGCCATGAAGGCGTCCAAATTGGTCATCGCCACTTCCCCATGGGCATGACCTTTATGAACGGCCCTACCCGAGGCGAAAATGTGTTCATTCCCCTAGAGTGGATTATCGGTGGCGTTGAGCAAGCGGGCCAGGGTTGGCGTATGCTGGTGGAATGCCTCTCGGAGGGCCGCGCCATCTCCCTGCCTGCCTTGAGCACCGCCACAGGCAAGCTTAGTTATCGCCTTACTGGCGCCTATGCGCGGTTGCGTACGCAGTTCAATCTAGCTATCGGCAATTTTGAGGGAGTAGAAGAGGCGCTCGCCCGCATTGCAGGACACACCTATCAACTTGAAGCGGCGCGAATAATAACCGCCGGTGCAGTCGATAATCACATCAAACCAGCGGTTGTTTCCGCTATTGCCAAGTATCATATGACCGAAAAGTCCCGAATCGTGATTCAGGACGCGATGGATGTGCATGCCGGTCGAGGTCTCATAATGGGACCGGCAAACTATCTCGCCCATGCCTATATGAGTATGCCCATCGGTATTACGGTAGAGGGTGCGAATATTCTTACTAGAAATCTGATGATTTTCGGACAAGGCGCGATCCGCTGCCACCCCTTTATAGCGCGGGAAATGGTGTCCGCAAAAAACCCTGACGAGGCCGCAGGATTGCGCGAATTCGACAGCTTGATTTTCCGCCATATCGGCTACGGTATTAGTAATTTTGTACGCAGCTTCAGCCTAGGACTGAGTGGAGGCATGATTGCTGCTCGCCCCGTAAGTGGCAGCAGCGCTAGCTATTATCAGCAGTTAACGCGAATGAGTTCTGCACTAGCATTGGTGTCAGATATTTCGATGCTGATGTTTGGTGGCGAGCTCAAGCGCAAAGAAAGGCTTTCGGCACGTCTTGGGGATGTACTGAGTCAACTTTATTTAGCATCAACTGTGTTGCGCTACTATGAGAACTATCAACGCAATGAGGCTGATCTTCCTTACGTACAATGGAATATCGAGCTTGCACTATTCGAGTGTCAACGCGCCTTCAACGACTTCTTCGCAAACTTGACGAATCGCCCAGTGGCGATATTGCTGAAACGAGTCGTGTTCCCATGGGGTGACGCCTATAAGCGCCCCAGCGACCAACTCGATCACAAAATCGTGCAAACGATGTGGAGCGACAACGAGTTGCGCGAGCGTATTACCCGCTTTGCATATATTGGCAGCGAAGCAAACGATCCGGCATTCATCGTGGAGAGCGCATTCATGCAAGTGGTCGCCACCAAGCCCACTAGAGATGCAATACGCAAAGCGATTAAAGAAGGCACCTTAGCCAAGGATTTGCCACTGACAGAATTGGCGTCTAAGGCAGTTGAGGAAGGAGTTTGCAAGCAAGAGGCGGCAGATGCCTATATCGCTGCAGAGCAGGCTCGTGACAAGGCAATTCAGGTGGACGAGCACCTATCCTTGCACTTCAACAAAGAATAGCGCTAAAGAGCCCTGAGGGGCTCAAATGCCCATTTTGCCCAGCGTGTCGATCAACTCTCTTATGACACGTTCGGCAACTGGGTGATTCACAGCGAAACGGGCCTCCAAAGCGATCGCATCGTCCATAACGGGTGCGTTGTCGCTTCCTGCAGAGTCGATCAATGCATCGACATTTCTATCCAATTTTTTCAGCAACGCGATTGTCTCGTTATCGAGTGTCGCGCCGTTATCTAATTCTTTTTGCAACTGTGCCAAAAGGCTGCGTAGCTTGTCCTGGTTCAACTCGTTACTCCTAGCGACACGCTTCTGCGCGTTTGTAAAAGGCAACCACAAATGCCTGTAGAAGGGCGCAATAGCGGCTCTCACCGCGATTCGCTTAGGGACTAGTCTGACCCAATGCAGGGGCTTGCGCAAGCGCAGAGTCGGCCTCGCAAAGGCTTCGGAGACTACTTCGTAGTGCGGGAAACATAAGCCCTGAGCACGCAGCGAATTCGCACTCAGGACTTACTAGCGTGTTCTCAAACTACTCTAGCCCTTAGGACTGAGCCTCTACCTGACGGGCCATACGGCCAAACGCACGCAGCTTGGCGCGCTTGCTGGAGCGACGTGCTCTGTCACGGTAAGCCAAGTAATATTTAGGGATATTAAGCAGCATCTGCCAACGCGTGGTCACGCTTACTCGGATTGTCGAATGGCTTGTAGTTCCTGCCATCAACATGGGTGCGCCCTCATAAAGTAACTCAGGATTCATTAAGCTGTGAATATTACGAACGTTGCTATTTCGTAGATCGGCCATCAAAAGCACAAAATTCTTGCGGGCGAGAAACACATCCATAAGCATATGCGACCAGATTCTGTATTGATCGAACGCAGACTTCACCGCAGCGCTAATCCACACCCCATTAACCTCCATCATTTCGTATTGATCATTCTGGAAAAATGGATGAGAACTTTTTACAGCATCAGGCACAAACATTAGGCTTCTAAACTGCGGCTTAGTAACGAGCATGTATCCGCCGATCATATCACTCCCTCTGAACACGCCAATGATCTTGCTACGCATTGTGTAGTCATAAGGGAGCTTTACACCCACGAAGTTTTCGAATTTCATCAGATAGGTTTCAATCTCGTCTTCCGCCGTCAGAGTCCTGTACTTGATCGCTTCCATTTTTAATCCTAGGTAGGAACATTCCTACATTTTGAATATATTTTCTATACTCTTTTGAGTACACGCTTTTCAAAATAACCCCCTCTTCTTTCCGCGCAGAAAGGAAATAAAAGGCTATTAAGTAAGCAAGTGTAATCCACAATATCAAGGAGTTAAACAAGAAAGTACTGCTGAGCCAGGCCAAAATATAAGAGCTATAAAACGGATGTCTTACTATTCGAAATGGACCCGTTGTTACAATACTACCAACCTCATTGCTGAACGCGAAGTCGAGTTTCTTGGCAGTGAATATTGACCACCAGAATAAAATTAATGAGAGCGTATAAAGGAAAATACTTGCCGCTACGAGCGGCAAGTTTTTGCCGCTCACTGTAAACATCAATATCAACGTCGTTATGATCTGAGTAGCGACGGTCGCATCATAAAGAAGCGCACTAAGACGCGGAGTTCCGGAAGTCATTTTGAAAAAACGAAGGCGTGCCCAGATCAAGCTCAGGACAATAGCGATATACAAAACGATAGATATAGACATAGAAAACTCTGCTTACCTGTTATGTGCGGAAAATAATTGCCGATGGGTCTAGCACCTAAACCTAGGCACTCCACCCCCCAATATGGCAATGCGATGACCAGAAACGAATGCTCTGGACTGTGAACTAGAACATGCTTATTCGAGTGTTGGCAAGGCTCCTAGAATTGCTGCCCTTCCCTATTACTGTATAATCACGCCACTTTCGGGGTCGGTAAAAAACGCGATATCCCATTATTATGACGGGCATTTCCGTTTCCCCAGCACTAAATTGATGCAAGCACACTAGAATGAATAATGAATTCAGATAAATATTCGACTTACTGCCGAGAGCATGTCAAGGAGTTTAGGGACGAGCTGAGGGATGAAGCCTCACGCGCTCTGGCAAGTTGGCCCGGCAAATCAGCGGGCCTCCTACTTGTAATATCTTCTGTACTCACCTATCTGAACCTTTCTGCTAGTGGCAATCCATACGCGTTCAATACTCTCTTTACCTACTCAGTTCCGATACTCCTATTTTTCCTATTCCCAATCTCATCACTCCTAGTATCGAGATTAGAAAAATATTCGAGAACAGTCTTAGATCTAATCTGTATCACTACAGTTTTTGGATTCTGTATGACTCTGAGATTCGTGTTCGAACCACACGATTCTTTAGCTTCACAAGCTGAACTATTCTTAGCTTTGTCGGGACAGATCAACTTTAGTCTCTTAATGGTAACTGCCTTCTCCTATCACACGAGTTATCAGGCTACCTTTGTACGCAATGTATTTTTCACAGTCGTCTTTACGACGCTGATTTACATCATAAACCAAGAATATCTGACCACAAATCTAGTCCAAGTAGTCCAAGGCTTCCTTGCCGGCAGCATTTTTAGCTGGCTGTTCTTCACACGTATTCAGACACGTTTCTACTATAAGTCGATCGACGCAGATACTCGCCAACACCTATACAACCAGCTCTCCAAGTTGGTCTACCCTCACCAACTGGAAATGATCAAGTCTGGTGACCAGCTTGAGGAAACAATGCCGGTTGAGAAAGGCCGCGCGATTATCAACGTTTTCGATGTGCAGAACTCCAGCGAGATTAAACACGAGCGCACCAAGTCATTTTTTCTCGACGTGTTCCGAGCCTTCTCTCAGATCTGCATGATGGGTTATCAGCACAATCCCTTAAAGTCTCGAGCTTTCCGACTTAAAGAGACAGGCGACGGTTTTATAAGCTCAATCGGCTATCCGTTTCTTGCTGACGATCCTAATTCGTTAGCAGATCACGCCATCTCAACAGCACTTATCATGTTCAAGGCGTTCAACGAAGAGGTTAAACGCTTCGGATATGCCACGCCGATTAAAGGTGCAATGGGACTAGCCTTCAACTCAGTACAAGGCACGTTCCAAAGTAGTGGTATCAAGTCATACGATTTGTTTGGTGAGGCTTTGATTCAGGCCTACCGTTATGAAGAGATTAGGAAGCATCCCTCTATCGCGAAAATCATCAAGGATGCTGCAGCTCTAAAGGGGCTGCAGCATTTCAACATACTAATCATTCAAGAGGTGATCTACAATTCGCTGAAAGCTGAATACAAAGCCCTGTTTAAGGCCATCGATTTGCAGAAGGGTGGTTTTTCGATCCGCCAAGATATAACGGCGCAGTGCGTATATTTCCACGTATTGGAATAGAGTGCGGAGCGTTAAACTAATCATCGTTGAGGGCCTAGCTTTTTGCGCGCACCCTCAACAACGATAAGTGTTTTATTGTGGCATTAGCGCCAGGGCTTTCTTAAAGCTTGGACGCTGCGATAGCTTAGCTATCCAGCCTTGGATTGCCGGATAGCTATCTAATGCCACAGACGTGCTCTGACAGGCTTGGAAGTAGGGAAATGCAACGGTGTCGGCAATCGTGAGTTGCTTACCACACAGATACTCGTTCGCAGTGAGCGTCTTCTCTAAGAAAGGCAGTTGTTGATCTAGAAAACCCTTCGCTTCCGCAATTGCTTTCTCATCAGCTTCCTTCTTGTAGTACTTCATCATCACGACTTCTTGATAGAAATACACCGCCAACCAGCGCCCTGCATGATGGCAGGTTAAGTCGATCATTTGATCAATCTGCGCTGCTTCGTAAGGATCTGCCGAGTACAGTTTCTTAGAAGAGATATTAGCAAGATAGCGACAAAGAGATGCACTTTCGAAGAGATAACGACCATCGTGTTCGATCGCTGGCACTTTCCCCAATGGGTGTCGCGCGAGATGTTCCGCACTTTTATGATCTCCCGCCGCGAAGTCCAAATGGATATAGTCGAAACTTAATCCTAGTTCTTCTGCAGTAAATAGGACCTTCGTGGCATTAAATGTGCTCGCGCCATAAATCTTAAGCATAGTGTTCTCTCCGCAAGAGCTAAATGGTAGTGTCAGAGTAAGAGTCAGGGGCGTCGCTTCCATGTCGAAGTCCATACTCAGATGGGAATAGCTGGGCAATGTACCGAAGCGCAATTTGATAAGCAAGGCGCGGCTTCGGACCAAGAGGAATAAAGAGACTACAATCAATGAGCATCGACATCAGTACCCTACGCAACGAAACGTCTGCCTGTGCAGATTTGATTCACTTCAACAACGCCGGCGCGGCGCTAGCCCCACTAGCAGTAACCGAAGCGGTCCTTAGCCACTTAGCGAACGAACAACGACTAGGGGGTTATGAAGCCGCTAGCTTGGCCGAGGCGCAGATCAACAACTTCTATTACGCCTTCGCTAAACTGTTAGCGTGTGAGGCGTCGGAGATTGCCTATGCTGAGAACGCAACTCACGCATGGAATAGTCTATTCAATGCAATGCCGTTCTCAGCGGGAGACATTATCCTCACCGGTCAATCCGAATATGCCAGCAACTTCCTCGCCCTACTCCATATGGCCAAACGACAAGGGGTAAAGATTAATGTCATCCCTAACGATCACAATGGCATTATCGACCTCGCGCAATTAGAGGCCGCAATAAATCCCCGCGTTAAGTTAATCGCCCTCACTCATACCCCGAGCCAAAGTGGTGTGATTCACCCAGCGGCGAAAGTTGGTGAGCTCGCACGAGCCTACAATGTCCTCTACCTCCTTGACGCCTGCCAATCAGCTGGACAGTTAGATCTGAACGTCGATGAGTTAGGCTGCGACATGCTCACAGGCACTGGTCGTAAGTACCTGCGTGGCCCACGTGGCACCGGCTTTCTATATTTGCGCAGATCGAGCATGTCAAAACTAGAGCCCGCCTGGGCTGACTTACACTCCGCCAACTGGATTTCGGCCAATACATATGAATTCCGTGATGACGCAAGGCGTTTCGAGAATTGGGAGTGCTATGTCGCAGGAAAGATAGGTCTTGGGATTGCCGTCGACTATGCTCTCAAGATCGGCATGCCCGAGATCGAGTCTCGAGTTGGTGAGTTAGGCGCAGCGCTACGAGAGACACTCGGCACCATAGCGGGGGTGAAAGTACATGAACATGGCGAGCAGCTAAGCGGCATCGTCACCTTCAGTAAGAATGGAATTGCGGCTGCTAGTCTGCAGGAAGGACTACGAGCCAAGGGAATGAATACTTCGGTAGTGCGCTTAGCTAACAATCAGTTAGACCTAGCCAAACGCGGACTTGGCGACATCAATCGCGCATCGGTGCACTATTACAATACTAACGAAGAGATAGAGCGTTTCTGCCAAGCGGTAGAGCATCTCTAGAAGAGCACGCTAAAGCTTAGAAGAATATAATTTGAATATAGACCGCCAGTATCGCTATTGGGCAGATGAACCGAATATAGAACGGCCACACCTTCCAAAAGAACGAGCTCTCAACGTCAGGGGAACCTTTCTGGATCTCCTGCAGCACACCGTTGCGATTCCATACCCAACCTACAAAAACGGCGAAGAACAGCCCTAACAGGGGCTGACTGTACTCAGTTGTCGCATTGACCACCAAATCGAAGAGGCTATTGAAGTTAAAAACAATCACGAGGCAAATGATCGTGACTATGCCCCCAATCATCAGCGTTGCCTTACGGCGACCCGTATCGAAAGTCTCCACCACATAAGCTACCGGTACCTCCAACATAGAGATCGACGAAGTCAAAGATGCGATGGTCATAAGAATAAAGAATGCAAGTGCGACGAATACCCCGGCACTACCCATAGTTTCGAATAAGGCAGGTAATACCGCAACGATAAGGCCAGGACCTGCTACTAGTGCACCACTTGCATCAAATATCTCCACCCCATTGGCCAACGCAACATACATCGCAGGCAGTATCAGCAAGCCCGCGAGAAAGGCGATACCTGTATCCAACAGCGCAACAAGAGTCCCCACTGCTGGCAAGTTCTCTTTGCTACTTAAGTAGGAGCCATAGATCAACATCGTGCCCACACCGAGAGAGAGAGAGAAGAAGGCTTGCCCAAGTGCGCTAATGATCAGACCTGGCTGCAATGCTCGGCTCACATCAGGCACGAGATAGGCACGCAAACCGTCCATCGCGCCGTCCAAAGTCAACACATAGACGATGAGTAGAAAAAGAATAAAGATGAGTGCTGGCATCAATCGAGAAGCCCACTTTTCGATACCATCGCGAACGCCCGCACTAATCACGACAACCGTTAACATCATGAATATTATAGAAAATATAGCATTTCGAGTCTCGCCATCACTTGTTAGCCAAGTAGAAGCGGATTCCATACCTGTCATCGTCGCGAAAGAGTTCAGTAGCCAGGCAAGCATCCAGCCACTAACGATAGCGTAGAAGCTTAAGATTAGACTGACAGTAACAATGCCAGCAAAACCAACGAAATTGGCTAGCTTCGCGGTCAATGGGCCCCTCGACAATTGTCGCAGCGCACCGACCGCATTCGAACGTGTATGCCGCCCGATGATGAGCTCGGCCATAAGCGCTGGATAGGCCAGAGTAAAAGCCATGAATAGATACATGAAGAGAAAAGCTGCACCGCCATTACTAGCGGCGTTGGTTGGAAAACCCCAGATATTGCCGAGCCCCACCGCAGAGCCGGATGCCGCCATCAAGAAGCCAAAACGCGAACTGAACTCTCCCCTCGCTGCAGCCATTTTCTAGCTCCTCATTTTCATTATTCTAATTATTGATCGTATGACTCGAGCGTGAATATCCAATTACTCGCATCACTTAGCACCAACACCACATTGTTAATGACCGAAATATTGCCATTCATGTTGAGCTCTAATCTAGGAATACGCAGCCTGTTGTCGGTATCTGAGAATGTAGCGCGCTCATCCGGCTTATTGCCAAGGCGCACTAGACTATCGCCATTCAATCGAAATTTAACCTCGGGCTGATCCTCTACGAGCGACAGGTTAAGACTATAAGCACCAAGTGTTTCTCCACCATCGACCGTCGTAATGAGCAGCCCCGAACTCGCTTCATAGACACTCAAAGCGGAGCTATATCGCTGCACGACCTCGGCATTCATCGTGACAAAATTAGCGGCTGTGATGTTCGTTACAAAGTCCTGAACATTGTGTAGAGGCAATTTGGCAAATGTCGAATTCGCTTGAGGAGCAGGGTCATAGGTATTGAGCTCATTGATTGTATCTAGAACGGTCATACCATCGCCGAGCACACGACCAAACACCGTAAAGCCGCCATTTTGGGCATCCAAATTCTCTGAATTATCGCCTATATTTACGAACCACTGGCTAGTTGCACTATCAGGATCAGTGCCAATTTTTGCCATCGCCACTGTACCGCGCACGTTCGATTCTTGGAACTCGTTGACGATTGGCGAACTCGTTGGGATCTCGATAGGCCCTTCGAAAGGCACAAAGCGAAATCCACCGCCCTGCAGAACAAAGTCTTTTTCCAAGCGGTGGAAGAAGCTACCGTTATAAGCCCCACTATTCACATAACTAAGAAAGTTTTGCACCGTCACGGGTGTTACAGTATCGAATAGTTCGATAGAGAAATCGCCGAAAGTAGTACTAATGCGGACGATAGTATTAGCTTGCGCACTTACGCTAATGGCTAGCAATAGCGCTAGGCTTAGCCCAATCCTGCGCAATAGAATGCGAGCAGCGTTCTGTATTCTTAACATCTAAACTCCTAAATACATTAATTCTAATTGACCAACTGTACAATTACGCCAGAGGAGACAAAACCGCCCTCTATTGATCGTAAGACTTAAGAGTGAAAGTCCAGCTGTCCGCATCGTCTAGTTGCAATAAAACATTGCTAATAACTGATACGTCCCCGTTCATATTGAGCTCCAAACTGGGCACAATTAACTGATTGTTAGCACTCAAAAATTGCGCCCCTCCAATCGGATTAATTGCGAGCAGCACCATACTGTCAGGATTCAATCGGAACTTAATGCTTGGCTGCTCTTCGATGAGCGAAAGGTTCAAGCTGTACCGACCGATTGCCTCTCCTCCATCCACTGTTAAAGTCAACAAACCAGAGGTGGATTCGAATACATTCAATGCGGAACTATAGCGTTGTACAACTTCCATATTCATGTTGACAAGATTTGCGGCTGTAACAGTAGAAGACGATCCGAGATTGTAAAGTGGCAGCGAATTCTGTTGCGTACCCGTGAGGTTGTACACATTTAAGGCATTGATCCTATCTAATACGGTCATGCCGTCACCTAGCACTCTTCCGAACACCGTAAAACCACCATTCTGTGCGTCCAAGTTAGCGGAATTATCAGTAAGGTTAACAAACCACTGACTTGTAGCACTACCTGGGTTGCCAGCAACTTTCGCCATGGCTACGGTCCCGCGCAAATTCGATTCTCTGAATTCATTCACTATGGGTGGGTCTGTAGGGATTGCGGCAATTCCACTGGGCGTGACAAACCGATAGGCACCGCCTTGCAGCACAAAATTTCTCTCCAAGCGGTGAAAATAACTGCCGTTGTAAGCACCGCGGTTAACGTAGTTGAGGAAATTTTGCACCGTTACAGGTGTGGCAGTATCGAATAACTCCAAGGAAAAATCGCCAAATGTGGTACTAACACGAACGATAGTATTGGCTTGAGCGCTTACACTCATAGCGAGCAAAAGCACTAGGCATTGCGCAGCACTTAGCAAAATGGTGCGCGCTGTTTTATATAGTCCATCCATGTTTACTCCCAAATATATTGCTACCCGCAGACCGAATGCCTAGCTCCATCGGAACTATCGTACGAGCGGTCATTACGAGTTTATATTTCTTCGCCTTTAGCTTGTTTGTCTGCGTGATAGGAGGAGCGCACCAGGGGCCCACTAGCAACATGGGTAAAGCCCAGTGCCTCTCCGTACACCCTTAGCTCTTCGAACTCATCGGGATGCACGAATCGACTCACTGCTAGGTGGTTTCGGCTCGGCTGAAGATACTGCCCCAAGGTCACCATATCGACATTGTGAGCCTTCAGGTCGCGCATAACCTCCATAACCTCTTCTTTCGTTTCACCTAAGCCTAACATCAGGCCAGACTTACTCATGACGGATGGGACCCTTTCTTTGTAGCGGCGCAGCAACTCCAGGGACCATTTATAATCCGCCCCCGGGCGAGCTTGGCGATAGAGTCGCGGCACCGTCTCGAGATTGTGATTGAACACGTGCGGAGGGGTCTTCTCGAGTATATCCAGCGCGATCTCCATGCGTCCGCGGAAGTCTGGCACTAGCACTTCGATCTGAATCTCGGGACTAAGGCGTCTAACCTCACTAATACAATTGGCAAAATGTTGAGCGCCACTGTCTTTCAAGTCATCACGATCCACCGAAGTGATCACCACATAGCGCAGCTCCATCTCGGCTATGGCTTCGGCCAATTCGCGCGGCTCATCTTCGTAGAGTGGCTTAGGCTTACCATGCGCGACATCGCAGAAGGGACAACGGCGCGTGCATATCTCACCCATGATCATGAAGGTAGCGGTTCCATTGCTGAAACACTCGCCCAAATTAGGACAAGAGGCTTCCTCACATACCGAGGCCAGTTTGTGTTCGCGAAGCTTCTCTTTAATGCTATTGATCTTCGGTGAAGCCGGGATTTTCACGCGGATCCAGTCCGGCTTCTTCAGCAGGTCTACCGTTGGAATGACCTTCACGGGTATGCGCGCAACTTTCTGCGCTCCGCGAAGCTTCTCGCCTTCTATCAATACATTGCGTCTTGGTTGATCGGGCATAATGTCTCTATTTACCTTTGCTATTCACTATAGTGTCTCGCGAATCTCTACAAACTCGCTATATCCTAGCCTCTTGTGCAGCACCTGCACTAAGCGCTGTGCCGCTTCCGTCATTAAGGCGTCACGGTGTAGAGGAGTGTCGATCTGATCGCGCAACTGCGTGACCTCTAAACCTGCGTATCCACAAGGATTAATCCGAGCGAAAGGGGTCAAATCCATATCGATATTGAAACTTAGCCCGTGGTAAGAGCATCCCTGTCGTATGCGTAAGCCAAGAGCGGCGATTTTAGCACCATTTACATAGACGCCGGGAGCCTTTCTCTGACTCTGCGCATGCACCCCGTAGGCCGCGAGGACATCGATAACACTAAGTTCCAACTGCTCTACCAATTCCCTCACACCGATCGCGCTACGCCGTACATCGACCAAAATATAGACAACGAGCTGGCCTGGCCCGTGATAAGTCACTTGGCCCCCACGATCGATCTGCACAACAGGGATTTGCCCAGGGAGCAGCACATGCTCCGCCTTACCCGCCTGGCCTTGGGTAAAGACGCTCTTATGAGAGAGTAACCAAATCTCGTCTGGGGTCTGCTCAGTGCGCGCCGCTGTGAAATTGCGCATCGACTCCCAAACCGGCACATAATCCAGCTCAGACCAAACAGCGCTAGCTAGATGAGCCCCAAATTCCGAGCCCAAGTGGCGAACCTGCAAGGGGTAAGACATTCTTCGCGGGAAGGCTTCCGAGGGAGCCGGATAAAGAGCTTGTTTAAGCCTCTGCTGAGGAGCGCTGTCGGGCGAACTCATAACACCATCTTGACGCTGGAATGCGCCTTAAGGTCCTCAAACAATACGCTCAACTGATCGATGCCTGTTGCTTCAATAGTGACGGTTATTGCTAAGTAATTTCCATTGTTGCTTGGGCGCACCTTTACATGTTCTTCACCTACTTCAGGCGCGTGTCGCTGCACAAGAGCGAGAACATCTTGTTGAAAATCAGCGCTCGCCAGCCCCATCACCTTAATCGGATATGCGCAAGGGAACTCTATCTTGGGCATTTTAACATCGCTCATAAAGGCGCCGTTTAACTAAATAGGTTGGTGAAAAACATCGTTAAGAAATCGATGAAACGCTTTAAAAATCCAGCGCGTTCAACAGCTTGTAACGCTGCCACGTTGCCCTCGTAGATAATCTCATCGCCAAGGCTGATTTGCACAGTGCCTAGAACTTGTCCTAGCTCGATAGGCGCGGTGATGGTTTCGTCGATATTCAATGTCGCTTGCAACGAACCGCTTTGGCCACGGGGTATTGTGGCGACCACTTCCTCGGTCATGCCTAGTTCCACCGAGTTCTCTTTACCAGACCACACCTTGCTGCTGCTTAATAAGTCGCCTGCATCATAAAGCTTGCTGGTCTCGAAATAGCGAAAGCCATAGGTCATCAATTTCTGACTCTCTGTGGCACGGGCATCTTCGCTTGCCGTCCCCATAACTACGGAGATCAGGCGCATACCATCGCGCTCTCCAGAGGCGACTAGGCAATAACCCGCCGCTGTGGTCCAGCCAGTCTTCATGCCGTCGATATTGCGGTCACGGAATAGCAAGGTGTTGCGATTAGGCTGACGAATGCCGTTGTAGGTGAACTCACGCTCCGCGTATATCGAGTAGTGAGCAGGATGTTCGAGAATCGTCGCACGCGCCAAGGTTGACAGATCTCGAGCAGACATAATGTTGTATCGCTCTTCTGTGTCCAAACCACTCGAGTTCATGAAGAAGGTATTCGACATCCCCAAGCGCTGGGCATGCTGGTTCATCATGTCCGCAAAAGCGTCCTCGCTTCCAGCAATATGCTCGGCCATGGCAACACTGGCATCGTTGCCAGATTGAATGATGATGCCACGCAGCAAGTCTTCTACGCGGACGTTGCTGTTGACGTCGACAAACATCTTGGAACCCTGAGTCCGCCACGCTTTCTCGCTGATATGAACTTCATCGTCCAAGCTCATATTGCCATTGTCGATCTCGACCTCGGCAATATAGGCAGTCATGATTTTGGTAAGACTGGCCGGTGGAAGTTGCACATCGGAATTCTCTTCCACAATGACCTTGCCCGTTACCGCATCGAGCAGGATATAACTACTAGCGGCGATCTGTGGCGGACGTGGAATAATCGCCTCTGTGGCAGGAACTTGCGCGATGCTCTGAGCACTAACAAGCAATGTGGAAACGAGGGCGACCGCCGTCAATAAGGGTGAACTCGCCTGTCGCACTCGCGACCCGAGTGTCTGCGAACCTGTTATCGGACATCCAGTCATTGCCATCACTTTCTCCTGCATCTTCACTCGTTTAGTCCCTCGAATTAGCTTGTTTACTGCGGCGTTAATGCCATTATCTTATCATTCGCGAACAGTGTACGGTCTTCCCAAATCAGCGGCAACAACACTATCGGTAATGCGGCCAATCTCGTCAGCGTTAGGTATCGGCCCAACCCGTACACGGTGGATCAATTCGCGCTCTTCCCCTATTTCAACAGACCGGATAAATACCGGTCTTGATGTCATTTTCTGTAATTGCACAGACAACTGCTGCGCTGCCTGAAAATCTGAGAATGCCCCAACCTGTAAAATAGTGCCTTCAGCCGACTGGGGAGCCAACAGAACTGGGCTAGGGGGTGGCGAGTTCTCTCTAGTAGCCGCTATTGTGGGGACGATTGCCTCTACTTCCACCATTGCTGTGCCTTTATTATCAAATCCCAACATATGGGCAGCGGCAAAAGAGAGGTCGATGATGCGTTCACTATGAAATGGTCCGCGATCGTTGACGCGCACCACTATGCTGCGATTATTCTCCAAATTTGTCACCCGCAGGAATCCGGGAATTGGCATGCTCTTATGGGCGGCGGAGAGTTGAAACATGTCATAGATCTCTCCATTGGAGGTCTTATGACCATGAAATTTCTCGCCATACCAAGAGGCAAAGCCACGCTCACTATAGCCCTGCTCGGATTGCATCACCCGATAAGTCTTACCGTTAACCGTATAGGGGCTTTTATTGCCTGCAAGAGTGCGCGGTTCCAACATAGGGATTACCTCGCGGACCAGAGCGAGGTCGAGCGACTGAGATGGCCCCCTATCTTGCTGAATATTGTAACGACTAGCCTGATAGGCATCAGATGCCGACATAGGCGCTGTAGCAGAGGACGAAGGCGTACTGGAAGGAGAACTGCCACATGCAGCTAGTAGCGTGACAATGGCCGAGATGGTGGTGCTTTTGAGAATTCGCGACTCGATCAACACTCAAAAATCTCCCTAAAATTTAGAATATTCGGCATTATAATCAATATGTTATCGAGGTAATACACGTTTATGCGTATGAATAGACATTAATATCCCAAAACCGATTAGCAGAGTCACTATGGAAGTTCCCCCCTTACTAACTAACGGCAGTGGTAGCCCTACCACGGGCATCAACCCTGACACCATGGCCATATTGACGAAGGCATAAAAGAAGAAGGTCAAAATGATGCTACCCGCTAATAAACGGCTGAAGGTATCTTGCGCGGTCAAGGCGATATAGAAACCGCGGGCCAGCACAGCGAGATAGAGTCCGATTAGAATCAATACCCCTAATAGACCAAACTCTTCGGCAAGCACGGCGAGAATAAAATCGGTGTTGCTCTCTGGAATGAAGTCCAATTGAGACTGGGCGCCATTCAGCCACCCCTTGCCTTGCACCCCTCCCGAGCCAATCGCGATCTGCGATTGAATGATGTTATAACCTGCCCCAGTGGGATCGCGATAAGGATCGAAGAAGGTGAGGATACGGTTCTTTTGGTGAGCTTGCGCGAGAAAGATGTACCAAGCCGGCGATGCCATGATGACCAAGGTTGCGCAAAAAATTACGATGCGCCAGCTAATGCCTGCTAGCAATATTGCGAAGACTCCAGACATCGCTACCATCAGTGCGGTGCCCGTATCGTTCTGCATTAAGATCAGCATCGTTGGAAGCAGAATGATTAATCCGCATACGAGTAAGTCCCGAAAGCGTGGAGGCAAGGAGCGCGACGACATATACCAAGCTAACATCATTGGAACTAGAAACTTCTCGAGCTCGGCGGGTTGAAACCTGGGCAGGCCAGGGAGGTCCAACCACGCAGTAGCACCATTTACCTCACTACCAAATAAAAGCACGACGATGAGTACTCCAATACCACCTGCGTACATCATCGGCGCGCCGCGGCGAAAGAAATCCACTTCGAATTGAGCTACGCCAATCATAACGATGAACGCCACCACGATGGCCGCAGCTTGACGCTCTACGTCCGTAATATTCTCGCCACTAGCGCTGAACAGCACCATTAAGCCATATACGGCGAGACAGAAAAGAGAAAGTAAAAGTGGTGCATCTAAGCATAGAGATTTGCGAATCCCCCCACGTTTTCCCGTGAGACGATAGAAATCGTTCCCTAATGATCGGCTCATGCTTCGGCTTGCCATCTTCAGTACTGGGCCTTGTTGCGACTAAATTAGTGGGCTGTTAGTGGTCGTTTTCTGCGACGACGCTGAGCTCGGGATACGTTTCGGTTTCAGGTACGAGATACGCGTCGAGCACTTCGCGGGCAACGGGGAAGGCAACAGAACCACCGCCGCCACCGTTCTCAACAAACACCGCCACCGCAATGCGTGATTTCTCCGATGCATCAAAAGCAATGAACATGGCGTGGGTGCGGAACTGTTCATCTACCTCGCCATTATCGCGATTACCGGCACTATCCACCTGAAACTGTACCACTTGCGCAGTACCGGACTTGCCCCCCATGGGATACTCCAAGGGATGCCCGCTATCTCTCAATACCGGATAAGCAGAGCCTTCGTGACGGCGATGCTCGGAGTCATAGGGCTTATTCACCACATCTACCATGGCGTTGCGCACTATCTCTATTTGTTCCTGAGAGGGTAATAATTGTTGCTGCGCCGCATTATCCGGAAAGATAACGTCGGTCACCTCGCCGTCGCTGCCGATTGTGCCGCGCAACATGCGTGGCTGCCTTAACACACCATGGTTCGCGATAGCCGCCGCGGCTGCCGCCATTTGCAAAGTCGTGGCCTGGAATATGCCGTTGCCGATGCCCTCATAGGGTGTCTCTCCGGAGTACCAAATCTCCCCCCTGTTCTCCATCTTCCATTGCTCGGAGGGCACTATGCCAGCGCTAGCCTCGGGGATGTCGATTGCAGCATTAGTGCCGAAACCGAAGGTCACTAGGTAGTCATGGATCTTCTCGATTCCCAGATTGACGGCTAGCTGATAAAAATAAGTATTGCAGGACTGATAGATAGCGCGACGCAGATCGATCGCGCCGTGACCCGACTTGTCTACCCACCACGTCCAATCATAATAGGGTCGCGTGCGCCCCTGAAGGCGGTAATAGCCCGGGTCATAGATCTCCGTCTCAGGCGTGATGGTCTCGTTATAAAGTCCTGCTAAGCCGATAAAGGGCTTAATGGTGGAACCGGGTACCCTAGAGGCGACCGCACGATTAAATAGCGGTGTATGCCCCGAGCGATTAAGCTCCGCTAGTTGGGCGCGGCTGATACCAGTGACAAAAAGGTTAGGGTCATAGCCTGGCTTGCTCACCATGGCCAAAACACCGCCGGTAGCAGGGTCGATGGCCACTACAGCGCCACGTCGATCTCCCAATGCCCGCTCCGCTGCCATCTGCAATTTAGCATCCATATGCAGCACTATGTCGCGACCGGGAATCGGATCTGTACGGTCTAGAACTCGCATTACCTGTCCACGATTATTTTTCTCGACAGTCTCATAGCCGACCTGACCATGCAGTAAATCTTCATAAGTCTTTTCTATACCAGTCTTGCCGATCTGGTGCGTGCCTCGATAGTTCGCGGCAGTCTCGGCAGACATCGCAGTCATCTCATCTTTGTTGATTTCAGAGACATAACCTATCGCATGGGCGGAACTCTCGGTGAATGGGTAATGGCGCACTAGTTGCGCCTCCACAGCGATGCCCGGCAGGAGATGTTGATTGACCGCAATGTTCGCGATCTCCTCCTCCGTCAGTTGATAGCGTAGTGGCACGGAGGTATGAGGAACAGCACGGCGACTCTGGCGCGTGCGATATTGCTCGATGTCATCGTCAGAGAGATTGATGACCGAGCGCAGCAAATCAAGAGAAACATCGAGATTTTGCGCTGTCTCGCGCACTACCGTTAAGTTGAAGATCGGGCGATTATCGGCAAGTAACACACCGTTACGGTCATAGATCAAGCCACGGTTAGGGGGCACATATTGAGAATGCAGGCGATTGCCGTCGGAGCGCGCGGCGAAGTAATCATAGCGATACACCTGAAGGTAAACCATCCAGGCAATCAAACAGCTAATTAAGAGAAATATGAAGACACCAGCGACGATCATGCGCCCATTAAAAATCAGGGTCTCACGCTCATGATCATTCAGCTTAAATTTCTCTGCCATATTTCCTTCTCTTTGCTGATGAACTCTTCAGGGAAGTTCCCCCTTATATGACCGTCACATTGCCAAATAGTTTTATCAGGCCCTATGATATGGATGCGCGTTTAGAATGCTCCACGCCCTATAGATCTGTTCGGCGATGAGAATTCTAACCAACGGGTGTGGCAATGTTAATGCTGACAGCGACCATTTCTCGTTCGCTCTTGCCAAACAACTAGCCCCTAGGCCATCGGGCCCGCCCACTAGCAGGGCAATATTACGCCCTTCCATGCGGATAGCATCGATGCGTGCAGCCAACCCCTCGGTATTGAGCGCCTTGCCTTCCACCTCCATGGCGACCACGTAGTCCTGTGGTCGCACGCGACTGAGCAAGGCATCAGACTCCTTCCGAATCACTTGCTCTATATCAATGCTCTTGCCCCGTTTTGCCAATGGCACTTCGGTTACGGAGAAGGCAAAATCGCTGGGCAGCCGTTTAGCATACTCGGTGACGCCACTTTCGACCCAAGCGGGCATGCGAGTGCCCACTGAAATTAGATTAATTTTCATCCTTGGCCGCAGGGTCCACCGGAATCTCGCCCGGCTTAGAGTCAAAATTCCACAAATCCTCGAGACTATATAAAGCTCGGCTTCTGGCTAGCATGATATGGACGATAACCCCGCCCAGATCCACGAGTATCCATTCAGCTTGGAGACGACCTTCGTCGCCCAAAACTGGCTCGCCCGCTGCCTTAACTTGCTTACCTAGCTCGTCCGCCAAAGAACGCAGATGAGTGGTCGAAGTGCCGGTCACTATGACCATGTAGTCGGTGATTTGCGTAAGTTTCTTTACATTCAGGCAGACGATGTCCTGCCCCTTCATATCTTCGAGCGCTTTAACTGCGAGTGCGGATAACTGTTTAGTATTCAAACCGGCTTAATTCCTATCTAGTGTGAAACCCGCAAGACGGGTTCAATGAGCCTATCCAGCTGGATGGCGAGTGTTTTGGTAGAGCGAATGTGCTTGTATATAATCTTTCACTACGCGTGGAACAATAGTCCCAGCATTAACATTGCCGCGGAGTTGCTCTCGCACTGCAGTAGAAGAGATATCAATCTGCGGCTGCTTCAGGCGCAATATTTTACCTTGCGCTCCCCAGAAAAGACGATCTGCATCAGCAACTTCGCGACATTCGAGATCTATCTCTAAGTCTGGATCGATCACGAACTCCGCACCAGGCCTGTTGAGTACCAGTATATGTGCCATCATGAACAGTGCCTGCCAACGATGCCAAGTTGGTAGTTTCGCAAAAGCATCTATCCCCAAGACCAATATTAAGATGGCATCGGGATTTTCCTGTGCGATCGAGGCGAGAGTATCGACGGTGTAAGACACGCCATCGCGCCTACACTCACGATCGTCGATGACTACACGATGATAATCCGCGGTCGCAAGTCGCAACATCGCCAGTCGATCCTCAGCGCCTGCATGGGCGGAATCGCGATGATTCGGTACGTGGCAAGGCACCATTCGCAACTCGTCGAGACTGAGTGTCTCGATGGCCAAATTGGCCGCCTCGAGATGCCCCAGATGAACGGGGTCGAACATGCCCCCCATAACCCCAATGCGTCTCGCTGCCATACCCTACCCAATCTCTAAAAATAGCCTAACTACGCTGCGCCCAATCATGTACGAATTTGTCCGTCACCCAGCACGATATATTTCTGTGAGGTCAACCCTTCAAGGCCTACTGGTCCACGCGCGTGCAACTTGTCGGTGGAGATGCCAATTTCAGCACCTAGTCCATACTCAAAGCCATCGGCAAAGCGAGTAGAGGCATTCACGATCACGGAACTGGAATCCACTTCACGCAGGAAACGCTGCGCACGGGAGAAGTCTTCGGTGACAATTGCATCGGTATGTGCCGAACTGTATTGCGCGATATGATCCATCGCCTCGTCCAAATCAGCGACTATCTTAATTGCAAGAATAGGGGCCAGATATTCCGTGCTCCAGTCTTCAGACGTCGCGGCGATAGCACCATCCATCAGGGCCAAAGATTGCTTGCACGCTCGCATCTCTACGCCCGCGTCCCTATAGGCTTTCGCCAATGCGGGCAGAATGCGCGCCGCTATCCCCTGCGCAACCAAAAGGGTCTCCATCGTATTGCAGGTACCATAACGCTGAGTTTTCGCGTTAATCCCAATATCCATCGCCTTCTGGTAGTCGGCTTTGTCGTCGATATACACATGGCAAATGCCGTCTAAGTGTTTGATCACTGGCACACGCGCCTCTGCGCTGATGCGCTCGATCAAAGACTTTCCACCACGAGGAATAATGACATCCACGTACTCCGTCATCGTGATCAGGCTACCAACGGCAGCTCTATCCGTAGTGGCGACAACCTGAACGGCATTAGGATCTATGCCAGCGGCAGAAAGGCCGATCTCGATACACTGTGCGATCGCTTGATTTGAGTGCAGTGCCTCGGAGCCACCGCGTAAGATCACCGCGTTACCTGATTTGAGGCATAGGCTCGCAGCTTCGCAGGTCACGTTTGGCCGCGACTCGTAGATGATGCCCACAACGCCAAGTGGCACGCGCATCTTGCCCACCTGTATTCCAGAGGGGCGGAAACGCATATCGCTGATTTCTCCAACGGGGTCCGGCAGCGCAGCTACTTGACGTAATCCCTCGACCATATTGTCGATACGGGCAGGAGTCAGGGCTAAGCGATCTAACATCGCACTGTCCAGTCCCTTTGCCTTACCAGCCGCTAAATCTAGTTGATTGGCCTCAGAGATCGGGCCGCGACGTGCTTCGATGGCGTCTGCCATCAACAACAGGGCCGCATTTTTCTGCGCGGTACTCGCCCGCGCGATAACGCGCGACGCCGTCCGAGCCTGACGACCAAGATCCACCATGTAGGATTCGATGTCCGCGCTTTGATCCAAAGCGCGCTCTGTCGCGTTGTTTGCCATTTCCTGTACCCACTCCAACTGCCTAGGCCTTAAACACGCAGCCACTGGCCTAGGGCGTCGCAAAAAGCGCCATTATAGCCCTTCACAGTGGGTGCAGACAAAGCATTACGCGGCTGGACTCAAATATCGTTTTGTAGACTCATCGTCGCTGGATAGGGACGCATATACCAGGAGTCACGAATATAGTCGTTGGGGTGCTTACGAAAATAATGGTTGAGCAGGGTAATAGGTACAATGAGAGGGACTTGAGCACGCAGATATTGAGCGATAGCGTCGCTCAACTCGGCCTTATCGTCTGCATCGAGATGCTGTTTCAGATAGCCCTGAATATGCTGTAACACATTGACATGACGACCGCGGGTAGCGCGCTGCTTCAAGGCCACCATGAGCTCACTGATGTAGCGCTTTGCCGTATCTTGCAGATTCCCTTTATTCGCCCCCGCCACCAGCGGACCAAGTGCCCGATACGCGTTCAAGCAATGGCTCATCAAGATGAGCTTATGTCGGGCGTGAAAGGTGACAAGCCCGCGTACCGTCAACCCTTCGCTCTCGAGTGCACGCCAACGAGATAATACGTACACTCGCTGGATGAAATTCTCCCGCAACACTGGGTCACCCAATCGCCCTTCCTCTTCTACCGGCAAATTGGGAAAATTTTCCATCAAGGTAGCTGCATAAATACCAACCCCATCGCGTCGAGGACGATCTCCGTCGTAAACTTTGACTCGTTCCATACCGCAACTAGGCGAAGACTTCTTGAGAATATAGCCACATAGGGATTGCTGCCAAGAGGCCTGCTCGTTCGCGGTATCGCGCAGGTCCTGCGTGTAATCTAGCGTGTCATCGACCGTCGATACACAGCGCACTGCATCATCGATCGCAACAAGACGAATAGGGCGGCGCGGTATGCCGAGCCCTATAGCAACTTCGGGACAGAAGGCACGAAATTCGAAATATTGACCAAGGGTCTTCTCGACGAAAGCATCGCGCTGATGTTGACCATCGAAACGCACTTTCTCGCCGAGCAGACAGCTGCTGATTCCCACTGGAATCTTAGCCACTTGCCGCTGCTCTTGTTCTGCCACTGCCTCTGTCACACTCTCACCATTTGCTCTAAGGGTTGCTAGGGGACAACACTGCCGCGCTTGAACCATAAGCGCTCACAATGAGATCCACTTCGTCACGAAAGCTAGGGGAGTAATTCATTCGAGTTGCCACCCAAGAATCGCGAACGAGTTTTGTACGCATCATGTCATGCCATCGGTTCATTCGCGGCTCGAATTCATCTCGCTCAAATAGTCCCTGTTGGAATTGATAGTATGAGTTCTCCCATTCACGCCAAACCCCAGCCAGAAAATAGGCATACTGCACTCCTTCCGCGGGAGTCATCACTTGGTCGGAATTTGCCTTGGCAATAGCCTCTGCTAGCTCACTCTCCGTGGCAACCCATTCGGAGAACATCATCTGCTTCTCGGAAATCGAATCACGAGTTTGTGACTTCATCATCTCCGTGTTCTGGCGAATCTCCAATCCCAAGAACACAATCCCAAGAATGACGGCAATGCTCGCAGACAAATTCATCCATTCAATGTTTTTCTTCATGCTTGTTTCCTAGTCGACTCTATCGAGTCGCTTATTGTAATTCTTCACCAGCCTGCGTCGCAGCAAACAATTCATGCAAATCTAGCCGCCCCGCTACCACATCTTCCTTCACAGTGCGGGGAAGGTTTTTCACCCAGAGCTCTAGCTTCGTAGCGGAAGAGCGGTTGCCGGCAACGGCTTGGAACTCCAACAGCAAAGGTCCTTTGCCGCGCAAGTAACGCGCCCCCTTCGGTGCTCCGGCCTGGTGCTCCGCGAAACGTCGTGCCACATCCGTACTAATTCCCGCGTAGAGTGTGCCGTTACGACATCGAATCAGATACAGAAACCAGCATGACTCAGTCATTTCTAAAACTCTCGGCTAACTGCCAACGTTCGTTCTGACAGACCACTGCCCCGTCCTCGGCCAGCTTTAGTAGATGAGCAAGTAGCGTACGCTCAGCCCATGGCAGCAAATGACTCGGCACGTCGTCGTAAACCCCTAAGGCTAGCTCTTGCAAAGTGCTGGCGCCGTGCGTGCGGTTGCGCTCTGTCACAACGCTTAAGGTCTTCTGTTCGCGGCGCATGCGATGTCGACGCAGGGTTTCGATGACCAACTCAGGCTTATCCATGACCCTCCCATGAGCTGGCGCTAGATAGCGCAAGGGAAGGCTCTGAAGTACTTTCAGTGAGTCTAGGTAATGGCGCATATTGCCATCCGGCGGAAGAATTACTGGCGTGGTGCCCTCAAGGATGTGGTCCCCCGTGAACAACATCTGCTCTTCTTCTAATAAAAAACACAAATGATTCGAGACGTGCCCGGGCGTATGCAGCAATGACATGGTGAACTCGCTGCAATGGATGCGCTCGCCATTCTTGTAGAGTCGCGTGGGCCTAAAACTAGGGTCCTGCCCACTGCCCTGTGGAGGCGCTAAGCCGATAATCTCTGTGTTTAATACAGCCTGCAGAAGTGCAGTCCCTGGAGAGTGATCGCCATGGGTATGGGTCACGAATATTGCCTCAACCTGACGTCCGTCGATTAACTCGAGCAATCTATCGATATGCTGAGAGTCGGCAGGCCCGGGGTCTAGGATGGCTAAACGCCGCTCGCCGATGAGATAGCTGTTGGTCCCTGGCCCAGTCATAGGCCCGGCATTGCGACCAAGCACACGCTGCACTTTGATACCGCCAGAGCCCACGTCGACGGGCTGTCCCGCTATAAAATCCGTCTGCACATCTACCCCCGCTGCTCCCTGTGTGGAGCCGCATTGTCGACATCATAGCCGGTTTGCTGCCTAGCGAAAACCCGCACCCAACCCTCAACGCAGACTGTGGTCGGAGCTCGATGGAATGCTGGTATTCACACGCAAATCAGGATATAAAGTGCGCTTTTTAAAGCTCCAGCGCGTGTGCATAGAGATTGATCCTTACCCGTGTCCTCAGTGTTCCTCGTTTTACTCTGCGATTCGACGAAGTATCCTGCCTTATGCGCGCCTAAGCGGTGTTAAACCACGCAATAAATAAGGTAACTACGATGTACAAAATCAAGACTTTCAACCAGATCTCGAGCAAAGGCCTAGTCCGATTCCCCGGCAGTTATGAAGTTAGTCCGGAGAGCGTAGATGCAGATGCCATCCTGGTAAGAAGCCACAAGCTACAGGACACCGACGCCAATCCTAATCTAAAAGCCGTTGCCCGCGCTGGAGCCGGCGTCAACAATGTCCCTGTTTCCGCCTATACCGAGCAGGGCATCGTTGTTTTCAATACCCCTGGTGCTAATGCGAACGCGGTAAAAGAGCTCGTTCTGTGCGGCCTATTGCTCTCTTCTCGCGGCATCCTGCCCGGCATCTCCTATGTCAATTCCTTGACCGATATGCAAGACAATGCGGCCATGTCGAAGTTGCTGGAGAAGGAGAAGAGTCGCTTCAAGGGTTCTGAGATTGCTGGCAAGACTCTCGGAATAGTAGGGCTTGGGGCAATTGGCTCGCTTGTAGCCGAAATGGCCATCAGCCTTGGCATGAAGGTATTGGGCTATGACCCAGCGCTGTCCGTAGATGCGGCATGGCGCCTACCGAATCAAGTGCGCAAGATCGAGAATCTTACCGCCCTATTGGTCAACTCGGATTTTGTATCTCTGCACTTACCGGTGCTAGATTCCACCCGCAACCTGATCAATGCAGATGCGATCGCGAACATGAAGTCAGGGCTTTGCCTGCTTAATTTCTCGCGCGATGAGATCGTCGATACTCAAGCGATCCTCAATGGTCTGGAAAAGAAACAACTGCGTATGTATGTAGCCGACTTCCCATGCGCCGAACTGATTGGTCGTGACGATGTCGTTCTTATGCCACACATCGGCGCGAGTACCGACGAGGCCGAAGAGAATTGCGCAATCATGGCAGCCGACCAATTGATGGACTTCCTTGAGCACGGCAACATTAAGAACTCGGTTAACTTCCCGAATCTTGCCCTCGATCGTGCAGCCAATGCGCAGAAAGGCACTCGACTCGCGATTAGTAATAAGAATGTCCCTAAAATGCTCGGACAGATCCTCAGCATTCTGGCGGACCAAGATATCAATGTGATCGATATGATTAACAAGAGCCGCAATGAGATTGCCTACAACTTGATCGATGTCGAGTCACGTCCATCGGATGAGGCTTTGGCGAAAATTGCGCAGATCAAGGACGTCATCAAAGTCACAGTATTATAAAGAGAACCGTAATTTGGAGAGGCGCCCTCGCGCAATCTTGCAAGACGATCATGCGGCAACACCAGCACAGGCTCCCAAGAGGGCTCTAGAATCGTCAGTGAATTTGTAGCAAGGACCCTGTTGCACAAGCTTAACGATTTATTAACTTAGCAAAGCAGGACTACATTATGAAACGCGTATTCAATTTTGGTGCAGGCCCCGCCATGCTGCCAACCTCTGTAATGGAGAAGGCACGTGACGAGTTTCTCGACTTTAAAGGCCTTGGTGCCGGCTTGATCGAGATAAGCCACCGCTCTAAAGAGTTCGATGCGGTAATCGACAGAACAGACAGCCTCTTCCGTGAGCTTTCCGGGCTGCCCGAAAACTACAAAATCCTATATGTTCACGGTGGCGCGCAGATGCAATTCTCTGCAATCCCCATGAACTTGATTGGGCGCAATCCAGCTCACAAAGCAGCCTATCTTGAGACCGGCAACTTCGCGTCTTTAGCGCGCAAAGAAGCTTCTCGTTACGGCAATATCAGCATTGCGGCGACCAGCGAGGCCACTAACTTCGATCGCATTCCTGCTTTCGACCCTGCGTCACTCGATGCCGATACGTCCTATGTGCACCTAACCAGCAACAACACGATTTTCGGTACACGCTGGAACAAGTTCCCAGACACCGGCAGCATTCCGCTAGTGGCGGATATGACTTCTGAATTATTGTCACGAAAACTGGATTTCAATCAGTTCGGTGTGATTTTCGCTGGTTTGCAAAAGAACCTTGGCCCTGCAGGCATGGCTCTAGTCCTCATTCGTGAAGACTTACTGGGCAATGCACTTCCCTACACGCCATCACTGCTCGACTACTCTGTCTACGAAAAGAGCCACTCTCTTCAAAACACCAACAATACTTTCGCGATCTACATGATGTGCCTAGTAATGGAATGGTTAAAGGAGCAAGGCGGAGTTGGGGTTATGGAAGAGCGTAACGAGATGAAGGCCAAGTTGATCTATGATGCGATCGACAGCACGGACTTCTATGTCGGTTCAGCCCACAAACCTGATCGCTCAATCATGAACGCCACATTCAACATCGCAAAGCCAGAGCTAGCCGATGCATTCTTGAAAGAGGCTGACAAGCAAGGTCTGTACGCACTCAAAGGCCACCGCTTAGTTGGCGGTATCCGCGCATCGATCTACAACGCCATGCCAGTAGAGGGCTGTGAGCAACTAGTAGCCTTCATGAAAGACTTCGAGCGCCGTAACGGTTA